>JBAPOI010000570.1:0-3551 GCA_049279555.1 Candidatus Sulfotelmatobacter sp.
TGGTTTCGAGGGCGCGTGCAGTTTCCTGGAAGGATTTATATTTTCCCGTGCCGATGATCAGGCGGGAACGGAAGGAGCGTCCGGCGATAACGAGTGGGTCGTTCATACGAGCATTGTAACGAAAGAACGGCCAGCGGACACAATCAAGAGCTGGGCGTGACTATTTTGCGAACTGCTGAAATTGACGTTGCGGAAGTTACATTACTTGCTGTCGAGAATTCCAGCCGAGGTCATCGATCCGAGATCGTCGATTTTAGAGGGAGCGTCACAACAACCTTCGTTCCTTCGCTGTTCGAGACAATCTGAAGAGTACCCTCGAACTGCCGAACCCTCTCCTCCATGCCGCGCACCCCGACGCCGGCTTTTGCTGTGCTCATTCGGCGTTGTTTTTCCGGGGGAATTCCTTTGCCGCGGTCGCTGATTTCAAATTGCACAAAACTTTCGGTGCGGACGAGATAAATTCTTGCGGATGAACTCCCGGAATGGCGATGGACGTTCGTCAGGCTCTCCTGCACGACGCGAAAGATCACAAGCTCCAACTCTCTGGGAAGTCGACCTAAATTTTGTGGCAATTCCAGATCGACCTGGATTTTGCTTCGCTGTGCGAAGCCGTCCACATACCAGCTCAGAGCGGAGGTTAGGCCGGCTTCGTCCAATAACGGTGGATGCAGCAGATAAGAAAGCGTCCGGATTTCTCTCGACAGCTCATCGGAAAGTTGCTGGCCCTGAGCCGCGAGACTCACAATCGTCGAATCCTTGTCTTTGGCTGCGTTCTGCAGTTCGAAAAGATTCAATCCCAGCGCGATCAGTGTTTGTCCCGCATGATCGTGAAGTTCGCGAGCCATATGCCGGCGTTCTTCGTCCTGGGTGCGCAGTAGCCGGCCGGTGAGTTCCCGCAGGCTCAACTCCGCGCGCTTGCGGTCAAGCACTTCAGCTTGGAGTTCAGCGGTGCGCTCGGCAACCTTTTTTTCCAGGTTTTCATTGGCCTTGCGCAACTCTTCTTGAGCGGTTCTTAACGGCGTGAGATCGGTGAGGTAGGCTGCGACTTCAAGATCGTCTCCCGAACTCTCGATGATCGATGCACCCACGAGGATAGGAATTCTGCGGCCATCCTTTGCGATATAAGCCTTTTCATAAACATCGCAACGCCCTGAAGTACGAAGCTGTTCGACCGCACGGGCATCGGCGGCAGCATATTCTGGCGGAGTCAGATTGTCCCAGCGCACTTTTCCGGAATCCACTTCAGCTTCGGAATAACCGAGAGTCCTGAGAAAAGCGGGGTTCACATATTTCAATTTCCCGCTCAGATCGCCGATGACCATGCCGAAAGGATCTGCTTGTGCCAGGCTGCTGAATCGCTTCGCGGCCCGGGCGAGCTCCAGCGCATGGCTCTCGCTTCGCAGCATGCTCTCGATGCGGTGTGCTACAAGCTGAAAATAAGTCTGATACCTGTCATCGAATGGCAAACAAGGACTGATGCCTAAAACCAGAACGGCATTAATCGATCCGGAAATTCGAAGGGGAATCAGGTATGCGAGTGAAATGGGTTCGGGCCAAGGCTCGCAGCGTAACTCCCCGAATCGCTCGCCAAGATCTTTCAACAGCAATGGAGTCTGAGCCCTTGCCACAGCCAGAAGCGGCCACTTCACAGGATCGGATATCGGGCGCGTCGACTCGGTAAGAGTGGCCTGGACAATCTCGCCTTGCGGCAAGAGATAGAGCGCAGCGAAAGGAATGTCGGACGGATTGTCTTCTAGATTCTTTACAAGACTTTGCGCAATGGGAAGTACGGATTGTTCTTCTGGCAGCTGGCTTTGTAGTGTGGGATCCACGTTGATGGCCAGCAGACTACGGAGCCGCCGTTCGCTGAGAACTTGTTCTGTTGTTTCGCTGCATACCACGAGTGTTCCCTGGATTGTGCCGTCTTTATCTCGCACCGGACTATAGCTGTAGGTCCAGTAGACTTCTTCCAGTTTTCCATTTCGATTGATGGGAACCATCTGATTCGTATTCCAGGTGGATTCACCTCGGCTCATCACCGCATCGATTTGCGGCCCAATGATGGGCCATATTTCAGGCCAGCACTCGATGCCCCGCTGACCAACCGCAGCAGGATGCTTGTCAGCACGAATACTGGGCCGATAGCCATCGTTGTAAAACTGGATAAGATCCGGGCCCCACCACAGAAACATGGGATGGCGAGATGCAAGAAGCAGATTAACCGTCGTGACCAGCGTATCGGACCACGCGTCCACCGGACCGAGCGGTGTTTTTCTCCAATCGAATTGCCGGATCAAATCGGCGAGTTCGCCCTCCCCTACGATTCGGGAAGTCGAAACCCTCTTCATCATGGTTATCGATTTTGTTCCGCGACTCGATTTACGCAATGACGGTGACATAGTTCGATCGAATCGCCGGCTGGCGGAGCCCGTAATGTCATCCCCGGCCTAATTTGCAGGATCGACCCTTATCTAGTAAACCACAGGCTGAAGTATACGAGCGAGGGCTCGCTAGATTACGGGCGTGCCTTCCGCCTGGGCATAAATCTCGTCGATCTGTTTGCGGTAGCGGTCTTCGATAACACGGCGGCGTAGTTTCATGGTCGGAGTAAGTGCGCCGTTTTCGGCGGTGAATTCGTCGGCGACGACGAGGACGCGCTTTAGTTTTTCAAAGCGGGCGAGATTCCGGTTTACCTCTTCCACAATTCCTTCGTAGAGCGCCTGTACCTTCGGGCTCGCGGTTAATTCGGCTCGCGAAGAAAAAGCCACATCGTTAGTGCGCGCCCAGTCTTCGAGGAGCGCGAAATTGGGCGAGACGATGACAAAGGCAAACTTGCGCCGGTCGCCGATGATGGCCGAAGTTGCGACGAAAGGATTGAGTTTCAGAGAGTTCTCGATGGGCTGTGGGGCGATGAACTTCCCGCCGGAAGTCTTGATCAGTTCTTTCTTTCGGTCGGTCACCGAGAGATATCCATCGGCGTCGACGTTTCCGATGTCGCCGGTCTTGAACCAGCCGCCGAGAAAAGCGTTCTCGGTTTCGTCTGCACGATTCCAATATCCCTTGAACACGGAGGGACCGCGCACCAGAATTTCGCCGTCTTCAGCGATACGCACTTCAAGGTTGGGAAGAATCTTTCCAACCGTGCCAATGCGATGATTCAGCGGAGTATTTACCGCGATTACCGGAGAAGTTTCGGTAAGCCCGTAGCCTTCGTGAATGCGGATGCCGACCGTGGCGAACCACTCGGCGAGCTCGCGGCCTAAAGGCGCTCCACCGGAAATAAAAATACGAACGCGGCCTCCAATACCTTCGCGAAGTTTCGAAAATACGAGTTTGTTGGCAAGCTTCCAAGTCGCGGAAGTAGGAGTTTTTCCAGCCAGAATTGCCGGTTTGTTGGCGCGTCCGACGGACAGAGCCCACCGGTAAATTGCATGCTTCGGGAAAGTGCGAGTGCTTATCTCAGTCTTGGCATAGATCTTTTCGTAGACCCTGGGCACAGAGACGCAGATTGTGGGCCGCACTTCCAAAAGAGTCTGGGGAAGATGCTCCAT
>JBAPOI010000571.1:0-2167 GCA_049279555.1 Candidatus Sulfotelmatobacter sp.
AGGCATGCTTCGGAGTTTCGCTGTAGTTTCCGAGTAATTCGTTAACCGACAGGGCGGTGAGTCTTCAGAAACTTTTGCACTTTGTCATCCGATTCATGCGGAAGGGAGTGATCATGACCTTGCCCACGCGCGAAATCAATCAGCGTTGCAGGCGCCACTGTCACCAAAGACCAGCGGGGGCTTTTCTCATACTTGCACTACCTTTTTTATTCACGCTGTGTACCACAGCGCAGAATTGCGGCCAAACCCTGGCAACGGCCAGCAGCGTCACTGCGCACAATGCGATGGCATCTCCAACCCCGGTTGCCGAGAACCGCGCTCCACTGGCCGTGGACCAGCTCGAGCTTGTGGTCGCTCTTTTCCGCCACGGAGTCCGTTCCCCTTTGCAAGACATGGATTCACAGCACTCGGGAAAGGCCTGGCCGAACCAGCAAGATTGGGGAGTTGATTGGGGCGACCTGACTGAACAAGGCACAAGGGCGGCTACTGCCCTGGGCGCTTACTATGGAACTTACTATTTAAGCGCCTGGCCCCGGAGCTTCAAAGCCTACCTTTGGGCTGATGTGGATAAGCGCACAGTGGCAACCGCCGAGGCGCTTGCCGACGGCCTGAAAACCAAGAATATTTCAGTCCAGGTTACCGTTGCTGTACCCAGCAAGACACCGGACCTGCTCTTCCATCCCTTCAAAGCCGAATGCGGCACGCCCGACCCAAAAAAGCTGCAAGGTGTCGCGGGCTATATTAATGATCACCGCCTCGGGTGGCTTAAGGATCCCGCCATTAGCAGGGAATTCAACGATCTCTACGCCGTCCTATCATGTAATCCGGCCGCGCAGCCCTCCGACGATGCCGAGAAATGCAAGTCCCTGAAAGCTGCCGATGACAGCGCCACATATTGGCAAGGGAAGCCGCCGCGGGAGTCATCGCCCATCCAGTGGAAGGAAAAGTTTTCTTTCGCCTCCACCGCGACTGAGGCTTTTTTGCTGGAATACGCCGACAATATGCTGCTTGGGAAAGTAGGCTGGGGCAGCGTGCTGGTTGGCAAAACGGGCACCGGACGTTATGAATTATCGGACTTGTTGCCCCTCCACGAATTCTATTTTCAGCAGACCGATCGTGAGCCATACCTGGCGCAAATCGGCGGCTCCAATCTGCTGCGGGAAATTCTTGACCAGATCAATAAAAAGGCCGGCTACGAGTCGCCGGCGGATGGGCAGTGTCCTCTCGGGCGACCGATGACAGCCAGTTTGTCGGCTTTGTCGGCCACGACACCAACCTGGCCAACATGAATGTGCTTCTCAGGGTTGGCTGGGATTTCGCCGACCCGAAATTGCCGCCCAGTCTCCGTCAACTTTCCCCTAACGACGCGCTTCGGGCCGGCGCTCTCGTCTTTGAACTGCGCAAAGGTCCGCAGGGGCCTGGGAGTGACCGCGTCCGCATCGAATACGTAACTCAAAGCCTGGACGAAATGAAAAACGCGCCCGAGAAGGGCGAACCCGCTCCGTTCCGCTTACGCACCACCTGCCGTGACGACGCAAATCGCCCGCTCTCCCCATGTGTCATGACGTTGAAGTCATTCAACAATCTGGTGGAAAAAGCCATCGGCCCGCACAATCCGTTCCTCTCGAGATGCGAGCAAGGCAAGCAGACCTGTCCTTAATATCCGCGACCAACGTTTTACGTGTTCGATCCGGATGATCTGATCATGGCAGCCTACCGCCGCATCTTTCCGAGTCTGTTCAAGGACGCGGCCATGATGCCCCCGGGACTCGCAAACACGTGTGCTACCCGGAGTTGCTACTAAAACTGCAGGCGGAAGTTTACAGGCTTTATTGACAAGTCGCGTTGTAGGAAGGTGAAAGGTGGCGCTTTGCGACGACAAAACAACCTGACAGATGGAACCAAGAGCGGAAGTCGTATCACAAAGGTGGGCAGGAATCTCCGAAAGTCTCGACTCATTTGCCTTTTTGCGAGCACAACCTGCGGAGAGATTTTTCGCTTTCGGACTGCGCGGTAGGCACGCAGTCCCGCGAACACAATCGGACCGCCTGAAACCCTCACGAAGTGACCATTCTTGCCACAGAATCGCCTTGTATTCGCCGTTCACGTACGAATAGATGGCGAATCGAAACCGGACTGATTGCCCAGTTCTGATGTCTAGTTTCGA
>JBAPOI010000572.1:0-8138 GCA_049279555.1 Candidatus Sulfotelmatobacter sp.
GGCGACGGTCCAGCCTTGCTGCAGAGCGCGGCGCAGGCCGAGCAGGGCGCGCACTGCGTTGCGGCTGCTGGAGCCTTTCACGGCGACGAAGCCGAACTTTCGGATGATGCGCCCCATGTATTCGCCGTCGTAGCTGTTGCTGCTCATGACGCGGATGCCGAGGTTGCGGCAAAAGTAAGTCGAGGGAATGATGCAGGCGTGCCAGAAAGAGCCGATGAGCGGGCGCTGCTCGATGGTTTTTTGTGCGCCTTCTTCGCGGGAGACGCAGACGCGGAGCGTGGGACCGATGAGGCGGATGAACCAGTATCCAGCGGTAATGATGAGGCGCAGGATGATGCGTTGGCGGAGGGTAAAGCGGCGCGGCGCGGGCGTGACCTCGGCTGTGGAGGTTTCGGGGGTGGTGGCTTCGGTCACGGAGATATTGTAACGGCAGGAGAAACAGGAATGCGCCCTCAGGGGCTGAAGCCCGCCGAGTCTCGGAAATCCTAGACGCAGGCCTGGAAGGCCTGCTCCACCCTTGTAGTCTCTCGCTCGTGCTATGTACTCGTGCACAGTGCTCGTGCTTAGGCTTCGGGATTCGTGCTGTGCTGCGCCTCGCTGCGCTCGGGGGACTCTTCGGCCTTTCTGAGGGCCAGATTCGCTACGGGTGCGCCTCGCTCTGCTCGGCGGGACGGGCGAAGGCGCCCGTCCCCACATGACGGGGCTAGCTTTCCAGGTAGGTGTCGATCCAGGATTTTACTTTTTGGCGGCGATCGTCGCTGGCGTCGAAGCGGACACCGAAAGATTTGCTCTTTCGCCAGGTGACTACGCCGCGCACGTTTACACGAGGCAGAGTGAGCAGTGAAAAAGATATTTCCACATTCGTTCCCGCTGGCATATCTTCAGAACTTTTCAGAGACATCCCACCGGAGCTGACTTCGAGGCTGGAGGCGGTGAGGCGGTGGCCATCCTGGCTGACAACCGTGACCTCGGTCATGATCGGAATGCGCGCGTAGCGGCGGAATTCATGAAGCACGAGCATGTGCGTGGCGCGCACCAGCTTCATAGCTGCGGGCCGCTCTAGAGGCTCCTGAAACATGGCATTGATGCCATATTTGGAAAAGCGCATCGCTTCCTGCGCGCTGCCCCCGAGTCCGTAAAGGACAAGACGGCTGTTCGACGGGGAAGTGCGCGCGGCTTCCATCACCTGCTCGGCGCCGGGAGCGAGACTGATGACACAGGCCTCGAATTTCTCCTGGCGTAGACGTTCCGCCGATCCCGCCGAAGTGACAACCGTTTCGATCGCGAACTGGCGGAAGCATTCGGTGAGCAGAGATCTGGAAGACTCTTTGAGATCGACCAGGGCGGCGCGAGCCGCCACTTTTTTCCTGGCGAAAGGAGCGGGCGCAACGGCGGTTCCGAGAGCTTTTTCCATGTCAGCGTGTGCTTCTGGTTCGAAAGTTATTGTGGCGTGCCGTGAAAAAGATGGAAAGACCCGAAGGGCGTAGGGAAGCGGGTACAAAAGTTCCATTACCCGCGGTGCACTGGCGGGTTGAGAACAAATTTCTATTAAGAAGCCTGTCTATATCTTCAAATAAATCTATGACTTAGCGGGTTGGCTTCCCGGCAGCCTTGGTCGCGATTACCTCGATCTCCACCAAGGCCCAGGGAGCCGCCAGAGCGGCGACCTGCACGGTGCTACGGGCGGGCTTGTTGGGCTGCTCTTTGGTTCCAAAGAAGCGGGTATAAGCGGCCATCAGGCCAGGGAAATCGAGCTTGCTACCCTTGGCAGGATCGCCGACCAGGTAGACGTGCATCATGACGACGTCGCCCATGGTAAGTCCTTCGGCCTTGAGCGCTGCCTGAATCTTGGTGAGCGTGCTCTGGGTCTGCGCCTCGGTATCGCCGTAGACTGCGGGAGTTCCTTTCGCTGGATCAGCCGGCGTTACGGGCGCAGCTAACTGTCCACTCAAATACAGGGTATCGCCCACCCAGACTCCCGTGGCGATAGGGCGATCATCGTCCTGGATGTGGCGAACGTTCGTCTGGGCGACGGTGGTGTGCGCGAGAACCAGAAATGAGAGCAGAGCAAGGGTGAGAGCTGGAAGAATTTTTCGCATTGATTTTCTCCATCGTGAAAAGTTGTTCGCCGGACTCAGATCAGACTGATATCAAGCCGATTCGTTCACATGCTTGGCGATCATCATGATCGCGCGCTGGGCTGCAAGCGCGGCGCCTTCCTGCCAGCCGATGAGATGGCTGCAGTGATCGCCCGCAAAGTAGATGCGGTCATCAGGAACGATCAAGTCACGGTACGGTCCATCGTAATAAGCCGCTTCGCTTTGCGGAGGATAGTCCGGCCCACGGCTGATCCAGGAGCCGAGACTGTAAGGCACTTTGCCCCAGCACATGTACATCGGCTTCTCGAGTTCTTTTCCCTTGCCGGGATGCAGTTTTTCGATGGCGGCTCTGGAAGCTGCAAGTTTTGCTTCGGTGGAGGGAAGCTTGCCGAAGTCGCCGAAATTTTCCATGGCATAGCCGGAGATCAGGACGCCGCGTTTAGACATCAGCTTCGCGCTGGGATACCAGACGACCTCGATTGGACCCGACGTGAGGAACGAGAGGCCGCCGTAAATCTCGTCACCATCCTGCTCCCAAAAGCGGCGCGACTCCCACGCAACTTTGAAGGCGGAGTCGTAGATAGGCTGCTCGATTGCGGATTTGACGCGCGGAGCGAAGTCGGTGGGGATGGTCCGCAGGATGGTCAGCGGCAGCGTGCAGATGCAATACGGCGCTTCGAGAGAATGCACCGGGCCGGCTTCGCCGTCACGATACAGCACGCGAACACCGTTCACGGTTTTTCTGATTTCCGTAATCGGTGAGTTGTAACGAACCAACGTGCCCAGAGAACTGGCAAATGCGTAAGGGATGCGGTCCATGCCGCCGATGGGCTGAAGCATGGTGGCCTGCATATCGAGGATTTCCTCGAACATAATGGGATGCCAGAACTTCGAGTGAAGCAAATCGGAGAAAGGAAGCGGAGCGCGAGGGATCTCGATTTGATTGGCCGCGCCTGGCAGTTGCAGGTCGCCGGAACGCGGCGAACCCTGGTATTGGTAATCCTTGTTGAGCGCGCCGTAGGCTTTGAGAAATTCCATGACCACGGCGTGATCGTCGACAGTGAACGCCTGATTGAGCGCGCCCTGCTGCACACACTTTGCGAGCAACTCGGCGACGTAACCGCGAGTGTCATTGATGGCCTGCCTTTGGCAGATGGGTTTGCCACCGAAAACAGCATTGTTCTGGAGCAGCGTGCTGCGCGAGGTATTCACCTCAACTTCGAGCTCGATACCAAGTTCATCGCAATAGCCGAGCATGGTTTTGTGGATGGAGGGCAGACGCGCGGGGCCGCAATTGAAATAATTTCCTTCGTCGAAGGTGCACTCTTGCGATGTTCCGTCATTGAAGACGAGTTTCGATCCTTTACGAATGGTCCAGTTGCGTCCGCCGGGGCGCTCGCGGGCCTCGAGCACGGTGCAATCGAAACCTGCGCGGCGCATTTCGTAAGCGGAGACCAGACCGGCAATCCCTGCACCGAGAATGATGACCTTGGTTCCACGGCCAGCGGATGAAGGAAGCGGAAAATCTTTTTGCTGTTTGGTTTCGGCCATGCCCAGAAGGCCGAGCGAATGCATGGTCATGAAGGCGGCACCGTAACCGCCGGCCTGGGCAATCCTCGAAATGAACTCGCGCCGGGTAATCATGGCTGGGTGGTCTTCGCTGTAGCGATTGATTGCTAAATTACCACGCTTCGCGGGGCAAGGGCACGCAAAGTATTAGGGCGGGCTATCGAAGCACGCTACACGTAGTCAATACCCACACCTGTGGATTACTTCATGCTAAGCGGGGCATCGCTTGGGAACCTGCGACCAAGGACTTACTAGAAGCCATCTCACATTCCTAGCGGACTCAAAAGCTACCTCAGGGGCTAAAGCCCGCGTCTTTAATCGGCGCTGGATGGCACGACTGAAGTCGTGCCCTTCCCAAAACGATCTACGAGACTGCTTCTAATGGCGACTACTTGGATTTCGAATTCTCCGTGCTCGCGATGAAAGCTGCCACGTTCTCGTGCAGTTCTTTCAGCGAGGCCTCGTGAGCATAGACCATATGTCCCGATTCGTAGAACTTGAAGTCGATATTCTTCTGCAGCACTGCGGGAACCGGTAGATGCTGCATTTCGAAGATGGCTCCAAAGAACGGCGTTGCCAAATCGAAATAGCCTGCATTGACGAGAACTTTTAAGCTCGGGTCATATTTCATCGCGCTGGCCAGATCGACCATCACATTGACTGCCTGGGGTAGCGGAGTGGTGGCGCCGGGGGCCTGATGCAGGTAATTCCAGTTTTTCTCAATATCAACTTCCGGTTTATATTCGCGGTTCTCGGTGAACTTCAGATCTTTGCGCACGTAATCGTTGAAGGCCGAGACGTAAGCTGAACCGATGGCCGCCGACTGCGGATCATACTCCGCTTCCTTGCTCAATGGATCGAGCGTCGGACCAGAGAAGCGAGTGTCCAGGCGGCCGGCAGTCGTATCGCTGTCGCCTTTCAGCGTCTTTACGAATTCCCCGACGTTGATGCGCAAATCGGCTTTCTCAATGTAGTCGGCGGGCAGCCCGGTGTATTGATGCAACTTCGCGACGATTGCCTTCCGTTGATCGGGCGCAAGCGTGGCTCCGGCTGCGAGCGCCCCGGCGTAATCGTTCATGGCAAAGTGCTCGACCTCTGCTAGCAGCGGCCCCAACTTTTTAGGCGGGTCGGGCAGCTTGTGGTGATACCAAGCCGATGCAGTGTAGGTAGGCAGAGCGATTTGATACGGCATGTCGATGCCGGGATTGAACTGCGGAGTGTCGGCGTTGTTGTCGTAGTTCAGAATCTGTGAGAGCAGAATCACTCCGTTGAAATCGATGAACTTTACGGTTTCAAGCTCGTTGATCAGCGCCGCCGAGCGGGTGGTGCCGTAGCTTTCGCCAAACAAATACTTCGGAGAATTCCAGCGTCCATACTTGGTCAGGAATTGTGAAATAAAATCGGCGAAGGCGTCGGCATCGGCATCGACGCCGTAAAACGATTTTTCGCGATCCTTCCCGCCGATACGGCTGAAACCGGTTCCGGGGGCGTCGATAAACACGAGATCGCTCACATCGAGCAGACTGAAATCGTTATTGACGATGGGATACGGCGCGGCTGGAGTGTGGGAATTGTCGGCGGTGACAACGCGCTTCGGCCCGAACGCTCCCATATGAAGCCATACTGTCGAAGAGCCCGGGCCGCCGTTGTAAAGAAAAGTTACGGGCCGTTGCGTACTCTCCCCTGACTTAATGTAGGCGACGTAGAACATGCTGGCCTCGGGTGGCGAACTTTTGTCGTCCTTGTCGGCGTTCTGAGGCACGTCATCCCAATTCTTCGGATGGACTACAAGAGTGCCGGCAAAAGCATCATAGGGAATTGCCTTGCCGTTAATTGTGACCGAGCCTTTGCTGGTGGCCTGTTCCGGCTTGAAGCCGTCAGTCTTGGCGTCCTGCTTTGTGTCTTGCGTGTTCGGCTTACTCTGAGTGTCCTGCTTGCTCTGAGCTGCGTCGTCTTTCGATTGGGCACGCAGCGGTTTGAAGGATGCTGCGCTTAGGACGGCGAGGAGGGCAATTCCAAACAGCATTTTTCGCATCGGCGATTATCTCCGGAAACACACTTGATCTTGACTTTCTACTCTACAGGCGCAGCGAAGCCTACAACGGTTAGACGTTGAACTTCAACTTTCATGAGCCGATTCACATCTTGCGTAACGGGAGGGAATTCTATTCAGACCAGCGACGGAACAACAGTGCGCCGTTGGTGCCGCCGAAGCCGAAGGAGTTCGACATGGCATATTCGAGCTTAGCTTTTCGAGCGTGGTTGGGAACAAAATCCATGGCATTGGTTTCAGGATCCTGGCACTCGAGGTTAATGGTGGGCGGCAGGATCTGATCGCGAAGAGCGAGAACAGTGATGCCGGCTTCAAGGCCGCCGGCGCCACCGAGCAGATGGCCCGTCATCGACTTGGTGGAGCTGACGGGAATTTTGCGCTCTCCGAAAAAGTTGCGAATGGCGTGTGCTTCGAGCGTGTCGCCGATGGGCGTGGAAGTGCCGTGGGCATTGACGTAATCGACTTTATCGGGGCTGACACCGGCGTCGCGTGCGGCGTTTCGCATTACACGAAATCCGCCCTCGTGTTCTGGAGCGGGCTGCGTCATGTGGAAGGCATCTCCGGACATGCCATAGCCGGCGACTTCGGCCAGGATAGTGGCACCGCGTTTTTTCGCGTGTTCGAGTTCTTCGAGAATCAGGATGCCCGCGCCTTCGCCCATGACGAAGCCATCGCGATCCTTGTCCCACGGGCGGCTGGCTTTTTCAGGCTCGTCATTGCGCGTGGAAAGAGCGCGCATGGCGGCGAATCCGCCGACGCCCATCGGAGTAATCGCAGCCTCAGAGCCGCCCGCGATCATGACATCCGCGTCATTGTGTTGAATGATGCGGAAGGAATCTCCAACCGAGTGAGCGCTGGTGGTGCAGGCAGTGGCCGTGGCCTCGTTGGGACCCTTGGCGCCAACCCGCATGGAAACGTGACCGGCGGCAAGATTGATGATCGCCGCCGGAATAAAAAATGGCGAGATTTTGCGCGGGCCACCCTGCGCCAGCGCGGTGTGTTCGCGTTCGATGATGTCGAATCCGCCGATGCCGGAACCGATATGAACGCCCACACGCTCGGCGTTCTCGTGTGTGATTTGCAGGCCCGACATCTTAAAAGCTTCATCCGCGGCAGCGATGGCGAGGTGGATGAAGCGGCCCATCTTTTTCACTTCTTTTTTTTCGATGAAGTTGAGGGGGTCGAAGTTCTTGACCTCGGCGGCGATCTGGCAGGCGAAGGCGCTGGAGTCGAATTGCGTGATGCGAGCCACGCCGCTCTTGCCCGCGAGCAGAGACTGCCAGACCTCCCCGGCGGTATTGCCGACGCCGCAGATCAGGCCGATGCCGGTAACTACGACCCTGCGTCCCAAACTACTTGCCACCTTTCGAATGCTTGGAGATGTAATCGATGGCGTCCTGCACGGTGCGGATTTTTTCCGCGTCCTCGTCGGGGATTTCGATGTCGAAGGCTTCCTCGAAAGCCATGACCAGTTCGACGGTATCGAGCGAATCCGCGCCCAAGTCGTCCACGAACGATGCGCTGGAGGTGACTTCGCCTTCGTCCACGCCCAACTGCTCTACGATAATTTGCTTTACTTTCTCGTCAACGGCTGCCATGTTTCTCCTCGCTTACTTGTCTCGATTTGTGTTGTGGCCCATGCGGGCTCGATCGCTTACTTCGACTTCGCGAAACTTTTATAAACCCTCGAAATCCAGCGTGTTTTCCCGGCGTTTCTTACCCTGATGTGGCTGAACCTGCGCCCGACGGTTCGAATTTTCCGGCAGATCATTCCCGAGGGATCCACGCCATCCCCGGCCGCTCTCTCCAGCAAACTAAAAAGGCGAGTGTGTAGTGTAATCGTCCGGCTGAATTACTGTAAAGGAAGAGACTTGGCGCAACGGCAAAACCTCTGTCCACTTCGAATTGCACACTCTGAATCCTAACGGTTGGCAGTTGTGATGGTCAAACGCAGCAAAGTTGTTGTGTGCATTTATGATGAGGCGTCTTTTACTTTGGTTTCATGAGGTGCAATGTGAAAAAATTCCTCGGACTGTCGGTATTGATTTTCTGCCGGATCGCGTGGGCGGCGCCTTGCCCTGTAGGACAGAGCAAAGATGGAAGCGCCCTGGTTCACATCGAGCAAACCTGGGCCAGTGCGCTTGAAAAAAAAGATGCTGCGACTTTGGGATGCCTGCTCGCTGAAGAATTTCAGGACGTGGATCCACGAGGAAATATTTCCGATCGTACGACAACGCTCGCCAAGGCCGCCGACCACCGGCCGACGCACAATGAACTAACCGAGTTGACACCGCGTGTCTACGGCGATTTCGGTTATATCCGCGGGCTGGCTACGGCGACGGACGCACAGGGAAAGATTATGGCCAGGGTGCGGTTTACGGATGTCTACGTTTACCGTGATGGACGATGGCAAGCGG
>JBAPOI010000573.1:0-4352 GCA_049279555.1 Candidatus Sulfotelmatobacter sp.
CGGTTTCGAATATGCCGATTGTGATACTTAAGGATGTGGGCGTCGAGAGCGTGCTGCCGATCTGGGTGGGGGTTCACGAGGCGCAGGCGATTGCGCTGGAGATGGAGAAGGTTTCGACGCCGCGTCCGATGACGCATGACCTGATTAAGAATGTGCTGACCGGGCTGGAAACTCAGGTGCATAAGGTCGTCGTCACTGAACTGCGCGAGGATACGTTTTATGCGGTGATCTGGCTGGAGCGCGGGGGCGAGGTAGTGAGCATCGATTCGCGTCCGTCGGATGCGCTGGCGCTGGCGTTGCGGGTGGATTGTCCGATCTTTGTAGACGATGTGGTGCTGAAGAATTCGAAGCAGGCAGCAAACATGTCGGATCGGGTTACAGCCGAAGAGCTACGCAAGTGGCTGGAAGGGCTGAATGACGAGGATCTGGGCCGATATAAGATGTAGGGAATTGGATCATTGAATCATTTAAGTGACTGAGTCATTTGAGAGTTTATGCTCCGCCTGGAGCGTTCGGTTATTTGAGATTAATTCGCAATCCCATTTACCCTGTGATCCCCTGTGACCTCTGTGGTTAGGATTTCTTGCCTCTATCGCTCCCGGCTGCAGCAATGATAGTCGAGTGATGCGCACGATCCGTTATTGACATCACAATGGTAATTATGACATCATGTGCCCATCATGCGCACCACGCTGAACCTCGATGATGATGCTCTGAAAATCCTGCGGGAATACTCTGAAACACGGTCGCTGGCACTGGGCAAGGCTGCGTCGGAGTTGGTGCGCAGAGGCGCAAGCGCACCGGTCCAGATGCAGATGGTGAATGGTTTTTGTACCGTGGTGCTGCCCAAGGGCGGCAAGAAGATCACCAGCGAACACGTCAAGCGGCTGCTGGAGGATGAGATTTAGTGCCGACCTACCTGCTCGACGCCAACGTGCTCATCGCGCTGGCTTGGCCGGAACATTCCGCGCATGAGCGAGCCAGCCTGTGGTTCGGGAGGCATGCGCGTCAGGGTTGGGCTACCTGTCCAATGACTCAGGCGGCGCTGGTGAGGATATTATCGAATCCCGCATTTTCGCCACGTTCGCTAACGCCGTCAGGGGCATTACTTGTGCTGAAGCGCAATGTCGAACTTCCAGGACATCAATTCTGGAACGATTCGCTTCAACTGAACGAAGCTTTGGAGCGGATACCGACACCGCTAACCGGCCACCGACAGATAACAGATGTCTATCTCGTCGCCCTGGCAATCCACAACCGGGGAAGACTGGCTACGCTGGATCACAAGATCGCACACATCGCACCAGCTGGATCACTGGAACTCATTTCGTAGACTTTACATAATACCTGTTATCGGACATTGGATCATTGTTGCCTCGTCCTAACATTGCGATTGCTTGTCGCTCTCTCCTGTTTATTACGGGACGCAGTACGCCGCACTGTTCGTCGCAGATAGGAACTGAGCTGGAGTCCCGGGTGCGATGACGAATTCGCTCTCGCCCCATCTGACAAACTGCTCGCCACCATTCCCTCCGGGTGCCCAATCAAAGGTGTAGCCCAGCGACGTCCAGGGATACTGCAACATCGGCTGGTCTTTTTCGGGCACTGCGAACGACCAGTAGTATTTGCTCAACACCCAATAGGCTTCGACCTTGTTGTTGTCGCCGGGATCGGTTGCGGTCCCAAGGCTGGCCCTTACCTGATCCGGCTGCGGCGGGAAAGCAGGTTCGCAGCTATTGCCGGTGACTGAGGGATTGCCACAGGGACGGAAAAACTTTGAGACATCTTTGATCTGGTCGGGTTCGATTTTCAGCTCCACAAACGTGTCATAACCAGAATGCGGAGGCAGGCCCAAACGCTGCTCGAGGCGTTGCGTGAGTTGCGTCAGATGGGCGCCCTGCGATCTTACAAATTCCCGGCAGAAGGATCTCAAGTTCGGGACCACCGTGACCCATACGCTCTTATAGGTCGGCGTTTGGCCCTTCTGGTAATCGGCAACCTGCTTCAGCCGCGTCCAGGTTACGACCGTCAATGGCTGGCCGACATCGACCGACACCAAGGAATGCGACACACGAGTCGGCAGCGGCCGCATGGAAGCGACGATGGCTCGCGCGTAATCCTCCTCTGGAGTCCGATGCCTGAAGTCGACCGCCAGCAACACGGCGACAGGCACGACGAGAAAGAAAATGGCGATAAAAACGGGCGCTGTCCCCCTCAAAGTGTTTCGTTCCTGCATCGTCGGTCTCCCCACGCGCGTCTTGGACGCTGCTCTCCCCTCGATTACTTCTGCACCGTTATTTCTGTATACCGTGTTACTTCTGCACCATTACTTCTGCAAGGGCGGAGCCGCGCCGCCGGACGCCGGTTTCGCGCCGGACTGAACTGAACTCGACGGGTTACCGGTTACCGGGTCCTTGTCTTTGGGCTTGTCCGATTTGAACAGCGTGTCAAAGACCTCGCCGAGCTTGGTTGTCGCGGCCTTGGAAAACATGCCGACCATGGCGGCGACCGAAACCACGCCAAAGGGGTTCAGCTCCGAAGCCTTGGCGTTTGACCCCGTCGTGATCGCAAGGACGCCCCCGCGAACCGCGGCATAAAAGACCAATGCCAACCCGGCGCCGATGAATGGCCTCAAGGAATACCACCAGGCCCAACTTTTCTTGAGAGTCCGATTGCCGACATAGTCCGAATACGATTGGGCTGTATGCAGAAAGGCACCCAAAGCCCCCGCCAGTAAGACCAGAAAAAGTAGATCAAGTTCGCGGTTGATCCGAACGATAAACCAGGTATTTACATTGGTATCGTTCGCCGCTTTCTCTGCCTCCCGCTTTTCCTTCAAGTCCGCTGCGGCATCGTCGAGGGCTTGACCCGCTTGCTGAACCAAATCTTCCGAAGCCGGCGCAGCGGCGGTTACGGTCGCCGGTGCTGATGCGGCGGTGTCACTGGGAGCGGCGGCGGGTCCGGCCGCTTGCGACGCCTTAGGCTTTGTTGGCGATGATGCAGGCGCGTTTCCGGCGCGCGGCGAAGTTGTTGCGGGCTCCGTCGGTTTCTTCGCGTCGTTATACAGTTTGGTTTTGTCCTCCCACGTCTTTTCCGCCTGAATGCGGTCTGCCCTGGCGGTGTCAGGATTTGGCAACGCCGGAGGCCAGAGTCCGATCATGACGAAGATCAGCGAAAAGACTAAAAGCAGAAAGCCACCCAGGATATCGACCCCCAGACCGTGCCATGGCGTTGCCGTCAGGTTCACTGTTGCCAGGGCTCGGTTTCCCGGTGTGGGGGTTGTGGCGATGATGTTGACGGTAGTGGAGTCGAAAACTTCGCGAGGCGAAGTGTATAGCCCCGTCTGGTCGAGACTTCCCAACGGTGGACTAAGAATCCAAGTGACCTTTTCCGTGGCCTCTGTAGCCGCACCCGCTGCCGGAACCGGAGTCGTGGCGACAATCGTGGAAAACTGCTGCTCCTGCCCCGCTACGAGATCGACTTTCGAAGGAACGATCGCGATGGTAGTTAGAGATATTGTGGCGCTGGCAGAATCGGTGGCAGTCCTGGCGACTATGGCAATGGTTTGCGCGGGCTTCACCAGAAGCGGCGCAACATAAGTTGCGGAAGACGCCGGGGTACTGGCACCCGCCGCCGCTCCTGGCGCCGCACCTGGTGCCGGCGGTATCACTAAGTTGCCGACGACAGGATCTAAGGTCCAGGTCACGAGGACGGGCTTACCCGCTGCATCGCTGGCTTCGAAGGTAACTGCCTGGCCGGATGTCAGAAAAACGGTTTGAGGTGAGATATTGACGTTGGACACTCGTCCTCCTCAGACAAATGCAGGTTACCGGACTATCCGCCCGGTTTAGCACAACATGGCCCGACTTATCCCGCACTTAATGGTCGCGCACCCTTGCGAATCGGCGCGCGACCATTCCGTACTCTTAGTTCTAAGGAGGAAGCAGCGATTAGGATTAATCACGAACCTGAGAATCCGTTGCCCCTTAAAAATCCCACTCGCTGATTTGCCGGACAAAGTACCTTAGCAGACTGTGTATGTCAATCGAAAAGTCTAAGTACTTCCTTTGGAGGGTTGGCGTAACTCCGCTGCGCGTTGTCTTTCCATGAAACCACCACAAATGGGGATCTGAAAGCAAAAATCAATGCCATTCCGAATCGGGCGTTACGCCAATCCCAGTGGAAGAGCGGCCCTTTAGGGCCGCGTAAGCAGCTCAATATCCGTCGGGCTTTAGAGACCGCGTGAGAACGCGTTTGCATCGCAGTCATTTTGCCTACCGTTATTAAAAACGCCATCGGCCCAGCTAACGGCTAGCGAGTAGCCGGGTCAGGTTGAAGGAGATGGCGGCCAG
>JBAPOI010000574.1:0-3574 GCA_049279555.1 Candidatus Sulfotelmatobacter sp.
CCGCCACGCAGTCTGAACTGCGCGGAAACTCCACCCGCTTTGCGCCGAAATACCGCGAACAATGCCCGTATTTCGCGATTATTCCCAAACAAACCGGACTGCAGAGAACGGACTGCTCAGCAGCGAAGGCGGTCATCTCCTGGCTTTTCTCTGGAGGGCACATTCGCAGTCCGGTTTCAAGGAGCGCATTAGGCGAATGCAATGCGATCAGAAAACGATGATGCGGCGAAGTCCGGGCTTTATTCTTTTGTCCACGTCGGTCAATTTGAGTTCGTCGAATGGACCGCCGACCTTCATGACTAACCGGGGAGAATTACTTGGGTCGCCATCGTCACAGCGAAGCGTTCGAGAATGTCTTGCATTGGATGAGCCAGGGCAACTTCGTTCAAAGGACCACCGCCATCTTCGCCGGCAAAATGCAACCCGACTATTTTGTTCTCAGCACTCTCTATCCAAAGTGATCCCGAGTCGCCCTCAAGGCTGAGCTTTTTCGACGGCGCTGCTGGGTCGGGCACTATGCGGAAGCCCTCCATCCACTCTGGGCCATCGCCAAAGCCCGTATAGTCCAGCCGATAGCTGCCGGCAATTCCGTCAACGATTCCACGAGTCCCGCCGGACACTGCACCGATCTTGAAAACTCGTTGTCCAAGGGCAGGCGCGTCAACAGCACTTGGCTGAGCGGCAATTCCAAACAGCCGCTCACTGAATTTCATCCCTGGCAGAAGCCGGGCGAGTGCTGCATCGTACTGCTCTGACAAACGAAGCCAACGTTCTAGTCGAGCGACGGGCCGAGCTGGGTTGCTGCCCAAGTCGAAAGGGCCGGGTTGCGAGATGTCGTCACCCACGGCGGCTTCCGGGCCGCCGCACAGCACATGCCAATTGCTAAGGGCAAAGGTCGCCCCGGTGGCGGGGTCTTGTACTACCAAACCCAGAGTACCTGTGGTTTTTGTCTTTAGATTACCAATGCTGAGGCCCGGTTGAAGGAGGTCTTGTGCGACACGAGGATTGCCGTCGTGCAACATGTAGCCCGCCACAACTACATCGACCTCGACGTCCTCAATGGTGTCCGGGAGCCGCTGATCCTGAGGCAAATCCATGAGCGGTATCTTCCGATTCGTGTGGAATCGAATGCTGGCGCGATCGGTCATTTGCCGGTCGACATACGCTAGGCCGTAATCCACGGCATGGACGCTGGTAATTGTTCGAGCGAGCCTTTTGGCCCTGGTCAGTGCTTTTATATGGCGAGCGTCAAGGACGCTTCCCGACTCAGCCATGATAGGCCATTCTCCATATTGACAGTTATTTCGTCACTGCGCTTCGTCCGGTATCGACCAAAGAAGGTCAGTTCGCAGCCGATTGTCACCAAAAGTTGGGTCTTTCTTGAGATCGGGATCGCCGCGATAAATCGGCAGGAAAAGTATGCCCGGATAGCTCGCGCGGTTGTGGCAATTCATGCAGTTGCTCACCACTCCGCCTCCATTACCTCCATCCCGAAATCTCGCCTCCAGCCAGGGATTGAACGCCACGTGCGGCGATCCATCTTTTTCGCGCGGCAGATTCACATCGAAACTCTCGCTCATCAGGTAGTTGCGCCAAACACCCGTGACCTCACTCGGGCGACCCGTGGCAAAAGGACCGTCGTTAGGTCGATCATGCCACCAAAATGTCGCCCAAACCCAATCGTCAATCTCCTTTGTGGTCAGATGTGTCGCGGCAAGAACCGTATAGTCCCCGGCCTGAAGGTCGCGACCGAGGGCAATTTGCGCTGCTGCCTTGATCCCTGGGTCCTGCATGGCATTGGACGCTGTCTGCTCATCCAATTGAATGTGATAGAAAGCGCTAAGCCCGACAACGTGAGAGTTCGGAAACTGCGTTCCCATAAAAGAAATCTTTGTAGCTTCGTTCGCAGGAATATCGCTGCGCGTTGGATCAACTGCCACGACTCGTGCCCAAGTCGTGTAAGGATTGCCGCCACGCTTTGCGGGATTTGCCTCCGGATCCCAGATCGGCATCGCGGTAACTTTGTCTTTCGCAACGGGCCACCAAACCGTCTTAAGCGAGACCGCGTCCGGAGTAAAGCTGGGTATGTCGCGATTCTTAGGAAACTTGGGGTCTTGAACTCCTGACTGAAGAAGAGATTCCAATTGCGACACTCTATAGAGCTGGTTATTTCGAATGTGACTGTAGGCTGCATAGTTGTACAAGACAAAAGAAAGCAATGCCGAGCCAGCCGCCTGGGGCGCAAACCCCGGCGGTGTTCTGAATTGATCCGGCTCTCTGAAGCGGCGCACCACGCGATGAGGAGCAAGCGCTTGCGGTGTGGGTCCGGTTTGGAAAGTTTCATCTTCCGAGAACCAGGTCTCAAAGATCGGGTACTTACCGTCAGGAGTGAGCTGAGTCATTCCTGCAAAGACTTTCCAAACATGGAGTCGTTGGGCTGCCAGGTTTGCCGTAGAGCGATATTGTTCCAGCGTTTGCTTGTTAGCAGGAAAGTCAAAGCCCGGCGGAATATCGTAAACGCCTGCTGGCAGCGCCGCTTGCTGCGGATTTGCTTCAATTGATACATACGCTACTGCTGCAATGCCGAGTACCCCCAAAATCGTTCTTAGTCGCCTCATCGTTGTATCTCCTTGCTAACTATCCACAACCCTCCAACCGCGCATTCATTCCTCAAGGCTGAAATCCACCGTTAACCCACGATCCAAACAGCGCAATCTTCTCGGCTGACCACGGGCCGTTCCCGCCTTTGGCGGGAGGCGGCGGCATGACCGACCCGCCCACGGCCTTTAGCCTTTGAAGGATTTGTTGGGCGTTGTTTTTGACGTCGTCATAATTGGATAAATCGAAGAACGCTGACATATGATCTACGTCAACAGACGTGAAAAGCGGACGAATATCGTTTGCGAAGCTCACTTCAGCAGCCATGTGCTTTCACCTCATCTTCCTCAGAGTTTACAAACTCCACCTTTCGTCGTGGAGTTAACAAAGTTAAACTACGAACGGAACGTTATTCGCTTCATGTCCGAATTGCTTCCCCACGGTCACGCACCCGGCAATTTTCAGTGATTCTTTCCCATAAGCTCCACCCCTGGAGCGGCAATCACAACGTTTTGCATCATGCCCTGGTCCTCGTGGTCGAGAATGTGGCAGTGTAAGACGAATTCTCCTGTGAAGGTCTCGTATCGTGACCGCAACATAATCTTGTAGTCTTGCTTCGTGAGGAGCGTGTCGCGGAAAACTCCGATTTGGTCACAATACTGTGGGTCGAGGTTTCCCTGGGCGTCTTTGTCGATGCAGTCGCCGTTCGCATTGATGATCGACTGACCCTGCGGATTGAGGATCTGCTCAATCTGAAAGGGATTCACGTGAATGTGGAACGGGTGATTAACGAATTTGGAGGTAAGCGTCCACTCATCGACCGTTCCGAGGTTTAGAGTCCGATCGATACGTCCTGGGTCGTACGGCCGGCCGTCGATTTCGTACTTGATTGGGGTGGAGTTGACATCGATGAAAAATGTGAGCGACTGCTGGCCCGTTACGGCTTCTGCCGGAATGTCCTGGAATGGCGCAAATG
>JBAPOI010000575.1:0-17841 GCA_049279555.1 Candidatus Sulfotelmatobacter sp.
ATCTTGTGGGCTAAAAAATGGGATGAATTGGCTATCGGCCCCAAGCGTTGGATTATGTCGCAGGTTGGCGGTAATCTCCTGGGCCTGGTTCTGGAGAATCAGAGTTCGCGTCGCTTTTATGGAATGGTTGTGCGCCAGCGCCAGATCAATGGCCTGATCAAGGCTGATCAAGGTCGTATTTTGTCCACTGCCCGTTCCCACTAGCAGCAGGAAAAACATCGCGGCCGGAGCCAGTATCCGAAAGCACCTGGAACGCATAAGGGTTGAGATGAAAGCGCCTTTGACTTTGGCCCAACAGAACTCGAACCGAGGCTCGAACCTGATGAGCCCTTCGCCAAGCGCTGTCGTTCCGACCATCCTCCTAGGTAAGACTGCGACTCCAGGGTGAATGGATGTATTCTAACTCAGCCTATTCACGATGCGGGCCAGACTGATGATCCTTCTCAGAGGCGACTTCAATCGCACAGTCGACAAGATTGTTGACTAAAGCCCAGATAAAGATAGTGAGAACAGCTACGCAAAAACGGCCGTAGCCCTATCGCGTTCGGTCTAAGTGATGGCTCCCGGATGGACTTGCGTCGCACGTGCGCTCGGTTATACCTAGCGGGCGAAGAACTTGAGCGGATTCAGTTCTTGCTTGGACACGCGGTTCAGACCACCGAACGTTATCTCGGCTGCAAGCAAAGCAGCCAAGCAGTGAACGACAAAGTCGGGCTGGAAGACACCAAATGGGGGTTGGAGATGGTGCTACAGTCCGGACACTCTAGTTTTCTAATCTAGCGCTGTCAAGGGTGAAAAATCGCATGTTGGCCGCCAGAAGCCTCGCGTCCGAGAAAAGGCAGGTCAATGTAGACGAGGGAGTGGGATGCTACGGTCGAACTGTAACGCTTCCCGCCTTCAGGAAGCGGGATCTGTTAGGCCCTGCATGAATGCAGTCAGGCTTGTTTCCAGGGTGCTCTTGCTCGCTTCCGGCAGGTCGATGAAACGGAAGGGCTGGAGCCATCCCTGCGTGGCCCACATGGGGAATAGCATTTGCGCCTTCTCGCGAATCGTGGTTTCGCCGAGGTGAAAGATAAACTCGACCACGAGTTTTTCGTCGAGCGGTTTATCGAGGTTCACCAGGCCCCCGGTGCTGGAGAGTTGGTGAAGTTTTCCCCGCACCTGGCGCCGGTTGGGCAGCCGAATGAGCGTCAGAATCGACCCTCGAAGCTTCACACGAAACGGGCGCGGTGTGCCCTTCTCCGGACGGGCCGAAGATGCTGCAAGGGCGATTTGTTCTGCGGTTTGCGGCATACTTAACCTGCAGTATGGCACCACGCCGAACACCGCACGAGGTTACGAAAGAACGGGATCAGGACTGCTGGCGGTGTCATACCGAGCGGTTTATTTTCGGCCGGGACGAGCTTCGCCGTGAGCGGAGAAAATGTTGTAAGGCCAGACGTTCCCGCTTCTGCTCGTGCGATTGCCGAGGCTGACGGCAGCATTGGAGTCGCAATGCCAGTCTTGCGGAGGGTTGGCGATTCCCCAAATGTTTCCGGGGTTGTATAGCGCCATGCCGATTAGAAATTGTTTTCCATCGTGACCCAGTGGCAGGCAACTCGCCACACGCGCAGAAGCGCTTGCGCCGCCGGGAAGATCGCTTAACAGAATTGGAGTTTCGAGGGGTAAAGCCTGCGAGGTGCGGAGTCCGCAGCCCTGCGCGCTCACTACCAGAGCATCGCAGGTTGCGGAAAACTGGTGCCTCCGGTCCATGCTGGTCACGGTCACAGGAATTTCGACCCGCACTCTGGTACTGCGCCGCACGACTCTAGGTGTCAAAATTTCCATGCGTCAGACTTTCATGGGCGCGCCTTTGCGCGGCCTCAACCTCCTAGTGTGACAGAAGCGAGGCCGCGAGAGTCCCTAAGGTAGGGACAGACAAGTAACGGAGGTAACTCCCGTTAGGAGGGATTCAGACATGGGATGGGCCGCGCTCGTCTTTTCTCTCGACATTTCAATGCCTTCTTTCGCCTGATAAGATGGCTCACCTCAGTGAATCCGGAACTTCTTTCGCCTGTCGGCCCTCTCGCGACATTGAATTCAGTGGAGCGCGACTGGAATCTCCTGCTGGCCGCGGGTGTTCCCGATTGCGGTCAGAGGGAGCTTGATCGGGTCCGAAGCCTGCTGAAATCGGAGAGTCCGGTCGATTGGACCGCCGTGCTTGATCTGGCCGATCGACATGGCACATCGTCGCTGCTTTATCGAAATCTTTCGCGTCTGCCAGACATCGTCCCCTCCTCCACGTTGGCAGTGCTCGGTCAGTGTTACCAGACCAACGTCCACAAATCTCTTTTTCTTACGCGCGAGCTGATCCGCATTCTGGACTGCCTTGATGGGCTGGGTATTGAGGTTCTGCCTTACAAAGGCCTCGTGCTTTCGGAGATGTATTACGGCGATATGGCGTTGCGCCAATCCGGCGACCTCGACTTGTTCGTGCGCAAGGACGATGTAGGGAATATTAAGAACGCAGTTCGAGAATTGGGATATACCGTGCGTGTGCCGATTCCTGAAGAGGCCGAGCGGGAGTATATCGCGTCAGGATACGAGTGTACCTTCGACAGCGCCGCCGGCAAGAACGTGCTTGAACTGCAGTGGGCCCTGCAGCCTCACTTCTATGCGGTCGACTTTGACATGGATGGGTTGTTTGGCCGAGCGGTCGAGGTCACGGTCGCGGGCCGCACGGTGAAGACGCCGTCCCCGGAAGACCTGTTCCTGGTGCTCTCGGTGCATGCCGCGAAGCATGTTTGGGGACGCTTGATTTGGCTTTGCGACATTGCGCAGATGTTGAAGGTGGGGAATCTGGACTGGAATTGGATCGAAGTTCAGGGGCAAGAACTCGGCATCGAGCGAATCCTGCGCATCACGCTGGAATTGGCGAAACGGTTCGTTGCAACCGCGATTCCGCCGCCGATCGAAAAGTCGATCAAGGCTGATCACGTTGCACAAGCCTTCGCCGATGAGATTTCAGTAAAAGTGATTCGCAGCGTCTCTTACGAGGAAGATCAGCTTTCTTACTTCCGGCTGATGGTGCGACTTCGCGAACGTTGGGCTGATCGCATTCGCTTTTTCACCCGCCTCGCTTTCACTCCCGGTCCCGGCGAATGGGAGATTGTTCGCTTACCCAAGTCCGCATTTCCTCTGTACCGGCTCGTGCGTTTAGCACGGCTCGCCTCCCGATTTGCCCGCAGTTAAGTTCGAAGTTGTAAATAGCGATCTAGCGTCCCCGACATCGGTGCTCTAAGCACTTTGGGCGATTGACTTAGAGGGTGTCTCAACCTAAGATTTCGCTCCTAGAATGACCAAACTTCTGCTTTCCGGCCGCATCATACTAAGAACTAAGCCGAAGCACTTGGTCCCCAGACAAGAACGGGGACTTGGTTGCTCTATTTTGCAGACGTGATGTTGGACTGGCCAGAGACTGAACCGGAAACGGAAGAGCTGACTAGGCCAAGAAGCGAGGGGGATATGCACTATAAGGTTGGTGGGAGGACGAGTCTCGCGATCTCGGTTCCCATGATGTTGGTTTTCTGCGGACTGTTTTCTGCTCTGGCTGTCGGTCGTAGCGCCCCTATCCCGGCTGAATCAGCAAGGCTCTCTCCGGAGGCCCAGTCCAGCATTTCTGCAGCGATGGGGGAGGACATTCCAGCGTACCAGGCAAAGGCAAAACGAGGCGCGGTCACGGCCGACAATGCGCGCCAGAAGCTGGCGGCGAATTTTACGGTGCACGGTGTTGAAGTGCGCAGTGGCCGCCAATACTGGACGATGGTTTTGCAAAGCTATGGCTATGGTGACACTTTGCGATCCGTAATTGCAGCCGCTCCAAAGGCGAGTTTAAACCGCGTGGAATACCGGCGGGGCGAGCTTACGGAATGGTACTTGAACGGGCCGTTCGGGCTGGAGCAGGGAATTACGTTGCAGAAGCAGCCGGGACGAGCTGATGGCCAGCCTCTCACCGTAGCATTCGCCATGGAGAGTAATCTGGCCGCGGCAGTGGATGAAAACGGAAAGGGTCTGACTCTCACTCGCGGCGACGGTCAGATGGCGTTTCATTACCGCGGACTCTTGGCTTACGACGAAAATGGAAAAAAATTACAGGCGTGGCTTGAGCTGAAGGCTTCGCAATTGCTGTTGAGAGTCGAAGACGCGTCGGCTCGTTATCCTGTGGTGATCGATCCCTTTGTACAAACCGGCGAGCTGACGGCCTCCGATGGGGTTCCGAACGCCGAGTTTGGTGACTCTGTGGCAGTGAGCGGCAATACTGTAGTGGCCGGCGCGCCGGGGTGCCTAAATTGTGGATTCATTGGGGCGGCGTACGTATTTACCGAGCCGGCAAACGGCTGGGGAAACATGACTCAGACCGCCAAGTTGACCGCATCGGACGGAGTGGCGAATAACCAGTTCGGCTTTGCCGTAAGTATTGACGGTGGAACGATCGCGGTGGGAGCGCACGGCTCGAATAGTGGCAGAGGCGCGGTCTACATTTTCAACGAGCCCGCAATCGGTTGGACAAACATGACGCAGACTGCGAAGCTGACGGCCTCCGATGCTACACTGAGCGAGCTGGTGGGCCGCTCCGTATCGATCAGCGGCAATACGGTGGTCGCAGGGGCACCTCAGGACAACAACGGCGCGTACAAGGAGCAGGGCGCGGCCTACGTGTTCGTCGAGCCTGCCGACGGCTGGGCTGACATGACCCAGACCGCAAAGCTCACCCCTTCGGACGGAGTCTCTTACGGTGAGATGGGTTATTCAGTTGGGGTCGACGGCAATACCGTGGTGGCCGGCGACCCCAGCCCGATTTCCACGAGAACCGCGTCGGCGGGCAAAGCTTACGTGTTTGTTGAACCCCTTGGCGGCTGGGGCAATATGACGCAGACTGCTGAATTGACCGGCTCCGATGCAACCGTTGGCGCCCGTTTGGGAAATTACGTTGCCATCAGCGGTAATACGGTGGTGGCTGGAGCGCCTCTGGCGACGCCCGGAACTAGGCCACAGCAGGGCGCCGCATACGTGTTCGTCGAGCCGGTAACCGGCTGGGCGAATATGACGCAGACTGCCAAGCTGACTGCCTCGGATGGCGTACGGACCGCTTACTTCGGGCGAGCCGTGGCCATCAGCGGCAACGAAATTGTCATCGGCGCGCCGAATCAAACGGTGAACTCCGATGCCGGTGAGGGCGCGGTGTATGAATTCCTGGAGCCCGAGACTGGGTGGGCGAATATGACGCAGAGCACCGAGCTCAATGCGATTCATGCGGGGGATAACGATCAAGTTGGTTGTCGCGTGAGCGTCGACGGCGGCACAGTCGTTGCGGGAGCCCTTGGCGGGAGCAAGAGAGGCGCAGTTTTCGTATTCACGGATACGCAATAGCAAAGATTGTTGTTGGTGACTAGTTGTTAGTGGCGCTGAACACTAATCGCTATTTCCCTTTTCGCGTGACTCGGTGTCGGCGTGTAGCCATTCGTCCAGAGCATGAGCGAGGAGTTCGATATCCTGGCGGCATTTCCTTAACTCCTGCACCATCTGCAAAGATTGATGGATTGTCTGCTGCTTCTCCTGAACGTAGGTTTCGTGACGTTTACGGATAAAGGATTCCAGGGCTTCGGCAGCGGCTTCCCGTTCTTCTTTCACCGCGCAGAACTCAAGTCCAAAACAAAAGCCCGACCGGCTGCGCACCACGCCCGCAACCCGAATTTTGTCGGGAGTCTGGAACTCAACCTCCATCAGGTCGCCGGGCTGCAAGTTTACTCCGCCGTAGAGTTCCATGCCCGCGCG
Organism: Candidatus Sulfotelmatobacter sp.; assembly: GCA_049279555.1. Classification (GTDB taxonomy): domain Bacteria; phylum Acidobacteriota; class Terriglobia; order Terriglobales; family Acidobacteriaceae; genus Sulfotelmatobacter. Next base: position 5,815 of record JBAPOI010000575.1, read on the forward strand.
GCTTAGCTCACAAACCAGGCCGGGCACGGTTACATTCTCGGAGTCAGCATGAGCCGTGATCAAGACAGGCAGGTACACATGAAATCGGGGCCAGCGGCGAGTGTTGGTTGCGTCCATCGTTGGGGAGTTGTCATCAAACTCGTTCTACAAGCTCAATTTTCGTTTAACTATTTCAATAATCCGAAATGTAGCAAGTAGGCTGCCGTGGCGAGACCGGCGGTGAGCAAGCCAACTGCGCCCGCCACCTTAAAGCGCCAGGGCTTGGGTTCTTCGCGATTCGCCGAGGCCGCCCGCAGTTTCTCAATCCACTCTTCCTCGGATTTGTTCTGGTTGGATTGCTGCCAAATCAGTGTTCCCAGGCGGCGCTGATCATCGGCTGCCAGAGAAACGAAACGGAACGGCTGCAGTGCATCGCTAACCGGACGCAACATCTCCGCACCGCCCAGCACTGAGCCCTCTCCCGTGAGAAACATCACCTTCACCCGCGATCCCTGGTCCACGGGCTGCGGGAGCGATAACAGTCCACCAGTCAGCGAAATGACCTGAAGGTTTGCGCTGGTACGTTGACCATCCGGAAAGCGGAGCACAGCCGGAGTATTGCCCTCCAGTTGTGCCCGCGGAACACGCCACTGCGAAGAAGGTAGGGGAAGGCCGCTCATAACGAAATCAGTATGCGGCGGCATGGTTACTAACAGAAGATTACCTAGGTGCCGCTTTAGGTCTGATTACTGGCACGAAGGACGTAACACTTCGAAGAGACATTGCTTCGCGACTCGCGATTACAGCCAGTTACTTGACGATTTTATTTTCTACGATCTGGGCCATCTTCTCGTAAGAGATGCATTTGTTGGGTGGCGTAAGAATCTCTTTGCCAGAATTCCGAATTCGATATCGCGGTAAACGTTTTTTTCGGAAAACAGGAATCTATCCTTCTTGAGCTGCGCTGGGCCGCGACCTCTTCATCGAAGGGCAGTCGCTTCGATCACCTTGAGCACGCGAAATTTAATTGCTCTCTTCCATTTTGGAATTCGGCTTTCGTAACAGCGGCATTTTTTGTGTGTCGCCCGGTCTTATCGAGAGCAACGTTGCGCACAGTGCGTGCAGCCTACCGGCGTACCTGTTTCGCATACAACTTTTCTTCCTAGGACTACATGTTGCGGTGACAGTGCGAATTCAACTGTCCTCTTTCCCTGGAGAGGAGAAACAGCGTGGCAAACATCGCAGTAGATCAGCCCATCGACTTTCGGATTGCGAAGGCTCTGCAGGCCATCGATCACAACCCGGCCACCTCCATTCCGTATCTTGCAACCCTCGTAAGTCTCAGCGGATCGAGGCTGCGTCATTTGTTCAAAACTCAAGTCGGGATGAGCCTAAAATCTTTCCTCACCGACCGCCGGCTGAATCGAGCCGCGTTTTTTCTTCAAACCACCCAAATGACAATCAAAGAAATTTCTTACCTGTCGGGTTATTCTCAGAGTCCAAATTTTGATCGAGCGTTTCACAAGAAATTCCGCTGCAGTCCAACCTGCTATCGAAATCAACAGCGACAGCCGATTGTGCTACAAAATAACCTCTTTGGATAACTAACGGTCGTTGACCCTGAGGCTGCGGCATGGCATCTTCGTGACGATAGTTAATCAAGGTGACGCTTGGGGCGAAGCAAGAGTCTGGCGTCATAGAGAAAATAGAAAAAATGGTTCTTCGATCATAGGAAGCCCGCGAATTTTTCGGAACGGGCGGCCAATGGAATCATGACCCTAGGTAATGTCGAGCCATGCAGGCTGACTTGAAAGAAAAGGTCGTATCGCTTATCGTGAAGCAGTTGCGATTAGAGAGGTCATTTCCGTGTGCGAACAACTGGTCTCGGCCCGAATGGATAATCGGTGATGGCAGGTCTGCGTGTCGCCGTGTTGGGGGCCACTGGGGTAGTAGGAAGCGAGATCCTCTCCGTTCTTGAACAGCGCCGTTTTCCTGTTGGTACCCTCCGTCCGTTAGCCTCGTCCAGATCGGCAGGGAAGACCCTGCGGTTTTGCGGCGAAAGCATTCCGGTTTGCGTCGCTTCCGCTGAGAGTTTCAAGGATCTCGATATCATCCTTGCCAGCGCTGGTGCGACCGCAACCCGCGAGTTGATGCCAGCCATTCGGAAAAGCGGCGCCATTCTCATTGACAATTCAAGCGCCTTTCGCATGGAAGCTGACGTACCTCTGGTTGTTCCGGAAGTGAACCCGGAGGCGCTAAAAATCCACAGCGGCGTAATTTCTAATCCGAATTGTGTGGCCATTATCTTGACGGTCGCAATCGCGCCCATTCACCGAAAGGTTGGAGTCAAACGAATCGTCGTATCGACATACCAATCCGTGAGCGGTGCTGGGCTTGCGGCTATGCAGGAACTTGAGTCGCAGACTCGTTCGGTCCTTGAAGGAAAAGAACCCGTCCCTTGCGCATTGCCGCATCCGATTGCGTTCAATGTCTTCTCCCATAACACGACCGTTCAGGCCAATGGATACAATGGCGAGGAGAACAAGGTAATGATGGAAACCAGAAAAATTCTGGGGGATCCAGACCTTGCTGTAACTGCTACTTGTATCCGAGTTCCAGTCGTGCGCGCTCACAGCGAATCCATTAATCTATCCTTACGCAATCCCCTTTCAAGACAAGAGGCCAGGGATCTATTGTCCAAGGCGCCAGGCATAGAAGTCATGGACGATTGGTCTAATAACATTTTTCCAACTCCAAAGATTGCGTCAGGCCAGGATGTTGTCTATGTGGGACGCATAAGATCCGATATTTCGCAATCCGGCGATACAGGATTGGATCTCTTCGTATGCGGTGACCAACTCCGCAAGGGTGCTGCTCTAAACGCAGTTCAGATTGCTGAATTGATTTGCGCAAGCAGTCCTAAGAACTGAAGCGTCACTTCCCGCCGCATAAACCCACCCACGGCTCGTCTCCAATCACGCCGATCAAGCGGATAGCAGCAACAGGCAACAGACTGCCGAACATCTCTAAGTAAATATATAGAAGCCTTACGACTTACCTCTGCATCGGCGGCGTTGTAGATTTTCTTAGACCCCGCGACTGTCACCGAATACCGAAGTGTTGGTTTCTCGATCAACGAGAAAGCGTCGCGTTTGAGTCCGTAGAGTCGGATGCCGCGGAAGCAGCAGTTGAGCTTTCCAGCAGACGTTCGATGTTTCCGTGAAAAAACAGGTCTCTTTCGCGGTCACCAATCTCAGAAGCGGCGCCGTCTTCGTCAGCGATGGTCCTAAGAAAACTCTGTTGCGTGCCCTGCAGCCGGAAGACAGGCCAGTCCGTTCCAAAAATCACTTTGTGGTTGAGGCCCTGGGAAAGCGTCCTCTTGACCGTGTCCCCCATTCTTTTGTGCGTCATCGTGCTCTGAAAGGCACTTATATCGAGATAGACGTTCGGCCTGTATCTGCACATCATGGCACACTCCTCCGTGAAACTGACGGAGCCGTGAGCGAGAATGAAATTGACTGTGGGAAAAGATTTTGCCGCGTTATCTATGAGGAAAGGATTACAAGTGCTAAAGGAAAGAGCGGGAGAAGTCGGGCCGATATGCAGAAGAACAGGTACACGATGGTGGGCACAGACCTCGTAAAATGGGAACAATGCAGGATCACTGGGGCTGTAGCCACATGGAGGATATAGTTTGAACCCCCGAAACCCAAATTCCACCAGAGATCGTTCGAACAGAGCCAGACCGTCCTTGCCCCAGCGCGGATCTACTCCACCAAAAACCTCAAATTTCCCTGGATGCCGGGCAAGCACTTGCCGATGCTTATGAAACGATTCCTCAATGGTCAGCACGCAATCTTTCAAAGCGTAAGTAAAGTCTGGAATGAGAAGAATGCTCTTGGAAATACCTGCCACTGCCATCTCAGCGACCAGTTCGTCGCAGAGCGGGTCCTGCATCTTCTGTTCGTACATCTTTCCCAGCTTGCTGGCATTGACACTGACTCCCTGAGCGGACAAAGCCGCAGCCATGTTTGCCGTGGCGCCAGCAATAAACGACTTGGGAATGTGTTCTCCAGATGCGATGTGACAATGGGCGTCGATGATCTCCGCCGCTAGATGATTCGAGTCGTCCATGACATCCCGCTCATCCTTTGCGAAGGCTTCCTGCCTGCTCCAGAATCTCTTTGCTCATCTTGAGGGCATCATTCACCGTGCGCAATTCGCCCATATTAACTTGAAAGTTAATGCGGCCCAGGTCGATCTTGAATACTTCCTCAAAACGAAAAACCATTGCAAGGATCGCGATAGAATCCAGTCCCAGCTCTTTCTGGAGATGAGTTTCCCCGGTAATCGCGGTCTTCTTGAATTTCCGCGGCACCGTCTCGACAATGAGAGATAGCACCTTGGTCTCAAACTGGCTATCGGTATCCATTTATGCACTCCATTTATGCGCTTTACTGGCCACGGTATGACTTACAATAGCAGATTGGAAATGTTGAGCTATCCTTTTTCGATCCAGCTTTAGGTTGGGCCGAAGGAACCCATTTTCGCATGTAAAGGCCTGGTCAGTAAAGACTATTTGTCCGACATTGATCGACCTATGACGTTGATTAATGTCGTTGACGAAACGCTGGATACGTTCCTGCATGGCTGCACCACCCTGGGGATTCTTCGGTAGAACAACAGCAATCAAGGTTGCCGATTCTTCGCTAGAGAAAACCACTGACCTTACGACGTCAACGCAAGCATCAAGTTCCGCTTCGATGGTTTCGGGGTGAACCTTTTCGCCTCCACCCGTAATAATAATTTCTTTCTTTCGTCCTACTAAGTAAAGATAACCATCCTGATCCATGCGGCCGATGTCGCCGGTTGCGACAGAGCCACCTCCGATGAATGTCTTTTCCGATTCTCCCGGAGCACACTCAAAATACGATCGCGCTTGAGTGTCTTTTCTGTGGACAATGATTTCTCCATCGGAAGCAAATTCCAGCCTAACCCCCGGAAGCGGACGGCCTACGGAGCCTATCCGATTCGCTCCTGGAAGATTCAGGGAAACCGATCCAAATTCAACCAACCCGTAAGTCTCGAACAGCGGGAGCTGCATGCGCCGGCACAAGTTCAAGGTGGAACGCTTAATGGGTGCCATGCCGGTAACCATGAAGCGCATGCGTCCTCCCAAGGCGTCATAAATGCTTCGGAAGAGAAACCGGGCAATTCTTTCGCGCACCGAGCGTATCGGTATCACGAGTGCAATATCAGCCACCATCTGTGCCATCCATCTTTTGCTTGGTGGAAGATTATCAAACCGGGATTCAAAAGCTTCATACAGTGCGGGCGGTGCAATCAGGAGCGTCGGGCGCAACTCTTTGAAAGCGCGAAACAGGCGATTTGGATCGGTGACGATGAGATCGAACCCCCACCAGAAAGCCGAGTAATAGGTCATACGCTGCTGGAAATTTGATATAGGCAGGAAGAGCAGCAAGCAATCATCGTGCCGAGGCGAGATTGCCTGGGTGAATGAATTCACGGTGGCTTCTACACCCCGGCGGTTGAGTATGAGACCTTTGAGTCCGCCCGAGGATCCAGAAGAAAAAATGGAACCAATTTCGTTATATTCTGGGTCGGCGTCTGCCACCCCACGCTGCAGAACCCGGATGTTTGAGTTTTCGTCATCTAGATAAGCTATTGGAACGTTTCCTTCCCGATCAGAGTTACCTTCCGCCTTAGAGACCAGCAGCAGCGAAAGCGAGTATTGCTGGAACAGGTCAGCGGCTTTCGCTGATCTAAAGTCATCGGTGAAAGCCACACTGACAGCCCGTAGCTCCAGCAAGGCCAGGTCATAGACGACCCACTCATAACAATTGGGGGCGCGGATGCCCACGCGCATTCCCGGCCTTAACCCCCATGCTGTCAACTTGGCGCATGCCACCACGACGTCATTATGGACATCTGCGTAGCTTCTCTTGACTATTTGTCCTTGCTCGAAAGTAAACAACGAATTATTGTGCTGGTGACTAGCGAGGCGGGATTGCAACTCTCTTAGATCAATAAACGTTGATTGGTCCATAGCCATTGAGCTCTCCTGCCGAAACAGAATTGTAAAGGCCTGAGATCGCGCGGCGTTCCTGATGGCCGCCAACGGCAAGATCGAAATCGATCTAATCGAATTTGTCACAATACCAGCTAACTTCCGATTAGTCAACCCGTCATGAAGCTAAGATAACTAAACTTTTAAACTAAATGCTCGACGCGAAGAGACTGTATCTAGCGTGCTATGAAGAAACTGTGTCTCAAGGCTGCAATTAAAAGTAATCGTATAACATCGCACTAAGTCGTTACTCTACACAGGGAAGCGCAGAGGGTGGACATTCACATTACAGGTCGGGATAAATTTCTTGGGGAATCATATCTTCGATGCCACGAAGACTTCGACCTAGCGGAACTACTCATACGGCAACCCGACCGACCGACCCAACTGCGCGTGTCCGTGTCACTCAGCTAGGCGCTTAACGCGAACCAAAGAAGGATTCTGCAGGGGGCTGCGCTGTTAGGTCAGGATCGCAAATAACACTTGGGGAGCACCAGTGGCGAGGGAAATTTAGGCATGCTAGCGGTTCGTGGGACTTAGAAGCCGTTTACTGTAACGGGATGGATCGTCAGCGGAAAGGTCCTTCTGAAGCCACAGTACATTCTCCCATGTTCCTCCCAGCTTCGCTACTTCGTAGAGAACTGATCAAATTCGGAATTCTGTCCATAAACAGCGCGTGGCAGCGCGGCCTGAAGAACAATCACAAAACCAACGATGATGAATCGCCAGGACTGTTTTGTGATGGAACGCATCGCTTGTATTTCGCTCGCTATCGGGTTTTCTTCGCCGGCGCCGAAGCATCGGGTCTAGCGGCGCCGCCCGACGAAGGGTTTTCCTTCAGCAGAGGCTCCAATAGGGCGCGAAGGGAAGCCTCATCTTCCAATTTCGGGTCGCCCGGTTTGGCACCACTGGTAGCGCGGATCACGCCGGAGCGGTCGATGACTACGACCTGGGGAATATTTAGAATTTCGTTTCCGGTGCGGCCAAGGTAGGTGGCTACATCCTCCTTGGCCGAGTAACCGACCGGATAGGTGAGCTTAAGATGGTTCACCATGTAGGTGACGAGTTGCGGTCCAGTGTTCGGATTATTCGGTGGATCGAAGGCGATGCCAATGGGCTGGAAGCCGCGCGGACCCAGATCGGTTTGGAGTTTGTTCAGCGTCTCAGCGACACGGACACAATGCTGCGATGCAACGAAAAAAAACTCCAGCACCACCACCTTACCTTTGAAGTTGGAAAGAAGCATGGTCTTCCCGGAGGGCTCGGAGATCGTATATTCGGGCGATTTGCGGGATAGCGGCGCCGAAGCCAGCGCCAATGCTGAGATCATCAATACAAGTAAGAACGTGGACTTCCACCTATTCATGGCTTAACACCTCGCACGGATCTTTACATCTTTGTCGTCGTTCGATTCGACTTTCGATTCAACTGGCCTGTTTCCACTTATCCACGATGCGCTGCATTTCGGCCGCGCCGGCCGCAGCGGCATCCTCGGCGCTCTCGCCTTTGACGGCTCTGGCCACCATCTTGGGCACTACAAAAGTATTGAAAATCTCCATGTACGCCGGAGTCGCATACCCTGGCACACCGAGGTTGGGAGTCCAGTGCAGCGCGTCTTTGAGCGCCGTGTACTTGGAGGGTGGATCGGCCTGCGGATCCTTCGAGAGCCGGACGATAAGATTAGGAACAGTTTTCGGGTAAATGGGAAAGTTAACGCCCAAGCTTTTCTCGTAGCCGGTCCGGGAAGTGTCGATCAGATCGGCTAGGAACTGTCTGGCTCCGTCTTGATTCTGCGCGAAGTTCCAGACCACCGAGCAATTCGTGACGTGAGGAAGGGCTGTCACTCCCATTCCACTGCGGCCGAGCAAAGGCGGCTGGAGCCAAAGGTTCCGAGCCAGGTTTTGGTTCTGTTTTTCGGCTGCGCGCAGCAGGCTGATGGCATTGATGGTGGCGGAGCTCTTATGTCCCAGCATGGCGCCCACACTGCCGCCGCTTCCCCAAGTGAGCTGCTCGGGCGTGCCCGCTTCCTGGCAGAGAGCCTGGATAAAGGCCACGCCCTTGGCCGCAAACGCGTCTTTGTTGAAAACCAGATTGCCTGCTAAGTCGAAGATCAAGGCCCGGTGGGAATAAAGGAGGGTATGCAGCGTGACATTGCCCTCCAGGGTTGGGCTGAATGCCAGACCGCAGGGGATGCCCAGCTTGTCGCGCAGCCTCATACCGCCGCTCAACAGACTGCCATAATGCACCGGACCCAGGGGCATGCCAACCTGAGCGCCCCAGCTCTGGTCGTAGTCATTGTTTCCGTATTCCCGACCAACCTCCCGGAATCACCGGGCACGATCAGAACTCCACGCGCGCCTGGAAGGCAATCATGCGTGGACTGCTATCGCCACCCAGACCGACGCCTAGCAAGCCCGTGGGGGGAGAGGTCGTGTACGTGAGCGCTCCAAATCCACTCTGCGTGGAAGGATTTCCTGGAATGCCGACCTGCACCACACTGGGGAGACCGAAATTCGGATGATTGAAGATATTAAAGAACTGCCCCTCGAACCTCAGTTTCACGTGTTCGGTCAAGGCAAACCATTTTGTCAGATAGAAATCGCTCCACAGGAAATTGGGACCACGCAAAGCATTACGGCCAAGGTCTCCAAATTGGCAATTCTGCGGGCTGTCCCCGCCATAGCACTGCCCTGTACTCGGGTCGACCGCCGACACAAATGCGTCCGGATTAAGCCACTGCAGCGTTCCCGCTTGCGTTACACCCAGAATCGGATGATGTTCATACAGCGGAACGCCGGGAACGATACTGGCAAACTGCGGTCCGCTGCCCTGTACGATGCCGGTTCCGTTTGCTGAATAAGGCGTGCTCAAGACCGAGAACGGAACGCCGCTGTGCCAGAACGCAGTTCCGGAAATCTGCCAGCCATTGAGCGCATAACCCAGCGAATGACTTCGCACCTTTACCGGCAGCTGGTAAACATATTGTGCGTTGAGATTGTGCCGGATGTCATAGTCGCAGGGACCATAATCGCGCGCCAGATCTCCCGGCAGAGGCGAGAGAATCCCTCCTGCGGAAAACGAAAGAAATCCTCCGTTGGAGACCGTATCCATGCAACGGCTCCAGGTGTAGTTGATCTTCCCTTGCAGGCCATGTCCGAGGCGCTTTATCGCGGTCAGTTGAAGGCCGTTGTAGTGGCTGTTCGCGCCGGTGGAGAACTGCGTCACTGCACCGAATCGTGGATCGGTTGATTGCGAGTAGGGAAAGGGTGCAAAACAGCCCGCACACACGGTTTGGTAGCCGTTGACTTGGGTTGAGTACGGTTGATTCACGGCCCGCGTACCTACGTACTGCGCTTGGACACTAGCCGTCGTTCCAAATTGATGTTCCATTCCGAGGCTCCACTCCATGAAGTACGGCGCGTGGAGTTTTCCATCGGGGACGGCTGTGATTGCGACCGGTGGAAGACAACTTGCGGGACTAGACTGTGGAGATACGCACGAAAGCTGTCCCTGGGGAAATCCCGCGGTAAACACCTGATTTGCCGTCATAGTTGCGTCGACTGCGCTGTTGGGCACACCCGGCGCGATGGCCGTGCCGCCCACGCTGCCAAGCACGCCTCCCTGAAACGTTTTGTCGTAGGGAGGGTTTGTGCCGATCAGGTCGGCCATCGTGCCCGGCAAGATATCGCTGAAAATCCCAAATCCTGTCCGGAGCACGGATTTTGGCTCGAACTGCCACGCAATCGCCGTTCTTGGTTGCAGAATGGCCAGCGGTGTAGACGAAAACAGAGTACCGAGATGAGTCTGGATAGCCTCGTTCAGCGGTTGATTGACATCGTGCGAGATGGAACTAAAGGAGCCCCGAAGACGGGCGACCTGATCATGCGGATTCAACGGATTGGAATTGAATGTGTCGCGCAGACCGAACGTCCAGGTTAGGGTGCGAGTCACTTTCCAGGTGTCTTGTGTGTAGACATCGAGATTGAGAAAGTTGAACGGTTCATTTGCGTTCGAAGGGAATGTCTTCGACGCGGTGTTCGCGACTCCATTGATGAATTGCTGCAAGTTCGCATAGGTGACGGCGGGAACCGTACCTTCCCCGAAGTCGTAGTCGTTCAGGCGAAAGATACGGATATTGGTTCCGAACCGCAGTTCATGAGCGCCGTGACTCCAAGCTAGATTGTCGTTGATGAAAAAGCGGGATGCGCGCCGCCCTTGGATCCAGGTGTTGTCAAGCCCTCCCATGGGAGTGAAGGCGTTCGCGCCGGTGCCCTGTAACACAATCGGAAACGCCGAAAGTGTCCGCTGCAGGTTGCCTGGCCCGAACAGGCTTTCATACCAGGAGAATGCGGGATTGAAGTAGTTCACCAGGTTCTGCGAGAAGACGTGAGTGTAGCCTGCAGCAAACGAATAGAGAGGCTGAGGAGAGACCGCATCAAATAAAGAGTTGATGGGATCTGTGTAGGCGGCTTGTAATCCCGTGTCGGCCTGAAAACGAAACCAAGTCGTATCTTTCTGGTTGACGTTGTAGTCGAGACGGACAGTCTGTACCTGTTCGTGGTCGTCGCTGGAATGCGAAACGCTCTGCCGGTTGGCGCAACCCGCCGTGACCGGACAACCGAGTATCGGGATCGATGTACCGTTGGTATTTCCGTACAGCGAAAACATCTGCTGATAAAACGGAACCGACAGAGAAGGAAGCTGCTGCAAGACATATTGTTGAAAGGCCGCACTGGGAACAATTGTAGGCGTGACGATGGGCAGTGCGATCCGCACCCATTCGCTATCGAAGAAAAAGAAGAGTTTGTCGTGCACAATGGCTCCGCCCAGACTGCCGCCAAAATGATTCACGGTAGATCTGGGCTTGTGATTCCCCACGGTCGCATTGGTAAAGTAGTCCGTTGCATTCAATAGTGAACCATTCCACAGTTCATAGAGATTTCCGTGAAACTGATTCGTGCCGGATTTGGTTACGTAGTTGACCTGCGATGCTCCATACCGTCCTTGATCCACGGAATAGGAAAGCGTGTTGACAGTCACTTCGGAAATCGAATTCAGTCCAAGAACGAGGTTGGTGGAGAGGCCGCTGTTGAGACTGGTGAGCGGGTCGTTCGTTTCCAGTCCGTCGACGATGTAGCCGTTGGAGACGGCGGGCAACCCGTTGAACTCCACGTTGCCGTACCCGTTGGTGCCACCAACAAAGTCGTTGCCGCTGCCGGCCGTGTTGATCAGGGCTCCAGGCGCAAATTGCAGAGGGTAGGTCAGGTCGCCTCCAGGATTCGGCAGATTCTCCAGCGCGGGTGCGCTCAGGGTCGTGGACGTGTTCGCGTTTTCAGAATTGATGAGTGGGGCTTCGCTGTTTACCTCAACGACCTCATTTGATCGGGCCACCTTAAGAGTGAAATCCACTGTTTGCTTTTGACCCAGGCCCGAAATGACGTTGTGATTTTGCTGCGGCTCGAAGCCTTGCGCTTCCGCTTTGACTGTGTAGGTCCCAGGCTTTAACTGTGGGAAGTTGAACCGGCCTGCCTCATCGGTCTTGGCGCTACGCCTTAGTCCAGTCTCAGGGTTGGCAATCGTCACTGTGGCGCCCGACACAACCGCGTTGGTCGTGTCTCGAACTTGGCCAACGATGGCGCTGGTGGTTTCCCCTTGTGCCAGCGCTTTCGCCGGAAGAAGAAACGCCACCGTCAATACCAGAAAAGCAAAGTGCGCCGCCCGCGCCATGAATACCCCACGTCTCTGCTCTGAAGTGCAAAGTGCCGCCGCTCTCATCTATTAACCGGAGATTATTCTTCATAGTTAACCACAGTTAATACAAATAGGCAAGGACAGAAGAGAAGGCTGACAACCTCGATAATTGCACCCCAAGTTACGGGCCAACCGTTCTTCCGCATGCGAAAGCGGCGCGGTGCCGCCTCGAACTGCCTTTCAAAAGCGCGAATGAAACTAGAGGTGTG
>JBAPOI010000576.1:0-3816 GCA_049279555.1 Candidatus Sulfotelmatobacter sp.
GGTGGCGCGAGTCTGACCGAGGTCACCCTCGCCGCCGAAGACCCGCGCCTGCCCGAAGAGCGCCGAGGCGATGGGCTCCGGCGCCCCGGCCGCATGCGACCTGTGCAGCAACGCGGTGAAGTTTCGCTCGCCGGCCCGAACCGCCGCCGCAGCAGAGCCAGCTCGTCATTCCCCGTCTATACCCTTTCTCTCAATTGCCTGAGTCCAATTCTCGAAAAATTTGGACTCGTAGCGGTCCATGAACCGCGCAGTGCGCGCAATGTCTCGCGACCCCTTCGCAAAGAGTTTCTTCCCCTCAGCTTTAGCCTGGGTTGCGGCTTCCAAGGCGACTGCACGTGCCGCCTGCTGCATCTCCATTGCCATTCCTTCTTTATAGTGCCGTAGGCCAAGTCCGAGAAGATAGTCGAAAATCGCTTGCTCATCTTCCCGGTGCGGTGCGGCCCAGACGAGCCTCGAAAGCGACCGCGCATCACCTTCCAACCCAACCATCACATCTACAAGAGCCACCAAGCCTAGATGTGAAATCGTCGCTCCGGTTAGGTAGTGGAGTCTCGTGTCTCTCTGCAAAATGCGCCGCAGCTCGTTGTCAGCTGTAACGAAGACACTCCGCACTCCTTCGGCCTCGTCAGCTGCAAGCTGCGCCAGCTGCGCAGCCTCATGTTTCATCAGGACGCTTGCTTTGGCGCGGGGACTAACGCTGTAACCTGATTGAATACGGTCCAATATTTCGCTGAAGGTATCTCGCTCCTCGCCGCGAAGATCGATTCTAACAGTCTCTATGCCGTAGGACTGAAGATGGGTGGCGAGTTGAAGCTCATTCTCATATGGCGCCTCGGCTTTCAAAAAATCATCAAATCCAATCTGCCTACCTTCGCGACCGACGAAGCTAGCATAAGCGCCTATAAATACATTGGTGTTTGTAGCGCCATATAACTGGATGTGCTTCTTGAGCGTCTCGACATCCTCTAAGTTCAGTCTGCTTACCGCCTCAAGGGCAGAGTTTCTGTGCGACACAATCTCGTTTAAAAAGCTATCTGCAACCTTGATAATAAGGGAGAGTCCCAGCTCCTCGTTAGCCTCTCTTAGCCGTTCTAAAGCATCAATATACACAGGCAGTAATGGATGCCCGGAGGTGATCGCAGGCATAACCACATTTGCGTCAAGGTAAATGCACTCGGGTAGCGAGTACCGCTGTAATAGAGACTGCCTAGGACTCGACACTACTAATTGGAGGCCAAATGCTGCACGTCCAAGCCTAGCTAGTGCAATAGCCTCCTCGTCGGAGGGGCTTGTCAGAAGATCAACGACGGCTAGCTTCGTGGCTGTGATACGCCTGTCGCCTAACCGCTTACCGCCTTCGTCTTGTAGTAGATCTCCAACGGTCGCAAATAAGTCGCGTCCCAGAGCAATCCCCGCCCCAGCGTAGTGAGCAGCCAAATCCCACGCCCGCGCCAAGAAAACACGCTCCAATACCCGCAATATCATTTCTTGGTTGTTTTGGTCCACCTTTATTAGATCGCGCACGACAAGTCGTGATGTTACGCCATCCACCAAGCCTCTCAGATCCGATGCGAGTTCATCAGGCGGCTTCTTGACCAAGACATAATCCGGACCTCTTGCCTCGATCTGGCCTTTAGCGAGCAATCTCTCAAGCGAAGGTGTGGCGATTTCTGCTGCATCGCCGTGCGACAAGCCAAGCGCACCAGCAAGGGCCATCACTATGTCTCGACGTTGCGCTATACAACCACTCGCATCTAAGAATGCGCTAAGTACAATGCCATCCTGTATTGACGAGACGACAGGAAGGCGGTCCTTCCTTATCTTGACCTGAGCGTAAGCAAACGCCATAAATTTGTGTACCGAAGCGTGCTGCGGCGAAATGCTGGGATCAGGAGTCCTCCTCTCATCTGGCTGCGAGAGGAGACTGCCATCAACAGATCTAACAGCCCTCCAGAGACTTGCGTGGTTATTAATCGCGTCATACTGAACCACGCGAATATTCACCTTGCCCAAGCGATGCGCGAGCTGATGAGATGCTCTATCAACAAGGGCCAGATGCAGTGACGGAAACGCTGGCCCCCGCAGCCGTTCGTAAATATCAAGGATGCTGGCTATTGCCGGATCGTCGAAGGAAAAGCCTACGAAGAGACAGGAGCGGTTAGCCAAGATTCCCAAAAGAAAATCCAGATATTCGTTGTTCCGAGAAAGCGCATTATAATCCTGGACATCGAGAGCCATCGTCTCTGGCAGGTCCGCACGGCCATGAATTCGTGCAATAAAAAATTCGCGCCGAAACATAGCGTTTCGCAGCGACTGGTCACCTATTTCCACCGGCGTACAATACCCTCTAACCTTAGCGCAAGCTTCATGCAGCGCCGTGTCATAGTTTGTTGTAACTATGGCTGTGAACGGCAACCTTACAAGCGCTTCGAGAAGATCAATGTTTTTGGCCGGGAGCTTTCTAGAGAACGGATCTGCCTGGAGCCTGAATCGCTCGCCGACGGGGATTAACTCGCTTGTCTTGAAAACAGCAGCGGCGCTGAGGTAGTGGCCTACCTCTGTTCTTTGTCTTATCAGTTCTGCGGAAGCCAAATCGTCGTATCGTTCGCATACTGCGGCAAGGTGATGCATATACTGGGTCCAGTTAGGATATCCCACACGGCAGGAAACGCCGGCGCCAGCGAAGAGTAACGGCGCTTGGCTGCCGAGCAGTGTGTCGATTTCGCGAGCGAGGCGACCGGCCTCGGTATCGTTTTTTTTAGGCAATCTAGGTTCCTCCAACGATCCCAGACGCGCAAGTCATGTCCATGAAAACATGGTCGAGGCGTATCATGTGGCCGCCATCCTGGTGCAGAGTGCTAGTTTGGACCGCTAACGCGAGCCGGTGAGGCGCGCCGGGAGCCATCTGCGCAGAGGTGCCATACGTTTTCCTCAGTCGACGGTCTATGCTCTGGATCGGCGTCTTCACTGGAAGTGCAAGTACGTAGGCCAGGATGAATGCCCTGGGGTGCCCCGCAGCGTATTGGCCGGTGGCAAAGCGAGCCACACCTTCGGTGACATAACGTCGGTTCAGTTGGCTCAAGCCCGCGCCGACCCGCTTGCACTCCACTCCGACATAGGCGTCTTGGTCACCGAAGTGTTCGAGAAACTTGAGCGAGATGTCAATGCGGCCGAGCAGAGTCGCGTCGGGAAATGCCATGTCTTCTAGCTCATGCTCGCCGCGGATCTCGAGATCTGTAAGGCCAAGCTGGCTCTTGATTCGTCTTGCGGCTTTGCGAATGATCAAAGTAATCGGCACTTCGAGCATGCCAGCGGTGACGTAAGGTCGAGCCTCGTAAGCAGCGCGGCAAAGAAGGTCCAGTACGGTCGCGACACGATCGTTTGAGAGTCGAAAGGCCGGCGAACCAACCGGGACGTCAGGCGCTAATCGAAGAGTCATGCGGGGTGGCCAGCCAGTCATCTGCCAATATCGCATCTGCGTCATTCAAACCGGCTGCGCAGGTCCAGCAGCGGACTTCATTGGGCTTCAATATGAGGAGGTCGCTACGCAAATACACCCGCAGCTGGCGGCGCTCGTTGAGGTACGGCGGGAGCGCGGCCTCGGGACGGCCTCGGAGAAGCTGCTCTACATTGGCTGGCGCGTTCTCCCCTGTGTGGACCACGCTCATCACGGTCGGCCGTCCCAAGCCCATCGAAAAGCGGACAACGGCATACCCTGGCGAGCCGCTTTCCAAGTTCTGCCGCAGCAACGGCTGAGAATAGACCGTGGCTTCAAGATGGCGTTGCGCATTAGCACGCAAATGGCGGTCGATAACC
>JBAPOI010000577.1:0-4540 GCA_049279555.1 Candidatus Sulfotelmatobacter sp.
TCGACGATTTTCCGAAACTATCGTCGGGCAAGGCGGATCGTAAGGCGCTCACATCCATTCTTACGGTTCGCATGACAAAGGAAACTGAGGAGGTGACAACTGCACATGGACACTGAAGCTGTCGTAACTAACATCATCGAAACTGTAATCGGAGTCAGAGGGGTGAGCCGCGACGCTCGCTTTCTTGACATAGGCGGTAACTCACTGAATCTGGGTGCAGTCTTGACACAGATCTATAATAAGACCGGAGTAGCTGTGCCTGCACGCATGTTCTTCCACAAAACTGACTCCACAATAGCGGCCATCACCGCGAAGATTGACTCTCAGCTCCAGGAGAGCCAAGCGGCGTTAGCAATCAGTCAGTAACAACAGCAGGGACCTACAAATTCAAGGAGGAGTGGCATGAGGGACGACTATTATCTTTCCGAAGCGGACAAAAGTTTTTTTTACCAGAATGGATATCTGGGTCCGTTCACGCTGTGTCAACCAGACGAAATGGTAAGTCTATTCGAAGAAGTACGCATGGACCTGCTGGATACCCACAACGCACCTTTCCCGAAAAGCAAATTGAACTATGACCGACACCTCGATTTGCAGGCGCTCAATCAGATCATCAACAATCCAAAGATAGTTCATCGCATTTCTAGCATCCTTGGACCTGACGTTTTGAGTTGGCGTACGGAGTGGTTTCCCAAGTACCCGGGAGACGAAGGTACTGATTGGCACCAGGCGGAAAGCTTCGTCGAATTTGAGGGAACGGAAAAGCTGGTTCCAACCGCGGCAGAGGAGGGCAGGCCTTGGGAGCTTACAGCTTGGATCTCGATGGGCGAATCAACGAAGGAAAATGGTTGTCTCAAAGTCATGCCGGGAACCCATCGGACGTGGTTTTTCGATGAAAAACGGAATGTGCCCTTCGAACCCGAAAATTTCAATCAGAAGGTGATCTCCACCGGCGAGAAGGCTGGATTCTACGGCTATGATTACGACAAACTGAAGCTTGATCCAACTTGGAAGCCAGATGAGTCGAATGCGGTCCATATGGTGATGAAGCCTGGCCAGTTCTGCATCTTCACCTCTCGGTGTATGCATGGCTCCAATCCCAACTCGACCAAAAACTCGACACGCTTCGGCTGGGCGACCCGTTTTGTGCCAACCCACGTGAAGGTGTACGCCGGCCAGGACTCTTTCCACCACTTTGGGGAAGAACTGCCGCTGGACAGGTATTCAACGGTCTTAGTTTTGGGAGAAGACCGCTATCACCACAATCGCGTGCGTCCGCCCATGCAGGTGGCGGCGACGACGGCAGCTTAACCGCCACGCTAAACCCATACAGAGAAGTGCTTGTTTTATCTTTTGTGACGGGCAGAATGAGCGGGACACTCAGTTCCGCCATTCTGCTTACCTTACACGGTCCGCGGATCCGGGTTTCGCCTGGAGCGGGCTGAACCAGTGGCGGCGCAGCGGCCGTGACAAGTCACTGCCTTCATTCCGACATCTTTGCCCGTGGTCATTTCTTCCTGCATGACATTTAAGTGGCAGTTGTTTCCCAGGTCGATTGCGAGTTAGAGATGTTTCTTGGTAAACCAATCTGCTCTGTCTGGAGCCGAAGATATGGCGCAGTGGAAATCGGACGAAGAACTATTTGCCTTGATTCGGAAGGAACTTTCAACTCCTCCTGTCAGCGACGTGATGGAGCAGCTCGGGTTTCAATATCCAATGCTGCCGCCGCAAATTCGCGCTTTACGAAGCGACATGGTGATGATTGGGCGCGCCATGCCGGTACAAGATGAACTACCGGTCGTATACGGGGAGCCAGTGCGCTTCGATGCGAAGCCGTGGGGTTTGTTGTTCGAATCAATCGAGGCGCTTCGTCCCAACGAGGTATATATCGCTAGCGGTGGCCCAACGCATACTGCGAGATTGGGGGACATGTTAGTGATGCGGGCGCAAAAGTTAGGTTCAGCGGGCGTGGTGATCAATGCACACCTTCGCGATGGCAACGGCATATTATCTCTGAACCTTCCCGCCTTCGCTCACGGTTTTCGCGCCTACGGTTTGCAGGGCCGCCACAATGTAGTGGATTTTCGCTGTTCGATCACAATCGACAAAGTGCGGATCAGACCGGGCGACCTGATCTTTGGCGATGGCGATGGTGTTTGTGTTATTCCACACGAGGCGGAAGGGGAGATCGTTAACCGGGCGCTTGCCAAGACTCGATTGGAAAGGGACGTCCGCAGGGATATTGAATCCGGTCAAAGCGTAGTTGATGCTTTTAAGAAGTACGGGGTGATGTAAGGAGAACGCGAACACTTCGAGCACCGTAAGCAACCCAGGAAATACTCCTAGGAATTCTAGAGGGCAAGCGTCGACCAAGGGATTGGCTGACGCTTGCGCCGATACTATCGAGGCAGGCGTGACAGTGCTTGAGCAACAGTCCGCTTCTCCGTGGTTCATCCGCTTTCGCTCCAGGAATGCGGCGCAAGTTCAAATCCGCCTCTTTTGCTTTCACTATGCGGGCGCATCCGCTTCGATCTTTCGGTCTTGGGATGGAGCGCTGCCGGACGAGGTTGAACTCGTGGCTGTCCAGCTTCCCGGGCGAGAGTACCGATTAGATGAGTTGCTGTTGACGGACGCGCATGGAATTGCAGGCCTAATTACCGAAATTCTGCCGTTGGACAAACGATTCGTATTTTTTGGCCATAGCATGGGCACGCTCATCGGATTCGAAGTTGCACGACTCTTGCGTGAACAAGGGCTTCGCCAACCTGAAATGTTGATCGCTTCGGGGCGGAACGCACCACAATTCAAGTGGCGGGATACCGGTATGGAGCTGCTGCCGGATGATGAGTTCGTAGCTGCCGTGATTGCCTACAAAGGCATACCCGAGTCTTTGTTGGAGAACGCAGCACTGCGCGAACTTTTGCTTCCGCGCCTACGAGCCGATCTAACCGTATCAGCTCAGTACCGGTATGTCGAGAAGGATCCGTTAGAGTGTCCGATTGTGGTTATGTTCGGGAGCCAAGACGGGCTCGTCACCGAGGCGGGGCTGAACGGTTGGCTCACTCAAACGACCGCAGAGGTGCGATATTTTCGCTTTGCTGGCAATCACTTCTTTTTGCACAGCGCTGAACAACTCGTGCTCTCCAGGATTGCGGAGGAGCTAACGGAACTGATGCTCACCAACCGATCGGTGGTTAGGGCTTGAGCATCACCATGTAACAGGGAGACGAAGATGAAAGCAACTAGCGATAACTTGCCACATTGTAACTCCAGCCTGCAACCCACCAAGCCTGAGCTCGTACGGATCTTCGATACTACGCTGCGCGATGGGGAACAAAGTCCCGGTGCCTCACTCACCGCTGACGCGAAGTTGCAAATCGCAGAACAGCTTGCAAGGTTGGGTGTCGATGTGATCGAAGCCGGATTTCCAGTTTCCAGTCCAGGGGATATGAGCGCTGTGCAGAAGATCGCAAGAAGCGTAGGTCAGGCGAAGCGCAACAACAAGTATGGCTCGATAGCGGCTCCGCCCGGCATCGCTGCGATGGCGCGTGCGAATCGCGCGGACATCGATAGCGCGTGGCGCGGTGTCAGAGATGCGATCTATCCTCGCATCCATGTTGTGCTTGCAACCAGCGATCTTCATATGGAATACAAGTTGCGCAAGACACGACCCGAAGTTATGGAGATGGCCCGGAGTTCGGTCGCCTACGCTCACGATCTCTGCAATGATGTTGAGTTCACCCCGGAGGATGCAACCCGGAGCGACCGCGATTTTCTAGTGCAGGTGCTGGAAGTGGCCGTAGAAGCGGGCGCCACGACTCTCAACATTCCGGATACAGTCGGATACGCAATGCCGGAAGAGTACGGCACATTGATCGGCTTTCTTCATCGCCGCTTTGCTTCTGCTGGTGTCACCGTGAGTGTGCACTGCCACGATGATCTTGGTTTGGCCACCGCGAATACACTGGCCGGGCTTGCAAATGGGGCCCGCCAAGTCGAGGCAACCATCAACGGTATCGGGGAGCGAGCCGGCAATGCGAGCATGGAAGAAACTGTCATGGCACTGCGTACACGGGCGCCCTTGTTCAGCTTGGAGACAAACATCATTACAAAGGAGATTTGGCGGACGAGTCAGCTAGTCAGTGGCTTGACCGGCATGGTTGTTCAGCCCAATAAAGCGATTGTGGGGGCGAATGCGTTCGCGCACCAGGCGGGGATTCACCAAGACGGTATGCTCAAAAATCCGCGCACCTATGAAATCATGGACCCCTCGGACGTGGGAGTCAGCGAAAGCCTTCTGGTACTCGGCAAGCTAAGCGGCCGCAACGCGTTGCGCTCGAAACTTGAAAAGCTCGGATATCACGTGGAAGGCGAAAAGCTCGACCAAGTATCTATAAGAGTGAAGCAGGTGCTAGACACCCAGAGAGCAATCAGTGATGTCCACTTGCACGAGATTTGCGCTGAAGTTCTCCGGTCCGCAGATGTTCAGCAAGTGGATTCGTTGGAAGCGGAAACTTTGAGGCCTTAGTCGCAATCGCGC
>JBAPOI010000578.1:0-7709 GCA_049279555.1 Candidatus Sulfotelmatobacter sp.
GGCGCTGGTTATACCGATGGTTTTGCAGGTATGTATTCTGGTGCTTCTGCTCAAGCGCCGGCTGCAAAGGAGGTTCGTCTGGTTCTTCGTCTATACGCTTTACGTACTCCTCGAAGCGATCGTCCGATTAGCTGTTTCCGGTAACCATAGAACGTATTCCATAGTCTACTGGTCCACCGAGCCGATAGACCTTTCCGTGACGGTGCTCGCGTTGAGAGAAAGTTTTCTCAGCGTATTTTGGTCTGAGGCCAGATTGCGCTGGTTTCGCTGGGTATTTTGGACCGGGATCGGCCTTGCTCTCGCTTATGGCTGCTGGGAGGCCTGGGCTCTTCCACCGCGTCAGGAAAGCCGGATCATATGGATGATCATAGACTTCGAATTCGCTTTGAATGCGGTCATTTCAGTCTTCGGACTCCTTTACGGCGCCTTTATTCGCGTATTCGGAATTCTGGAACATCAGCGAGAAAGCGCAATCATCCTCGGATTTACCGCGATTGCATGCATTGCGAACTTCGGCTGGCTCACGCGTTCGGTTTTTGGAACAAGATTCAGATTATTGAGCGGGTTGCTCCCGGCTGTGGCATATATCCTCGGGGAAATAATCTGGACTAGAGGTTTAGTGCGCCCGGAATGGAAGTTACCCGATCCAAATCTGACGCTCGAAGAGATGAACGCAATAATGGCTAGATACGTTGCACTCCTGCAAAAGTACATAGGGAGAGAGGCATGATTGCCCTTTGCGCCGGATACCTGTTGGTAATTCTAGTTTTTGCATTGTTCTACTACACCGTTTATCGCCCCCTTTATTCTCGCGCTTACCCAGGCGAGTTGGCCGATGTGATTTCCGCCGTTTCGAACGTCAGGCTCGTAGAGTTGGAGCGCATGGTGAGCGAGGAAATGAGCACTCGCATCGCGGAGACTCTCAGCCCGAGAGAACAGCGGCTGGCGAAACGAAACCGGAGTCGTGCGATTTCCGACCGGCTAGCCCCGGTCGAAGCCAATGCAAGCCTGTGCGTGGCGTTCGCCCGCCCGCAGGTTAGACTTCTCCGTAAGAAAGGGCTAGGACAACAAGCGTGCCGTAGGCGCTCCCGGTCGGAGCGTGACCGGCTGCTCGAAGAGCTCTTCAAGCACTCGCAGGATTGTTGCCTGCTATTGATCTTTGCCAAAGCTGTCCGGGTGTTGATGCCCTGGGACCGTGAGCGAATGATCCGGTTCCATCGAGACACGGTTCTGCCTGAGGTACGTGATTTTCTGCGTGTATTCGTTCAATACGCCGGCACCTTTGGCGATTGCCAACGAGAGAATTTGCTGGCTTGGTTGGACTGCTGGGAACTGGACGAAGGATATTGCTAGGGTTCATGGAACTCAACACCGCCGTTTCGTCTACTAGTGTGGCGTCCCCAAAGTTCGCAGCATAAGTCCGGGTGCGGAACTAGGTGCTCGTATGAGGATTGTGCGGGCCGAATCAACTGCATAGGTCCTTCGCGCAAAAAGCGCGCTCAGGATGACAACAAGAATTTATGACACGAATTTCCGGGACAGCACTCTAGGTAGCGATAAAGAAACGCTTGATTGGCAATGGGAACAAAGAATATGATCCGGGTCACCAATCTCTCAACTCTTTGGGGAGTTGGCGAACCCTGGTCAAGTCGGGCCCTAGCGCTAACGTGACATCAATCGAGAAACACCTCACGACCATCGGCCGGAAAAAGTCCGGCACATCCGCGAACAAGAGACCTGCCAAGAAAACCGGCTCCTATGCGGTGTCGCGTTCGGAAATTGGCGCTCCCCGCCGCAACTACCTTGCCACCAGGGTTACGCAGCAAGAAAAAAAGGCCGTCGAAGAATACTGCTCCCGGCACGGAATGAGCGTGAGCGCTTTCCTTGCGGATTTGGCCCTGAAGGATGCCAAGAGACCGTCCAGTAGTGGGCAAGAAGAGGAGGAGATCACGGTTACGCTTAAGCTTTCTTCGCGCGATATCGACAAGATGCGAATCTTCGCGCGGCTGGAAGAAAAGACCATTGAAAAGTTGCTGCAGGAACTCGTTCAGCCCGGCGTGCAGAAACGCCAGACGGCGAGTGCGCTGGAAATGCAGACACTTCGTTGCTGGCTGTCCAATGAAGAACACGCGGTCATCAAGAAGTACCTCGCGAGGCATCGCTTGTCGGCGCGCAATTACTTGGCTCTCCTCGCTCTTAAAGCCATCAACCAGCGCTGAGCTCGTTAGCGCATGTCGAGTCCTTTCCATCCTAGCCTGAATTTCCAAATTGCCCGCCATATTTTCCTCTTGCTATTTTTATCTTCATAGGTCTATATTCTCATCGTCTTTGAACCTAGATTCAGGTTGGCGTTCATTATGAGACACGATAAGTTAGCCGTATTCCGGATAAACGACGGTGGGACCGTGCGTCTCATCTGCGTACGTGGACTAACATTTACGGGAAGCGTTCAACTGGAGAAGACCTTCAAGGAACGCGTTGGACGGCCGGTGAATGTCACGTTCCTCGGAAGGTTCGACAGCATAGAGACGGCTTCGGGAATCGGCGAGTTTCTCGATCTCGCACTGGAGCCGGAAGTTATTCCTGATTCTGCTGAAACCGTCGTTGTTCCCAGCTGCAATCTGCTTGGCTACTGAGTTGCGCGGATTGTAAGAAGGAACGGGCCCCTCAAGGTTTTTGGTCAATCGGCTCTTCCCCCAAGGTGCGGTGCGCCCGGTCTTCATATAGGACAGGCACGTGAAGACCGGGCTGTGGCTCGGCGACTGAGAAAGTACTGCGCGACTTAGGCAGAAGTTGCGAAATTGATCTATGCCAGCGGATGAGCGCTCGGAGATTAACAGACTCATCGTTGAGGAACAGAATCCGTCAACTTCGTCGCGAGCGCCGGTGGACGCTTCGTAGACTTTGCCAGTTATCAGGTGTTCCGGTAAATACGATTTGCCGGATGGAAGGCGGAAACGGTACTACCTTGCGGAATGCATTGCGAATTGCAGGCGCGTTTCAACTCTTCGTTTATGAAATCTGGGAAACTCCTCCCCGCTCTGAAACTGACTCGAAGAATAGAAGAGGAGCTAATGGACCTGCACTCACAGTGCATGGACTGCGCGGCGCGACGGCCATCCGCTTGTCCAATCGTTACAGGCACATTGGAAATCAGGCTCTCCGCGCTGCGGTCGATGTGCTGGGAGGAATGGAAATTCCCCTGGGGTCCCTCAAAAAGTCCCCCAACTCGTCGGAGGCCGAAAATGGAATTATTCAGTAAGTGTCTGAAAAAGAATGGCTCCTCAGGTAGGATTCGAACCACTCCCGGAGATTCCGACCGCCGAAACAATCTTACTCAAAATTGTCACAAATACAAGGAAAACCAGTGTTGACGCGGGTTTTGAGGATGTCTCTGATCTTTCGTTAAAAGCGGGGAAAACCTGCCAAGTCGGAGGTCGGCAGTACAAAAGCAGTACATTTTTTGGGCTCGAAAATGGCGTTACCGCGTCTTCCCAGCCAAATTCCCCGTCCGCACCAGACGTTCGTTCGTCGTCCCGCCGAAGGAAGCATCCAAAGTGGATGGTTCCGTTTTGGTATCAGCAAACAAATCGCTATGTGACGTTCAAGTCCGGTCGGGATCATCGTCGCGAGAGAAGATTCTGGGGGCGAACGGCTTGACGCTGGAGCTGGGCAGCTTCGGTAAGTTCTCAGTCAGGCACAAGCCGGGGATTCTCAGAAGGATTCCGTCCACGGGCGAGACGATACTGACAGAAAACAGGCGGAAGGTCAGGTTTGTCTGTCTGGCAGCCTGCGGCAGCAAGAGAACGTTGGTTGAGCCTAGGGAATTCTCTCCAGCGTAGAATCAAAGACAATGACCGGGAGCGGCAAGGATTCGCGTGGCACAGCTCTGGAACGTCTCATCGGAGAATTGAGTGCGACGTTCTTCATGCGAGACTTTGTGTTCTTAAACCCGACCTACAGCAGTAATGGGCAGAAGCGGCAGGTGACGGACTTGTTGTTTCTTTTGAATCAAGACTGCATGGTCGTGAGCGTGAAAGGCACCGATGGAGAAGAAAAGACAGGGGCAAGACTGCCGCTCTGGACTATGAAGAAATCCCGCGAAGCCAGCAAGAATGCAAAGACGGCCTCGCAAAGAATCGGGAAATTGGACGTCACAGCAACAAATATGTGGGGTGAAACGAGAATTTTTCCGGCTGGAACCCTACGACCGACGTGCGGTTTGGGAATCGTCGAGTGTTCCCAGGAACTGTTCAGGCCGATAGAATTTGAGTACAAAATACCCACTGTTTCCGTGTGCCCGATTCACTATATTTCAGCAAATGATTTCTTGAATGTGCTCAACTGGCTTGGTGGAATTTCAGACGTTTTCAATTACTTCAAAGTTCGCCAGCAGGTACTACACTCGTTCAACGGGATCAATCAAGAGCAACCATTCCTCTGCTATTACACGCTTCGCTCCCGCGAAGACGGTCTGGGTTTTCTTAACGAAGATAAAGAAGAACTGCGCAAACTTCATCAGTGGTTTTTGCTCGACAAACTTCCGAGCTACGGCGAACGGGACCGCTTGGCCAGCTACGTCAACGCGGTAGTTCATCAGTTGCACGAACGCCACCCAGAGTTCGAGTCTTACGCTCCTCCAGAACTGAAACACATGATTGAGCCATCCGAGAAACGATCTGCGTACTTAGGTATGGCGGCAATGCTCAATAGCTTGCCAATGTCGAACAAGTCTTGGATTGGACGGGGAATAGAGAATGGGATCAAGAGAGCAAAGGAAACTCGGCAATCTAGCTGCTTTCTGTACAAGCAACTGCTCGGCACCGTAGTGTTCGTCTTCGCTGTCTTCACTGAGTTCAATCGAACAGACAAGATGCGTGCCTTAAATCGATTCCTGCCAGCGGCACAGTACAGCACGAGCATCAATGAATCTCTCGGAGTTGCCTACGACGCCGACGCCGAGAACATGGGTTTTGAAGTCTTTTGGCGGCGGGGCCCGGTCGAAGACAGCGACTCCGTTCGCGAACTCGCGGCTAGACTCTTCTCGGCTCCCTTTGAGACTCAGTGCCCTACACCATTCGGCGAGCCGCGACGCTACACGCCGAAGAGTCGGAGGACAGGCACGTAACGAAGCGCACGCGCTCCTCAGACTCGCAGGCTAGGCCATTCCCCGACTTTCGTCACGCGCACACTCCCGTCGGGCAGCCCGCGCACTGAGACCTTGTCCAGCCGCGCAGCCGCATACAAACCGGAGCGAAATCGGTTGCGGCTCCTCTCGTCTGTGCCAACGCCCGGAACGTCGAAGTGCTGACCGATCTTCAGCCTGTGGACACGCTTGGCAATTTTGGGGTATTTGCCCGGTTGCTCGACTCGCGGACGAAGACAGGAGTGTCGCAGCGCGATGCAATGTTTGTTGCCGCATGAGGCATCGACAACTTGGCCGGTAGGAACGGAGCCGTGGGCGTCAATCCAGTTGCGCCGCCGCCGACCGAAGGCGGTGGACGGGTTGCCGATCTCCTCGCAATCGCCGTTTAGCTTTGTGGGCGAGAGTTTTCCCATCGCGAACCTGTGAACCAAGGGCAGGCGTGGACTCCTCGCCCGGGATTGTATCAAGACCCCGCTCAGAAGGCCGATTCTACGGCGATTTCGCTGCTGGACGGGGTTCCGGTCGGCTTGGAGCGTTTCAGAGGTGCAGCAGCCTTTGTGACCACCTTCGTTGCGTGTTCTAAGAGTCGAGCAGGCCTGAAATATATGCCAGCGCCCGCTTGTCGAGTCCACGACCAAAAAAGTTCTCGCCCTTCTTGATTTGCCGCCCAAAGAATCGCTGATAGTGCTGATAGGCACGGTCGGACATAACACCACCCGATACCACGGCGAACTTAGGAGGATCACGCCTTGAGAGTTGCACGCGCTTCAGCAAATACTTGAATTCGAAATCAGCAGCCGGAAGAGAGTATCCGATGAAAATCCAATTCTTGGCTTCTCGAAGAAGTTTCTCTGCTGAGAACCATGATTTTTGAAACATTGGAAAATCTAGAGCTTTCCGATAACTGAAAGTGGCAAACCTCGTTCCAAGGCTGTTGGCTCCGCATCTTCCGCAATGCCAGCGGTCGTTCTTATGGGAAGAGGCTGGGTCAATTCGCCTCCAATCTTCTGTGGAAAGAAGTTGACCAGCAACCTTATACGTCTCGTCCGCCTGCATCCAGAAAAGACTTCTGCAATTGTCGCAGTAGAGCCAGTTCACCGAACCATGCATTTTTATGACAGGCACTTTTATGCCGCTCGTATTCGTTTCTTTGATTTCCTTGTGCGAGGAGAGCAGGGATGCACAAATTGCGTTACAGCCATAGTCAAAGCGCCGGATGCCGTGCGCCTCAGTGAGCATATCCTCAACAACAGTGTCCCAGTTGGTAGCAACGAAACCTACAGCACCGGGATCGAGACGTTTGAAGAATTTCACAAGCGTTTTCCAGTCCGAGTCTTTCCGGTTTCGTGCCTCGCGGTATCGCTCCCGAAGCATAGTAATAATCCGGTAAATCAAGCCCCTCCGAATCGTTCTCAGTTCGGAAGGTGAAAACTGCGATCCCAAGTTATGTCCGCTATTGGCGGACAGGTCGATACAAGTGAAGATGTCTTCCAATTCAGGCCAAAATTTCGCCTCGGCTGTCGTTTTGTGATCGAAAGCTTGATTGACGAACTTTCGGAGATGTTGGACGATCTTCCCGCTGTTGCCGCTCGCACTACCGCGGCCCGCTCAGCAATGCATCGGTAAAGTCCATTTGGAGAGGCATTCCCGCGTAAAATGAAAATCCTGCTCCAACAACGAAGACTGATTTGTCTTGCGTTCTTAACATGTGTCACCTGTTCACACGGAAGCTGACGGACGATTGTAAATCGTAAAAGGCGGGACGATTTGATATTGGCGTTTACTTGAGCAGAGGCTGTATGAGCGCAGCAGCACGATTAACGATGTCAATTGCGCCGCCGACCGCAGCCGCCTTTTCGATTCCCGACCACAACATCTGAACTATGGACTTTTTCGGCTCCGGTTTTTGCAACTGGGCTTCCAAGCTGTCAACGTCCGCAGCTATGTCCAGCTTTCGGTCGTCCGAAAGCGCTGGCTCTTGAAGGATGGCTTGCTTCAGATCGTTTAATACTCGCGAGAGGTCGCTGAATGTGGTGTTCACCACGTTGCCGTTCCCAACGACCGTCACTCCTCTGATGTTCGTGATATTCACTCGTGATGCGACTTCGGAACGCTGATACATCGAGGCAGCTTCGAGCCGATCAATTCCAGTATCCGAGATTTTGTACGTTCGTCTCTCGGCGTTCTGCGTTGTCCCGGCTTTGGTCAGAAAGCTACGATGTTCGACCACTTCTCTAACCCAACCCTTCTGTACGAGATAGTCCAGATTACTCGCCACTTCCTGCTGTTTGTATCCTTTAGCCTTGAGCGCTTTCGAAAGCTCGCTGGTGAGCAGACCCGCACTCTTTGGACTTCTTGACTTCTGGTGAACCACATGAAGATGACGAAGGATCGTATCCCTGATCGCGTCATTTGGGTTTGCCATCTTACCTCTACCTCTCTGTCCTTAGCTGCGGAGCAGCCCCGCAATCCGGGAACTAGGCGGTTTCCCCTAATCCCGACAGATTCATCTGACCGGAGCCCTCAACGTCGATGCGGTTGCTGGACGCACCCACGTCATTGC
>JBAPOI010000579.1:0-2559 GCA_049279555.1 Candidatus Sulfotelmatobacter sp.
GGAAACTGTTCGTGCGGCGGCGGACGATCGACGGGCTTGCGCTGCGACGGCTGGGTGTGAAAAGCCACTTTGGCGCGTGGCTCGATCCGCGGCACCGCGACACCGGGGCGTTGCGTGCCGATTTTTATTCGCTGCTTAGCGGCTTCGGCAGAAAGTTCGCCGGAAGTTTGGCCAGCTGGCGGCGCGGCAGCCGGCTCTGCAGCCGCCGTCGAATCAGCTTGCGGCGGAAGCGCATCCGGCGCGGAAGCATGCAATTCGGGTGTGGAGTCGGGTTTTACTTCGGTCCCGGCGGAAGGCGGGCCAGCGGAGT
This sequence comes from Candidatus Sulfotelmatobacter sp., assembly GCA_049279555.1. Taxonomy (GTDB): domain Bacteria; phylum Acidobacteriota; class Terriglobia; order Terriglobales; family Acidobacteriaceae; genus Sulfotelmatobacter. Next base: position 311 of record JBAPOI010000579.1, read on the forward strand.
GCGGATCGGCGGTCATGACTGGGGCATGAAACAGTAAGAAAGCCAAGCGAACAAGCAAAGCAATAGTCTACCTGCCGCCCAATTCCAACGAAAGTGCCGCTACCGATGTTGTCCAGCCAATACCCCCGGCACGACTCGAAGCGGAAGTTGTAACTGAGAATGTCACCAACGACTTACGCAAATCGATTAAATCGAGTGGCGCAGAATCCGGCGCAGTTTCGACTGCTTTTGGTGGTTCCACCCCTTCACGCGAAAGGCGTGATAGCTGCGACGACGCTGAGTTGAAGCCCGTCGTCGATGCCTGGCCGACACTCAGTGCCGACACCAAAGCAATGATCATGTCGCTGGTGTCCAATCAGGCGAAAACTGCCACTCGGGATCACTCGGGACATTCACTTAGGACGCCGATCCCAAGTGCACAGGCATCTGGGAAATCCGGTATCTCTCTCCCCGTAGGGGAGAGTACCGGAATCCCAGGTGACTTGCAGGCCGTTCCAGGTGATCACTTGGGACAAAATCAATTCCCAAGTGGACCATGACCCAACAGCCAGACGGTTCGCCAGCGAGGGACCCGAGGCCATCCAGTTTTTTCCCACCCCTCCCGGTCAACCGCATCTGAAGTACCCCACTAGTCCGTGTAACCGAATACCACAAAGGAGCAACGTCATGACAAGTAAACCGACTGAGGACACGATAGACGGTCTAATCGCCGAGTTCTGGGAACTGGACGGCCGTTTGACGAGAATGTGCCCCGACGGATTTATGTGCCCGCCGCCAGTGAGGAGCAGGTCGCGGAACCCCGAGCTTTACGATCAAAACGAGCTATGGCATCTGTGGTACGACGTCTGCGAAAAGGCTCAACGTTTCGAGGGCGCATTGCTTGATTTAAGCGATGCACTGAACGAAGAACGTAAGCCTGCCATTCCAACGGCTCTAGGCGTGGCTCAGCCAGCCGCTGGCGTCGCAGCTCTATCGAGTGACCCGGTCGCGCCAGGGTCAGCAGAGCCTTCCACGAACGGCAAACCGCACGATCCGCGGCCGTCGACGCCTCAGTAGACAGGAGGACCCGCTGCAGGCTGGATTTTTACCCACCCTACCCCGGGTTGTTTGTGCCCGGGAGTCCCACTAGCACCTTCGACCGAATGGACAGTTTTCTGTTTTGTAAATGTGAGTGTTAGCCATGGAACCAAGCAAAGAATCCAAGATTGAAACCACCCATCGGCTCGAGCGTGAGGGTCGCTGGGAAGAGGCCAACGCGTTTAAGGAGAATGCCCGCCAACAGTTCAAGGGTGAGGGCATGTCCGTAAGGACGCGGTCGAGAAGTCCTGGGAGGCAATGCGAGCCGCCTTTCCGCCGCTGCCGGACAAATCACTACCCGTCAAAGAGCCCATCGACGACAAAGTTCTGCCCGCCAGCAAGTCGACAACGGATGTGAACCGTGATGTGCTGTGGGTCTACGACAATATCGATCGCGGATCAGCCAGCCAGAGCAATGCACCCTCCGCCGGCGCCTGGAGTATGCTGCAGCACGCCCGGAAATACCGGGTTTGGTTCTATGGTACGGCAATGCCCTGTGTGTTGCTGAAGAAAAAGCCCACTGGCTCTCAACCTCCTGGTGATGAAGATGGCGACACCGACGATGGTATCGACATGACTGAACTATTGAGGCGGCTGCCCGCTTCTAAGCAACGTCGCCGCAAAGTGCCTTGATCTGTCGCACGAGCTTGGGAATCTCGGCGTCAGGTGGGTCTGGCGCCACGACCGAATACGGAACCGATACCTACGAATGGATTGGCTGGCTCTTCCGAGCGTGATGCTGCTTGATTACTTCTTCGCATTCCGCAATTGCGCCTTCAACAGTGGTCAGATTCGTCAGCGGTTCCTCCTGATTTCCACAGCCCTTGCACTCCCAAAAGGTCTGGAAGCCAGCAGGGCTTTTATAAACACTGAAGTTATAGGGAACACCATCTAGTACGAGTTCACGTGAAACCACAAAGGTAAAGTCAGCCATTGCGTGCTCTTAGGTAAGGGATGGTCAGGACGATTAAAGAAGACGCTACTTGGTGAAGTAGTGCCCTACCAGTGCGTTGCTGCCCCGGGTTACGAACAGCTCGCCCCTACGGCGGCAGGATGGTTCTTAGCGTGGTGCTTGTTAATTGCTCTGTCGCATTCCGTGATAGCCCCATAACGATCCTTGGCCGCGTTGGTTCGCAAGCCTGGATTTGGACAATGCTCGCATTCCCAGAATC
>JBAPOI010000580.1:0-8963 GCA_049279555.1 Candidatus Sulfotelmatobacter sp.
CTTGCAGCGCGTGGTGGAGTGGGCTGAGCAGGGTTGCGTGATTCAGGTGACTGGATCGGCGCTCACTGGCTTCTGGGGCGACCGCACCCGCCGCGCCGCGCACTGGCTGCTCGAGCACGATGCCGTCCACGTACTGGCCACCGATGCGCATGATACCGAGAAGCGAATTCCCGTGCTCTCGACCGCCCGCGATGCCGCTGCCGAACTTTGTGGCGCGGATGTTGCGGAAGCTCTGGTTGAATCGAACCCCGCCGCAATCATCCACTCGCAGCCGTTGCCGTATTTTCCGCGGCCGGTGATTGGGAGTTACCGCAAGGCTCCAGGAGCCTAGCAGTTGGCAATTAGCAACTAGCGATCGGTGTGGGCTAAATGCTAATTGCTGGTTTATCGCTGCGGGTCCGTCACGCCGTGATCGGAAGTTCCGGCAGCGGGTGCCGGAGACTGAGAAGAAATCGGTGATGCTTGATTCGTATTCATCGGCGACCCGGGATCGGCGCTATGCGAAACTGGGCTCGCCGCAGAACTTGCTGAGGCCGCATGCAACATCTCTGGCCCAGTGGTCATTGCGCTCTCCGGATTCAGCAGATGGTCGTGATTCGGCCCCAGGCCCAGGCTGATTAGCGCTCGAGCATCCGGAACCGTCTTCGATTGCCAGCCATGATCCGCCTGATATTTCCGCATTGCGTCTTCGCTGGCTTGATTCCAGGTTCCAGCAGCTTCGCCGCTCAAATAGTGCTCGCGAATCAGAGCTTCCTGGATCGCCTGCGCCCGCTCCGGCTCAATCTTCTGCTGACCCCGAACCTTCGCGGACTTCTTACCGGTCTTGCGCGAACTCGCGCGCGTAGTCTTGCTATTGCGTGCCGCAACCGTAGCGTTCGATTTCGTATGCTGACCTGTCGCCGGATGCGACGCAGGATGAGGTTTGTGAGTGATTGTTTTAACTGCCGCATCGCTTGCTCCCGACGTCTTTGCGTGCGGCTTAATACTGGCGGTCTTTGGGCCGGGCGAAGCGGTTTCCTGAGCTTTCGCCGAGCCGGATGAAATGCAGGCACACAGCAGCGCTGCAGCACAGCTAGCCGTCAAACTCCCGCTCCGAATTCCTGCCCAACGCTTTTGTTCCAACGTCAAGGCCCTCGAAAGCCCACAATCGGCAGTGCCCCGCAAAAAACAAACCCAACTGAAACTCGCATTGTAATCATCCCCTACTAAAAGGGGCAATGCCAGTTCCGTTGGGTTCAGGCCAGGTTACGGAAGTGTTCCAGCCACGAAGATGGTGCCATCCTGCCGCGTTGAACCGCGCGGGCGCACCAGGAAAACCACATCCTGACCGCTCTTCAGGCTCGATTCGACTTTGGCGAAATCCTCTTCGCTGTTTACCAGCTGTTTGTTCACTTCCAGGATCACATCGCCGCGGTTCAAATTGATGTCCTCGGCGAACGATCCCGTCTTCACATCCTGCACGATCACGCCTTTGCCCGCAGGCATGTCCAGCCGGTCGGCCATCTCCGGCGTCAGCTTGCGAACCGTTAAGCCGAACTTGTTCTGCTTCGGCGTGCTCTCGTCGTTACCACCTTCATCATCGTTTAAGCGCGCCGCAAACAGCTTGGCGCGATCCGCAATGGTCACGGACGTATCCTGCTGCTTGCCGTTGCGCAGGAAGCCGACGGCCACCTTCACTCCGGGCTTGCGCGAGGCAATGTCCGCTACTAACTCGGCCCCCTTGGTTACTTTGTGGCCGTCGATGGTGGTAATCGTGTCGCCCACTTTCAGCCCAGCCTGGTCGGCGGGACTGCCAGCCACAACGCTCGAAACGGTCACTCCCGAGCCGGCACCGTAGACTCGAGTGATCGCCGGATTCTCAACCGCAACGAACATGATTCCGATGGAACCCCGCGCCACACGGTGTTCCGGTCCGATCAACTGGTTGTAAACCTGTACGACGGTGTTGGAAGGAAGCGAGAATCCTACTCCGGCGTAAGCGTTGGTTTCGCTTAGGATCGCCGTGTTGATGCCGATCACTTCTCCATCCATATTCACCAGCGGCCCGCCCGAATTTCCGGGATTGATCGCGGCATCGGTCTGAATGAAGGTTTGAAACTGCCGCCCGGGAACGATATCGCGCCCTTTGGCCGACACAATGCCTGCGGTCACGGTGCCTACCTGGCCAAACGGGCTGCCGATCGCCAGCACCCAATCGCCCACATCCATGCTGTCAGAGTTCCCCAGCTTCGCCGACGGCACTTGCCTTTCAAGATCGATCTTGATCACCGCTAAATCTGTTTCCTGGTCTTCTCCGACCACCTTGGCGTCATGCTGCACGCCCGGCGGATCGTCCTGCAACCGCACCCGAATCCGGTCCGCCTTCTCCACCACGTGCCGGTTGGTGACGATATAACCCTTAGGGTCGACGATCACTCCCGAACCCAACGAACGCTCACGGATCGAGCCATCGCCGCCGAGTGGACCACCCTGGCCGCCCGGTGCTCCGAAGAATCGGTTAAAGAAGTCATCCATGCCACCGTTACCACCACCGTTTTCGTCATCGTCGGGAGCCTGCCCGCCACGCCGCTTGTGCGGGCTCTTGATGGTCGATTCCGTGTTGATGTTGACCACGCACGGCCCGAGCTGCTTCGCGATTTGCGAGAATGCGTTGGAAAGTTGCTTGGGAGATGGAACCGTCAAAGGAGTGGCGTCAGAAGCCTTCTGACCCTCTTTGCCCTTCACTCCGAATGAAACGACCGTGCCGATTAAAATGCCCAGCGCCAGCGTTGCCGCAATGCTGAACGAATAAAGCCACCGACGGGACTTCATCTGCACCCACATTGCCCGCGAATCCATATGCGTACTTCCCTCCGAAAAACTGACGAACGCACAATTATACCCGTTTGCAAGGTCGGAACTCCCAAGCAGAAGCCCGATGGAACGCGGCATGGTTTTCGGTGATTACAAGGTGATCACAAACAGAGAACCTTCAGCAGGTTAGACGCGCTTGGCCGGTGTTTCGTTTTCCGCGATTCACGCTCACTTCGCTTCATAAACCGTTTTTCCGCCAACCACTGTGCGCAGTACCTTGGTCGCCTGCACTTTCTCAGGAGACGCGGCCGTCACATCTCGATCCAGCACTACAAAGTCTGCGAGCATCCCGGGCACGAGTTTTCCCTTTTCCTTCTCTTCGAACTCGGCAAAGGCCCCTCCCGTGGTGTAAGCGGCAATCGCCTGATCCATGGTCAACCGCTGCTCGGGATGATATTCCTGCTTGCCATCTTCGCTCTTGCGCGTCACGGCCGCATACAGACCGCGAAATGGCGTTACCAGCTCAACCGGATAATCCGTCCCAAAAGCCAGGGTCACGCCCTTATTCAGCAACGAAGCCCACGCGTAAGAAGTCGCGGCCCGCTTCGGCCCCAGCCGGTCCTGCGCCCACCGCATATCAGTGAGCACATGACTCGGCTGCATCGACGCGATCACCTTTAATTCCTTAAAGCGCGCGATCTGCGCCGGCGTCGTGACTTGCGCATGTTCGATGCGAAAACGAAAATCGTCGCCGCCATTCGCGGCCTTCACTTTTTGCTCGCGCGCCACATTCTCGGCTTCGGAGAACGCATCCAGCGCCAACTGCACTCCCCGGTCTCCGATGGCATGAAACCCCAGCTGAAATCCGGCGAGCGCTCGCTCCTTGGCCATTTCGTTCAACTTACCCGCATCGTATCGCGGCAATCCGGAATTCTTCGGATCGTCCGCGTAAGGTTCGAGCAGTGCCGCCGTGTGCCCGCCGAGCGAGCCGTCCATAAAACCCTTCAGCATCCCTGTATGCAGCATCAAATCCGACTGCGGATGCGACTCTCTCTTCTTCGTCAATTCTTCAATGGCTTCATCAAACGGCAGCCACTCCGAAATCCTCGCGGTTAGCTTTCCGCTTTTTTCGAGCTCTTCGTAAATCTTAAAATTCTCCCACTCCGGCGAATAATCCTGAGCAGACGTTACGCCGTGCTCCGCCAAATCCGCCAATGCAACTTCGATTCCCTTCCGCCGCTTTTCAAGCGTGGGCTCTGGAACCACGACCCGGACCGCGTGCTGCGCCGTATCCCGAAGAATGCCAGTAGGCTCACCGCTCTCATTGCGATCGATGTGTCCACCTTGCGGATCGCGGCTAGCCAACGTAACGCTCGCCAACTGCAAAGCTCGTGTGTTCGCCACAGCCAAATGCCCATCCACTCGATCGAGAAACACCGGATGGTCGCCTGAAACCTCATCCAGATCCCAACGGCTGGGCATCGCCTTCACCGGCCACATCGTCTCGTCCCAACCGCCGCCCAGTATCCACTCGCCGGGCGCCGCCTTTTCCACTCGAGCCCGCACCCGCTCGCGGAATTCGTCCAGCGTCTTCACTCCAACCAAATTTACATTCAACTTCTGCAGCCCCGCGTCGGCCAGGTGCATATGAGCGTCATTGAATCCCGGCATAACGAAATGCCCGCCGAGGTCGATGACCTGCGTCTGCGGACCTTTAAGCTTTTGGATATCGAGATTTTTTCCCACCGCCTGAATGCGGTCCCCACGCACCGCAATCGCCTCTTCCCGCAAAATCGAGCTGAACTGCGCATTCGACGGCACGCCGGTATAAACATTTGCATGCACGTAGATAACATCCGCCTTCGGCCCTGAAGGAGTCGTCGATGCGCCGGAAGTAGGCGTAGGATCCTGCGTTTGCCCGAAAGCGAAGCATATGATCGTAACTGCGAACACCGCCGACAAAAGCGGGTGCCCCATCCTTCGCGTCCCTTGCGAAGGGTGGGATTCCACGGCTGGTGGGTGTCCCATTTTTCGCTTCCTTTGCGAAAAGTGGGATTCCACGGCTGCATGAAGCCTTTGGGTGGCGCAGCGCTTCAGCGCTGCGAATAGACGCTTACTTCCAAAAGGGGCTTTAGCCCCCGGGATTCCTAACTCACCCATCATTCCCCCGCTCCCGCCAGCGCCAACAGCGTTAACAGAATCCGCTTCAGCCCCAACTCGCGTCCATTGCTGTCAAACCATTCCTGCAAAGTATGCGCCCCGCCTCCGGACCCGCCACCCCCGATCGCAATCGCCTCCTGCCCCAGCGACAACGGAATATTCGCATCCGTCGACGCCCGTTGCACCTGCGCCGCATTATTCAGCTGCGCATCGACCGCCCGGACCACATGCAGAATCCGCGCGCCAACGGCAAGTTCTCCTGCCGGGCGGTTGCCGATCGGCACCACTTCGCAACTCACTCCCGAGGGACGCTTCTGCGCCGTCGACCGCATTTCCGCCGCCATCGTCTCATCTTCTACCGCGCGATTCAGCGCCAGCCGCAGCGTCTGCTCCAGCCGCTCCATCTCCGCCATCGAAGTCGAGCGGATATCTACTTTCATGCTCGCCGACTCCGGAATGGAATTCACCGAAGTCCCGCCGCGAATCACCCCAACGTTGAATGTGGTCTTCGGTACCGCCGGCACCGGTGCCGCAGTAAAGGTCTCAATCGCCTTCGCCAGAATGACAATCGGATTCGGCGCTCCAAAGTCACTCCAAGAATGTCCTCCCGGCCCGCGCACGATCACTTCAAAACGACGGCTGCCCAGCGCCTCGGCAACAATCGTGTCCGCGCCGGCACCGTCGAGCACCACGCTATAAGCAATCGAGTCCTTCCAGCGCGGCGTAGAAAAAATGTGCCGCATCCCGCGCAGGTCGCCCTCGCCCTCTTCGCCCACATTCCCAATTAACACAAACGGCAGCGCATGCCGCACCCGCACCGCCCGCAGCAGCGCGGCAATCCCCAGCATCGCCGTCACTCCCGCGCCGTTATCCGAAACTCCCGGCCCATACAGCCGGCTCCCCTGCTGCCGGATATTCAACGGCGTGTTCGCCGGAAACACTGTATCGATGTGCGCGCTCAAGGCCACATAGCGCTGGCCAAATCCCGGATGTATGCCGAACACGTTGCCCACATCGTCAATGCGAACGTCATCAAGCCCAACTTCGCGAAAGCGCTCCGCCAGCCAGGCCGCGCGCGCCGACTCGCCAAATGGAGGCGCCGGAATTCGCGCCATCTCCATCTGCCACTGCGCCAGTTGCGGCTCCTGCGTGCGCAGCCAATTAAACGCCGACCGCACCTCCGGCGACGCAGCCAGCCGCGCCACATCCTGTTGCACCGTAGGCGCAACATCCGGCAAATCCGCATGTGGAGGCGTGGGGCTCATGGAAGGTATTGCGACATATTACAACGGTGGCGAAAGAAAGCGGTTGGCAAAAGCGGGGACTTCAAACTGGCACACATGCAATCCGGAAAATTAATTGTCTTCCTGAGCGAAGCCACTGCTTCGCGAACGCGAAGCAGCGGCGCAGTCGAAGAGCCTGCCCTGAGGTTGTCGAAGGGACCCCTTTCGAATAGGCGGCCTAGGCGGCTTCGCAAGGAACTCACGTCAAGATTCGCTACACTGTCTCTTCCTTAAAGGTCGCAAAGTCTTGGCGAGCCAACAAATCCGCACTTGCGGGAGCGGGGCTCATGGAAAGTATCGCGTCATCTTATAACGCGTGGGAAGGAATAGGGGATTGGCGAAAGTAGGCGATATTCAAGGCCGCGCCGTGAGCCAATGTCCCACGCCTTGTCATTCCGAGCGCAGCCGGAGCGCTAGCGACAGCGGAGTCGAGGAACCTGCTTTTCGCCTGCGCCGCCATTGCTCACCGTTGGAGCACGAGCGGGAAGGGCACGACTTCAGTCGTGTCTTCACGTTGTTCAAAATATGTACGCGCTTTCAGCGCATGAGGGAAGCTTCCCGGTAGGCGACAAGCAGTCCCAGCGGCTTCGCAGGGAACTCGCGACAAGATTCTCTACCGGCCCAGGGGAACTGATTCGGCAAGCAGTGGAGAGGGACGGTTGCCCCAAAAAACCGGGCCGGGTTTTGGGACGGAATATTATGGTGAATGCAGATTCTTGCAGTTCGTTACCGCTGATTCACCTAGATTTGATGCATTCCCATCTTGACAGCCTGTCTAATCGAGAAGATAATCGCGAAACTCGGCCCGCGTCGCCATCCCCTTTTCGGTGTTCCCGGTTCGAACTCGGCCACCCCAGTTCCGTCGCTCATGCCAGATTTGACGCGATTCGCTCGGCCGCATAGGAGGGACTCCCATGACTAAAACACGGTCGTCCCGCTCTTTTCGGGACTCATTTTCGCCCCGCCAAAAGGCAGACGCTGCCGGAAAATTAAGCTTCTTGAAAATGGCCTGCTTAATATCTGCGTTTTGCGCGCTGACTGCGATCGCTTCGCCATCTCAGACCTTCAACACACTGGCTAGTGTTGGTTGGGGAGATGCGAGTCCTAACGGGCCGCTGGTTCAGGGGATTGATGGCAACTTCTATGGGACCAGCCAGTCCGGAGGGCGTGGCGTCTATGGCGGAGTGGGGACGGTATTCAAGATTACTCCGGCGGGCAAGCTGACTCCGATCTATGCCTTCAGCGTCCCTGGCGGCAATAATCCCTACGCCGCACTTGTGCTAGGCACGGACGGCAACTTCTATGGGACAACGCTGTACTACGGATCGAACGAATATGGCTCAGTTTTCAAGATTACCCCGGCAGGCTCTCTGAGCACGCTATATCAGTTCAGCGGCTCTGACGGCTATCGCCCAACCGTACTTGTACAATCTGCCAGCGACGGAAATTTCTACGGTCTAACAACGGGGGATGCGCCCGGCACCAACTGTACCGGCCCTCCAGGTTGCGGCACCATCTTCAAACTCACTGCCGAGGGCACGCTGACAACGTTGCACACCTTCGTTGGAACGGATGGCGAATACCCTAATTCTCTGGTGCCAGGAACCGACGGGAACTTCTACGGCACCACACTTTATGGCGGCGCCAATGCTATCCCTGCGTGCACCGACAATGGGTTTGAGGCCGCCTGTGGCACAGTTTTCAAAATTACGCCGGAGGGTACTCTAACTACTCTGCACAGCTTCAACCTCAAAGACGGAGCTTTGCCGACAACCCTGATTCAGGCGAGTGATGGAAACTTCTACGGAACAACTTTCTTCGGCGGACACGTTGCCTGCCCTCAAGATCAATACGGTTGCGGAACGCTCTTCAAGATCACGGCGAGCGGAACCCTGACTACCGTCCACATTTTCAACGGCGCCGACGGCTTTAACGGCAGCGGGCTATTGCAAGCCAGCGACGGTAATTTTTACGGGACAACCGCCAAGGGCGGAGCCAATACAAATGGCTGCTTCGACGGCTGCGGCACAATTTTCAAAGCCACCCCCACCGGCATCTTGTCGACGCTTTACAGTTTTTGCGCGCAAGAGTACTGCCCTGATGGCTCCGGCCCGCAGGGACTACTACAAGGAACGAACGGGATTTTTTATGGCACAACCCCCTTCGGCGGAAACGGTAGCCTGGGTGCTGTTTACAGCCTTTCTACGGAGCTTAGCGCGTTTGTAGAGACGGTGCCTGCAGCGGGCCAGGTGGGAGCGAGCATCATTATCCTTGGCAACAATCTGACGGGCACTAGCGTCGTTAGCTTTAACGGCAAGGCGGCCGCGTTCACGGTTGTCTCGAGCACCGAAATTACTGCTGTCGTGCCGACTGGAGCAACCACGGGAAGGGTCGAAGTTACGACTCCAAAGCGCAAGCTATTAAGCAACGTGCCTTTTAACGTCGTGCAGTGAGATTCCGAAGCAGTTCGCAAGAATGAAGCACCAATGCTGGCGTTGAGACGGTTTCCCTTACACAAGCCACGACCACCGGAAACAGGCTGGTACACTCGTTAAGAATTGCCGGATCCCGGCGTCTCACCCTTTTGCGAGTCATGGGGTACCTGTGATCCCTCAAGACGTTGTACCGTCGGAAACCGGAGCGCGGCTGACGGGTGGAGCGTAACCGAGGCTACCATGGGGGCGGTGAAAGTTGTAGTAATCGAGCCAGGGAGCGAGTTGGTCATCG
>JBAPOI010000581.1:0-2340 GCA_049279555.1 Candidatus Sulfotelmatobacter sp.
TTGCGGATCTACCGGCGGACGGATTCTATCGCGCGTTCGGAGCTGATTGAATTTCCGTCAGCCTTTGCCGCACCTTTGCCCAATGGTTCGGAAGCACGCCCGGTGAAAAAACCAACCGTCAGCCTCCAGACTTTGGTGGATCAGATGGTGCTGGAACATTACTCGTCACCGACCGTGCTCGTGAACGACAAGGGCAACATTCTGTATGTGAGCGGGCGCACCGGGAAATACCTCGAACCCGCCGCTGGCAAAGCCAATTGGAATATCTTTGTCATGGCTCGCGAAGGTTTGCGCTACGAACTCGGCAACGCGTTTCACAAAGCCCTCGCACAGGACGCGCCCGTGGTGTTGCGCGGACTGAAAGTCGGGACGGATGGCGGGAAGCAGTTCGTGGATATTACCATTCAACGTCTCGCGGAACCGGAGTCGCTGAATGGCTTGGTGCTGATCGTGTTCACCGACGTGACCGCGCCGCTGCAAATTGAAACCTCAAGCCGCCCAGGCAAAGTTAGGAAAAATTCCGTTCCCAACGCGAAGCTGGAAGAACTTGAACGAAAGTATCAGCAGTCCCGGCTTGAAGCACAGACTGTCCGCGAAGAAATGCAGACCGCGCAGGAGGAACTCCGTTCCACCAACGAGGAACAGCAATCCACGAACGAAGAGATTCAGTCCACCAACGAGGAACTGATGACTTCCAAGGAGGAGATGCAATCTTTGAACGAAGAACTCCAGACCGTCAACAGCGAGTTGCAAGTCAAGGTGGACGAATTGTCGCGTTCCAACAACGACATGAAAAACCTCCTCAACAGCACGGACATTGCCACGCTATTTCTGGACAACGACCTTAACGTCCGCCGCTTCACCACGCAGGCGACGAAAATTATCAAGCTCATCCCCGGCGACATCGGTCGGCCCATCACCGACCTTGCCTCCGACCTGCTCTACCCCGAACTCGTCGAAGACACGCAGGAAGTTTTGCGAAAGCTGGGCTTCTCGGAAAAAGCGATCAACGCGCGTGACGGACGGTGGTTCACCGTTCGCATCATGCCTTATCGCACGCTCGATGACCGCATTGACGGCGTCGTGATTACCTTTGCGGACATCACTGTGGCCAAGACGCTGGAGGCGAAATTGCGTGAGAAGCACACCGCCTTGGAAAAATCCGTCGCGGAACATTCATGGAAAATAAATCCGGCAACGACCGAGGCGGCGAAACAAACTATCGAAGCCACACGGAGCGCACATGGCGCGAGAAAAATGCTGACACCCAAAAAACGCAAAAAATTATGACCAGCAAGCCGACCATGCCCAACAGTCCCGCAAAAAACCGCATTCGCGCCAACGCTGGATTGCGAGAGTCTGGTGACAAGCCCGAACACGGACCGATGATGATTGAACTTTACCGCAATGCCGAAGCGCAGTTGCGCAAGCGGAAGAAAAAATTAAAGGTTGAAAATCCGAAATTACCAGCGGACTCCCAGCGGCTGCTCCACGAATTGCAAGTCCACCAAGTTGAACTGGAGATGCAGAATGGCGAGCTTCAGGAAGCCAGGGAGAGGATGGAAGTTTTGCTGGAAAAATATACCGACCTCTACGATTTCGCGCCTGTCGGTTATTTCTCGCTTGATGAACAGGGTAAGATATTGGAGGCGAACCTTTCCGGGGCCACTTTGCTAGGCGTGGAACGGTCTCTTCTCATCAACCAGCGTTTGCCGTCCCATGTCACCCCGGCGAGCCGTCCGGCTTTTCTCGCCTTTCTAAAGCGCGTTTTCGCTGGAGCCGGAAAACAAACTTGCGAGGCGACCCTGCTGCGGCAGGACGGCAACTCATTTTGGGCTGACTTCCACGGCAGTTCCGCCATCTACGTCATCGGTTCAGGCAAATTGTGCCGGGTGGTGGTCTCTGACATCTCCGTTCTCAAACGGGCAGAGGAAGCGCAACGCCGCGCGGACGCCACCGAAGCCTCAAACGAGGAGTTGCGACAGGAGATTGCCCGACGGAAAGTGATTGAGGAATCCCTGCGAAAAAGCGAGCAGCACCAAAGCCAGATGCTGGATCAGTCGCGCCTCATGCAGGAACAGTTGCGGAATCTTTCCCGTCAAGTTCTGCAAGCGCAGGAAGAAGAACGCAAGCGCATCAGTCGCGAACTACATGATGTCATCGCCCAGACTTTGACCGGCATCAATCTTCGCCTTGCCACCTTGCAAAAGAACGCGGGGCGCAATCCCAAAGTTTTTGACCGCCATCTCGCTCGCACACAACTGCTGATAGAAAAATCCGTGAACATCGTTCATGAATTCGCGCGCGAATTGCGCCCGGCGGTGCTCGACGATCTCGGAT
>JBAPOI010000582.1:0-2408 GCA_049279555.1 Candidatus Sulfotelmatobacter sp.
TTGACAATGTGACACATTATGTGTCACATTGTTATATGCCATCGGTAAACATGCGCCAGCTTCGCGATACCCGCCGCCTGAAGGCGTGGCTTCGCGCCGGAAAAACCGTAGAATTGCGTGAACGGGATCGCCTTATCGCGCGCATCGTTCCAGAGCAGGAAAAAGACAAGCCCGTACAATGGCCAGACTTCGCCGCCCGGCGAAAAGAAATATTTGGCGACCGAATCCTTCCCAACGTCATACTCGAAGATAGAGGACGCTATTGAGGGTGTATGCGGATTCTAGCTTTCTAATATCCCTCTACGTAGCTGATGTGCACTCAATCGAAGCTGAAAATCGGTTGAAGGACGGCCCACAATTAATCCTTACCCCCTTCCACTTGGCCGAGTGGGCCCATGCAATTGGACAACATAGATTTCGAGGAGTACTTAGCGCCGAAGGAGCAGATAAGTTAAACATGCAGTTCGCCTCGGATCGGGCAGGTGGGCCATTGCGTGAAGCTGCACTTCCGGAGCGCGCCTTCGAGCTTTGCGCGGAACTGGCCCGCCGCCATGGATCGCAAATCGGCATGCGAACGCTCGATACGCTGCACGTGGCCTGCGCGCTGGAACTCAAAGCGGAGCAATTCTGGACTTTTGACGAGCGGCAGAAAAAGTTGGCGAAGGTGCAGGGGCTGAAGGTTTGACTAGGTATTGGTGAGCCGGAGGAATCGAGCCACTGTCTTTTGATCTAGGTGAGTGAACCAAAGGGTTTCTAATTGCTCGATCTTGCGCAGCCGTTCGGAATCATGGACGACTTCATCGAGATAAGCGTCAAGTCCGGCGCGGAAACTTTCGATCAAATCGCCGATCTGTAGAACAACTTCAGTTCGACCTAGCCTCTTGCCTACCTCAGCCAGCTCCTCGGCTTTGGATCGTCCCCATGCGTACACAATCGTTCTTGCCTGTCCTTTGCGTGACAAATCCGAGTCGGGAGTAAAGCTGTGAAGGACACCGCAACGAGCGGCATACAACTCTAGAGCTGTACACGGCAAAGGCCGTTTCTTGAGCATGTTTTCATCGACCCACCGGACAAAGGCTGCTTTACCCTCGTTAGGTTGGCGCTCCAGCGATGCCGTAACGTCAATGAGGGAGTAAAGCAGGCAAAGCGAGGGGAGGACATGGCCCTTGTTGAGACAGTCTTCAATGGATTCCAATTGCTCCATCGCGTTTCGATAAAACCCCAGCAAACTTTCCTCCTACTCTTCCTCTTCCTTCACCTCGCCCCGTTCCGCTTTGGCCTTCTCAATAATCTTTTCCTGCAACGCTCCCGGCACGGTGTCGTAGTGGTGCATTTCCATGTTGAAGCTGCCGCGGCCTTGCGTCATCGAAGTCAGATCGACGCCGTAGGTCAGCATCTCAGCCATGGGCACTTCGGCTTTCACCACGGTGTTGCCGCCTTTGTTGTCCATGCCCTGGATGCGTCCGCGGCGGCTGTTCAGGTCGCCCATGATGGAGCCGGCAAAATCGTCCGGGATCGTGATTTCGACTGACATTACTGGCTCCAGAATCGTGGGCTTAGCCTGTTCCATGGCTTTGCGGAAGGCGATGCGTCCTGCCATCTGGAACGACATGTCGTTCGAGTCCACATCGTGATACGAACCGTCGTAGAGAATCACGCGGAAATCCACCACCGGATACCCCGCCAGATACCCGCGTGCCGCAGCATCCTTGATCCCTTTTTCGATGGCGGGAATATAGTTCTTGGGAATTGCTCCACCGAAAATGTCGTTCACAAATTCAAACTGCCCGCCGCGCGGCATCGGCTCCATTTTGATTTTGCAATCGCCATATTGTCCGTGCCCGCCAGTCTGCTTCTTGTGGCGCCCCTGCACGTCAGCCTTTCCGCGAATGGTCTCGCGATACGGGACTTTCGGCGCTTTCAAAACCACTTCCGTGTGATAACGCTTCTTCAGCTTCGCAACCACAACTTCAATATGCTGCTGCCCCGTCCCCGCGATCAGAAACTCCTGCGTCTGCGCATCGCGGAAGAACCGCAGCATCGCGTCTTCTTCCATCAACTTGTGGATGCCGGGCCCCAGCTTGTCTTCATCGGCGCGGCTCTTGGGCTCGATGGCAAATGTAATTGCTGGCTCCGGAAGCTTCACTCGCGGATATTGAATTGGCGCGGCCTTATCTCCAAGCGTGTCGCCGGTGAGTGTGTCTTTCAACTTTGCCACCGCGCCAATGTCCCCCGCATGCAACTCCGTGACTGACACCGCAGTCTTTCCTTGCATGATGGAAATATGAGACAGCTTCTCTGTCGAGCCGCGCGAAAAATTCTGCACCGTCGCTTCGTTTTTCAACACTCCGGAAAAAACTTTGAAGTATGAAATCCTTCCGGCAAACGCGTCTGACACGGTCTTGAAC
>JBAPOI010000583.1:0-2856 GCA_049279555.1 Candidatus Sulfotelmatobacter sp.
GACTTCTCCCACGTCGTTGACTGCCGCAAACACCACCGTCTCCCGGTGAAGATCGATACCGATGTGCCACATAATAAAGCTCCTTGTGTGGACGATAGATGGACAACACCCGACGCATCATATCGCACCGGTTGGAAGAGCTTCGTGGCGGTTATGGTACTCATATTCAATGGTTGCGACCAGATAGCTATTGGACCTTTGAGGATCCGACCTCTTACTTACAAAGGAGAAAATAGCTCACGAAGCTGATGGTATTACTGTCGGACTTGGTGTCCAACCTTGTCCGAACCTCTCTTCACCGGAGTGTCCGACACGCGGCCTGCCGCAAGGTGGGAAGCCCGCGTTGGTCTGAGAGCGGCCGAGCAACAGTGGCTCGCCATTTCAGGGCCGGAAGGTGAAGCGGACTAGCGAAAGCGAACTGCATGGGACCGTCATATATAACCTCGCAGCGCTGTTGACGCGGGGGAGCGTAAGCTCGCGGGTGGTGGGGCCTGCCCATAGGGCCGTCCACGGTGAACAACAATCCCGCCGGTCTTCGGAGCAGGGTCCGTCTTCACTGCGTGTGATGCCATCGGAACTGGGACATGCGGTCCGTCGCTTCATCATCGCGACGAAGGCGCCAACCGTCTCGACTATGCAAGGAGAGACAACCGGCGAGTGGCGGACCGCAAAAGATAGTGGACCAAGCCAAGGCCCAGGGTAATGCCTGGGATACGGGGGTAGTTCCCGGCCATCTGCGGATGGAGCCGAATTCCACGCTTGCTTGAGAAGTGAAGGGACGATTACTGCAGGGGAGTTACGAGTGAAAGGCGTGTTGACGATGGGAAAACCCATTGACGCAAATGGAACTCAGGCCAGGCTCGACTGGAGCCAGATCAACTGGCGAAAAGTCGAGAAGTCCGTTCTCCGGTTGCAACATCGCATCTTCATGGCCAAGGTCAACGGCGACGTGCCGGGGATGGAGGCCCTGCAACGTTTGCTAACAAGCTCTCGGGCCGCGAAACTGCTGGCGATCCGCAAGATCGGCCAGGAGAACAGCGGTCGGAGTACGCCCGGCATCGACGGAGTCGTAAGTATCTCCGACGCAGACCGGGTGCGTTTGCTGAAGGACGGTCTCAGCCTCAAGGATTATGCACCGCTGCCGGTGCGACGGGTGTTCATCCCGAAAGCCAACGGCAAACGGCGTCCTTTGGGCATTCCCACGATGAAAGATCGGGTGCTGCAATGCCTGGTGAAACTGGCCCTGGAACCCGAATGGGAAGCGGTCTTCGAGCCGCACTCGTACGGGTTTCGCCCAGGGCGTTCCGTGCAGGATGCAGCCTCAGCGGTCAAACATGGTCTAGGAGGCGAAGGTACCGGTTGTCACAGCCAGGGGACACGATGTCACTGGGTGCTGGACGCCGACATCAAGAGCTTCTTCGACGAGATTGACCATCAGGTGATCCTTTCCAGGACACCAGTCTTTCGCCGCGTGATCGCCGGCTGGTTGCGGGCGGGCACATTTACCGGGGAAGTATTCACTCCCACGGAAATGGGTACGCCGCAAGGCGGTGTGATTTCACCGCTCCTGGCCAACATCGCGTTGCATGGGATCGAAGACCTGTTCCACGAATGGTCGTGGGTCGGTGGAAAACGGTTCTTGTGCGAAGCTCTGGAAACATTCGCGGCAAGGCCACTGGGCTACCGCAAATGCCGTCCCGAGAACGCTCTGAGCAGTCTCCGCGGTCCGACCCAGCCCAGAAAAACATCGCGTCGTGAGCCACCGAAGATTTACGGCCCGTATCCCGACGGAACCTGGCGAACCTTGCGACTTGTCGCCAACGACAAGCGTACGAGGACGCCCCCGGCACTCCGCAAGGATCGGAACCTCCGTGACCTACGGTTGATTCGCTACGCCGATGACTTCGTGGTCCTGGCCCGTTCGAGGCGGCAACTCGAAACGGTCGTCCTTCCCCAGCTGCGAGAGTTCCTCACAGCTCGGGGGCTACGGTTCAGTCCTGAGAAAACAAGAATCGTTCGTGACACGGAAGGGTTTGACTTCGTCGGCCGACAGTTCAAGCGACTGTCGCCGGCAAAATTCCTGATGCGACCGCGTCGCTCATCGATCCGGAAGCACCTCGATGCGTTGTCCAAGCTGTTCCGCAACCACGCTCTCCCGGTCGGGCAACAGATTCAGACGGCCAATGCGATCATTCGCGGCTTCTGCAATCATTATTGCACCGACCACAGTTCGGCCGTGTTCCGGAAGTTGAATCACTGGACACTGCGGTCGTTTTGTAAATGGGTAGGCCGACGTAGCGGAAAGATGACAGCAGCCAAAGCTTACCGCAAGCTCACGTTGGTGAATGGACAGAAATTCACGATGCCCACGGCGTACACTCCGGCGGGCAGAATGGTGACTCTTCTTTCCCATTCCCGTTTCCACCGGCTCCGTTTTCAACAGGTTCAGGGGGCGAACAGCCCGCTGGACCCGAGATTAACGGAATACTGGGAAAATCGGCGAGAACAAGTCTTGTTTCGCAGAGCGATTGCTGAAGCACGCAAACGAAGGAGGTATCTTCTTGAGCGTCAACACTGCCGGTGTGCCATTACCGGCTTGCCGCTGGAAGAGACATCCGAAATCGTAGTCCACCGGATTGTCGCTAGACAAGCAGGTGGCCATGACGATTGGAGCAACCTCTGTCTGGTCCTCAAGTGGGCACAAGCCAATTTGTATGACCGATTCCGAGGTGACCGCACACTGGCCTCGCTGAAAGATGTGCCTTTCAGCGGTCTCTGAAGTCGAGCCGTATGCGTCGAGAGGCGCACGTACGGTTCCTGGGGGGAGCCCGCCGCGAGGCGGGCCCCTACCCGGTG
>JBAPOI010000584.1:0-6090 GCA_049279555.1 Candidatus Sulfotelmatobacter sp.
GAAGTTCTGCTCAGGATCGAGCACTTCGAGCAGGGCGGCCGAAGGGTCGCCGCGGAAGTCCATCGACATCTTGTCGACTTCGTCGAGCATGAAGACCGGGTTCTTGGTGCGGGCCTTCTTCATCATCTGAATGATCTGGCCCGGCAATGCGCCGATATAAGTGCGGCGGTGGCCGCGAATTTCAGCTTCGTCACGCACGCCGCCGAGCGACATGCGAACGAACTTACGGCCAGTCGCCTTGGCGATGGACATGCCAAGCGAAGTTTTGCCGACACCCGGAGGTCCGACAAAGCAGAGAATCGATCCCTTGGGATTTTTGACTAACTGCCGCACCGCAAGGAATTCAAGGATGCGCTCTTTGATTTTTTCGAGGCCGTAATGATCTTCGTTGAGAACTTTTTCGGCGCGCGCAATGTTGCGGATTTCCTTTGAGCGTTTCTTCCACGGCACAGCCAGCAGCCAGTCGAGGTAGTTGCGCGAAACAGTGGACTCGGCCGACATGGGCGGCATGGCTTCCAGCTTCTTTAATTCCTGCAGCGCCTTGTCCTTAACTTCTTTGGGCATGCCGGCGGATTCGACTTTCTTCTTCAATTCGTCGAATTCGCTCTTTTCGCCGCGTCCCAGCTCTTTCTGAATGGCCTTGATCTTTTCGTTGAGGTAATACTCTTTCTGCGCCTTCTCCATCTGGCGCTTCACGCGTGACTGGATGGTGCGGTCGACGTTGAGTTTTTCGATCTCAACATCGAGAACGTCGGCAATGCGGTTCAGACGCTCCGAAGGGTCGAAGATTTCCAGCAGTTCCTGCTTTTCTTCAATCGAAAGCTGCAAATTGGCGGCGATGATGTCGGTTAGCTTGGCCGGATCTTCCATGCGAACGGCCGAGATCATGGTCTCGTAATTCAGCGCTTGACACAGCTTTACATACTGCTCGAACAGCGTGGTCACGCGTTGCATGCCCGCTTCGATCTGGGCATTCATCTCCGTGGGATAGCGGGCCACGCGCACCGAAGCCTGCATAAAGCCGTCCGCGTCGGTAGCTTGGAGAAGACGGCCGCGCTCGATGCCTTCGACCAGAACTTTAATATTTCCATCGGGCAGCTTGAGGCTCTGCACGATGTTAACAATCGTCCCTACTTGATAGATTTCATTAGACTTGGGCTCGTCGATGGAGGCGTCGTGCTGGGTCGCCAGAAAGATTTTCTTGTCGGCGGCCAGCGCCTCTTCAAGGGCGCGCACGCTGGACTCGCGGCCCACCACAAACGGCGTCATCATGTAGGGAAAGATGACCACGTCCCGGATGGGCATCATGGGCAACTTTCTGGTCTCGAATTTTTCTTTGGATGTGGTCACTCAATCTCCCTGGGTAATTGCTGAATGACGTGCGCCCCGCTTCCCGCGCCCCAACCCACAGTAAACAGTTTACTCCCTTTTCCGTGCTTGCTACCCGGCCTTTTCCATCATGGCCAGGCTGGCATTGCGTTTCTCAACCATTTCCCGCGTCACTTCGAACTCTTTCAGTTTCTTCTGGCTTGGCAGGTGGAACATGAGGTCAAGCATCAGCTCTTCGAGAATCATGCGCAAGCCGCGAGCACCCACTTTGCGGGCCATAGCTTGTCGGGCAATGGCGCGGAGGGCATCGTCACTGAACTTGAGGCGCACATTCTCGAACTCGAATAGACGCTGGTATTGCTTAATGATGGCGTTCTTGGGACGAGTGAGGATTTCAATGAGAGCAAACTCGTCGAGGTCTTCCAACATTCCGACCACCGGCAGACGCCCGACAAATTCAGGAATCAGACCAAACTTGATCAAATCTTCCGGCTGGATCTCACTGAGTAATTCATAATTGCGCTTGCGCGACACGGCCGCGTCTTCCTTGTCCGCTTCTTCGCCGCCACGGAAGCCGAGCGACTTCTTCCCGACGCGCCGCCCAATAATTTTTTCCAGGCCGACGAACGCTCCTCCGCAGATGAAAAGGATATTCGTGGTATCCACGGGGGTGAATTCCTGGTGAGGATGTTTGCGTCCACCCTGCGGCGGGACGTTGGCCACGGTGCCTTCCAGAATCTTCAGGAGAGCCTGCTGCACGCCTTCGCCGGAAACATCGCGGGTAATTGACGGATTCTCGTCCTTGCGCCCGATCTTATCGATTTCGTCGATATAAATAATGCCGGTCTGGGCGCGGCTAACGTCGCCTTCAGCAGCTTGCAGCAGTTTGAGGATGATATTCTCCACATCCTCACCCACGTAGCCTGCTTCTGTAAGCGTGGTGGCGTCGACGATCGCGAATGGTACGTCGAGCATGCGGGCCAGCGTTTGCGCCAGCAGTGTCTTGCCCGTCCCAGTGGGACCGATGAGCATAATGTTCGACTTGCTCAGTTCCACGCCATCGCCGGCGGTCTTCTGCCGGTTCATGAAGATGCGCTTGTAGTGGTTGTAAACCGCGACTGCGAGCTTTTTCTTAGTGTGCTCCTGCCCGATCACGTATTCATCCAGGAAGGTTTTGACTTCCTGGGGCTTGGGCAGTTGGTTGGGAGCGGCGGCTGCCGGAGCGGCGGTACGATCGTCTTCCAGAATCGAGTTGCAGACGGCCACGCACTCATCGCAAATGTAAGCGCGGGGATAGTCACTGGGCGACGAGATGAGCTTGGCCACAGCATCCTGCGACTTGTGGCAGAACGAACAACGCAAAACCTCGTCGGTTCCCGACTTGTTTTTCACTCGGCTCTACTCCTCAAAGCTCTTTCGCGGCGAGAACGGGACTCTGTGCAAACATCTCCCCGCATGCCGCCCTCGCGCTGCTTTCCCAAATCCGATACAGCCTGTTGTCCAGGTATCGAGTCCAGATTCAAGCGCGAAGGCAGATCATACCGCTTTTCCGGTCTTATAGATGATATCGTCTATGATTCCGTATTCCTTAGCCTGCTGGGCATTCATAATGAAATCGCGCTCGACGTCTTTCTCCACTTTGTCGAGCTTTTGCCCCGTATGTTTCGCTAGTAACTGGTTTGTAATCTCGCGCATGCGCAGGATTTCGCGGGCATGAATGTCGATATCGGTGGCCTGACCTGATAATCCTCCCATGGAAGGTTGGTGGATCAGGATTCTCGAATTGGGTAAAGCCAGCCGTTTTTTCGGCTCTCCAGCCGCGAGCAGCAAAGCCGCCATCGAGGCTGCCTGGCCCACGCACAGCGTCATCACGTCATTCTTCACGTATTGCATGGTGTCGTAGATGGCCATGCCGGCTGTGATCGAGCCGCCGGGAGAGTTGACGTAGAGTTGAATGTCCTTTTCAGGATCTTCCTGGGCTAAGAACAGCATTTGCGCAATCACCAGGTTGGCGATGTTGTCGTCAATTGGCGTGCCTATGAAAATGATGTTATCGCGAAGCAGCCGGGAATAAATATCGTAGGCGCGTTCACCCCGCCCGGTTTGCTCGATGACCATTGGTACCAGCATCATTTGCGGATCGTTTGATTTCATGATTTGCCTGACCTATCTAGCTATATCTGTCGCCGGACCTGCCACACTCCACCCCGGAGTCACGCGTTTGCTGCGCTGCTCGGGGAAGGTTCGAAAGTGGTCCGCGTCTTAGTTAAGTGACTACGCGGACTGGTGATACAAAAAGTCGAGGGTCTTTTCGCTGCGGATTCTCACCCGGATTCTATCGAGGCCCCCATCCTGTGTCAAACGAGCGTGCACCGCTTCGGATCTCTGTTTGGATTGTTTCGCGAGAGCCTCCACCTCCCGGTTTACTTCCTCGTCGCTGACCTGAATATTCTCCAGGTCTGCAATACGTTCCAGCAGCAACGACGACTTCACATCGTTTACCGCCTGCTCCCGCTGACCGGCGCGAAGGCGGGGCAGGTCCATTTTCTTCAGGTCTTCCATCTTCATGCCCTGCGCGGCCAGAGCACGCAAGCCACGCTCTAAGCGCAAGTCAATCTGACGGTCGATTAAAGACTCCGGCACTTCAAAATCGTTGCGCTTGACGAGTTCGGCAACCAGCTTGTCTTTCGCGGCATGCTCGGTGTTGTGTTTCTTTTCCGCTTCCATGTTTTCGCGAAGCTGCTTGCGAACCTGGTCGAGGCTGGTGAACTCACCCAACTCTTTGGCGAAATCATCGTTGAGCTCAGGCAAACTCTTTTGCTTGATGCCGTTGACCTTCACCGTGTAAACAAAGGTCTTGCCAGCCAGCCGTTTGTCGGAGATGTCTTCGGGGTAACTCACATCGAAGGTGCGCTCCTCGCCGACGGAAGCGCCGGTAAGGTGCTGCGTAAACTCCGGCATCGTATTCTTGCCGCCGATCTCGATCAACACGTCATCCATGTGCACGGGGTTGGCGCTGGCCTCTGCCACATCCTTGCCATCTTTCGGCTTGCCATCCATCGAGGCCTGGGCGAAATCGCCCTCGGCGAGAGTCCGTCCTTCGACGGTTGTGTAAGTCGCGCGTTGCTCGCGCACATTGTTGAGCGCGTCTTCGATTTCCTGATCGGTGACGGTAATCTCCGGCTTGTCGGCGCGCAGGTCTTTGTAGCCCTCGACCTGAATCTCCGGCAATACTTCGAAGGTCGCCTTGAAGCGGAGAGGCTCGCCGTCGTGCATGTGAAGGTCGGTAATACGCGGCTGCGAAACCGGAATCAGCCCTTGCTTCTCAGCTTCCTTGCGGAAATGTTTTGGCGCAAGAGCCTCGATCACGTCGTTCTTGAGGCCGTCGCCAAAGCGCTGCTTGATGATGGAAGCCGGCACGTGCCCGGCGCGAAAACCCGGCAGCCGCGCACTCTTCTGATAGCGCTGAATCTGCAACTCGGTTTCGCGGGTAACTTCGGCCGCGGGAATCTCAACGGAAATCTCGCGCTTGACACTATCTTTGCTGGAAGTTTCGTTCTTAACTTCAGTGGTTTCTGTGGGGCTCACGATTCGCCTTTCACTGCGCGCCGGAATTCAGAGGGTCCGTCGAGCAAACGGACCGGACCGGATTCATACGGCGTTAACTTGAGTGTAAAGATGGGAGGGGAGCAAGGTCAAACCGAGGAGGGAGGCATCCGTTGCAAAATGGGAAACAAAAAAATAAAAGCTGACCGAAGCCTGCGCGGCTCCGGCCAGCTACAAATCCGCAAGTAGTCAGTCTTCTGTTGCAACTACTGCTTGTTATCTTCTCTGGCTTCTGCTACGTGGGACTGGTGTCCAGCTTCAGACACAGCCTTCACAAACGCGGCTCCGCTTGCAGGAGTGGATGCCTTCCCCGAAAGAATGTTGCGGAACATCATGTGGTGGCCGTAGATGGCGCGAGTCGAGTCGTTGTCCTGCTCGATTACCGCACCTTCCAGCGTCAAGCCGGCAAAAACGCCTTTCGAGCGCGAGTAGGTCAATACTTCCGTGTTCAGCAAAATGTCTGTTCCGGCAGAAGTGTGACGGCCGACTGGGCCCGCTGCCACCGATCCTTCGCCGGTGAGCTCGAACTTGGTGGAAAGCAGATGCTGCAGGCCGCGATCGTTCATGACCAGCATGACCAGGTCCACGCCTTCAACACCGATCTGCAATCCCCAGCTTCCGCCGCCAACCGAGACGAATGCGGGAGCGCTCCAGCCTTCTGCCGTGCGGCAAGTGGCCACACCACGTCCATGCTTGCCACCAAAGATGAAGCCACCTTTGAGCAGGTTCGGCACTACGACGATACATTTTGCGCCGTTCAACACTTCCTCAGGAATGCCTTTGTCCGGGGTTGACATGATGGACTGAAGAACCTCGACGGATTTTTGCATGCGGTCCACGGTTTCTTCGCGGTCTGAGCCGGCAAATGCGTACGTGCCAACCATACCCAGCAAGCCCATCAACAACAGTGAGATTGTCTTTTTCATGAATGATTCCTTTCAGAGCTGTGCAACTAAGGAGAGAAAACTTCAGATGGCTGACTTAGTTCAGAGGACCTGAAAGAGAGAGAAGATGTGCTCGTCTCTACAAGCATAATCGCTCAGCCTCGGGACGATAGCTGGTCTAAATTGCTCACTTCTATGTGCTTTAACAGTCAGGAACTCTCCGAGTTTCACCCTATCCACGAAGTTCCGGTGATTGTGAGCAATCCTGCAC
>JBAPOI010000585.1:0-2225 GCA_049279555.1 Candidatus Sulfotelmatobacter sp.
TCGGCACAACGCATGAATGACTGAACAACTGTTGCGTGTGTGGTAAAACGCCGCCTTCGCACTCCGCTATCGAAAGTCCCATCCTTCCGTCTAACGCGTGTCGAACGCGATCATGCTCGATCCGCAATGTCGTTCGCACACGCCAAGGAGCCCTCCAATGTCCCAAAGAAAAACTCTGCATCTAGTTTGGACCGCGAGCATACTACTCGCTTCCGCGGCACTGATCGCCTGCAATCAAACGAGCGGAAACACGGCCACTGCTGCTGCGTCGGATGGAAAACTGCCTATCACAACGCGCTCCGACGAGGCTCGGCAGGAATTCCTGCAGGGACGCGATCTCTCCGAGCGGCTGCTCGGGCAAGAGTCGTTGCAGCACTTCGATAAGGCGTTGTCGCTTGACCCGGAGTTTTCGTCGGCCGAGCTGGCTCGGGCTAACAATTCTCCTACGACGAAGGAGTTTTCCGAACATTTGAAGAAGGCGGTCAGTCTGGCTAATAAGGCTTCCGACGCGGAGAAGTTGCTGATTCTTTCGAATGAAGCTGGCGCCAACGGTGATACCGAGAAACAGAAAGGCTATCTGGAGAAGTTGGTAGCGGCGTATCCCAACGACGAGCGGGTGCAGTTCGCCATGGGCACATATTATTTTGGCCAGCAGGAACTGGACGAGGCGGTGGCGCACTATAAGAAGGCGGCGGAAATCGCTCCCAATTTTTCGCCCACCTACAACATTCTTGGCTACGCGTACCGGCAGCAGGGCGATTTCGCCGGCGCGGAGCAGGCTTTCAAGAAATATGTGGAGCTGATTCCGAACGATCCGAACCCTTATGATTCCTACGCTGAGCTGCTGTTGAAGATGGGGCGGTTTGACGATTCGCAGGCGCAGTACCGCAAGGCGCTCGCGGTCGATCCGCACTTCCAGCCCTCGCATTTCGGACTTTCGGCGGCGTTGCTGTATGCCGGCAAAATCGATGACGCGCAGGCGGAGTTGCAGAAGATGGCGGACCAGGCGAGAAATGACGGCGAACTGCGCACGGCTTACTTTGGGATGGCCGTGGTCGCTTCCGATGCAGGCAAGTTCGACAAGGCCGTGCAGGTGATGGAAAAGGAATATGCGGTCGCACAGAAAACAAACGACGTCGCTTCCATGGCGGCCGATCTACAAGCTGAGGGAAATATTCTTGCCGCGAAGGCGGACTATGTTGGCGCGCAAGGGCGTTTTGACCGGTCGTTCCAGATGATTCAGGCCTCGGACCAGTCGCAAGGGATTAAAGACAACGCGAAGTTGCTGCACGAATTCAATCTGGCGGGGATTGCGATCGGGAAAGAGGATTTCGCTTCGGCGAAGTCTCACGCCGAGGAGTTCCGCAAGGATGCGGAGGCCAGCAAGAATTCGGTGCAAATCAAACAGGCCCACGAGTTGACGGGAAGGGTTGCCCTAGGTGAAAAGGATTACGCCGAGGCTATTGCTGAGCTTGAGCAGGCGAATTTGCAGGATCCGCTCAACCTCTATCGGCTGAGCCAGGCGTATCGAGGCAAGGGCGATGCTGCGAAAGCACAGGATTATCTGGCCAAAGCCGCCGACTTCAATTCGCTGCCGATGCTTCGGTATGCCTTTATCCGGGCGAAGGCGCAGAAGATGGTGGCGCAGAAGGGGTGAGAGCTAATGCTCGCGTGGGGACGGGCGCATTCGCCCGTCCCCGGAGTTGTCTCGTCCGGAGTTGCTATCGGATTATCTCTGCCATCTTGCCGCTAGCGATCAGTTCTGAAAGACGGGCGAAGTCTTTGTACATGACGCGGTCTTTGTCGACCGTCGGACACACCGACCGGATTGCTGCATGCGCGGCCTGCCCGCGCTTCGAGGTTTTCAGCGGAGCTAGAAAGTCGATTGCTTGGGCTACGGCCATGGCTTCAATCGCGAGCACGTTGCGTGTATTTTCCACAATGCGTTTCAGCTTGTTCGCTGCTGTCATACCCATGGAGACGTAATCTTCTTTGTTGCCCGAGGTTGTTATCGAATCGACCGACGCGGGATGCGCCAGCACTTTGTTTTCGCTGACCAATGCCGCGGCCGTGACCTGCGGCATCATGAAACCGGAATTCAATCCTGCGCCTTGCGCCAGAAACGGCGGCAAACCCTCGCTCAGAGCGGGGTTTACCAGTCGCTCGATCCTGCGCTCGCTGATGCCGGCGAGCGCGCTCAAGGCGATGGCTAGAAAGTCGAGAGT
>JBAPOI010000586.1:0-2128 GCA_049279555.1 Candidatus Sulfotelmatobacter sp.
CACCGAACGGGCGTGCGCGGTGGACGTTGCAGTTGCTGGCGGATCGCCTGGTCGAACGGAAGGTGGTGGCCTCGATCGGCCGGGAGGCCGTGCGGACAACGCTTCAAAAAACGACCTCTGATTGACGACAGTTATTCTTCCCGCCGCATTGACTCACGGTTTTTGTTACCGAGAGCCGCTCGTTGCCTCAAGATGGTGTTACCATCCCTGGAGGCACACGAATGCACACCAAGATCAATCCGCAGACGAAACGCGACCTCTTACACGCGCTACGCGATCGCTATCAAAAAGCCATCAAGAATGAGAAGACCCGAATCCTCGACGAGTACGTTGCGGTTGCCGAATGCCATCGCAAGCATGCCATTCGACTGCTGACCGACGTCGAGTTTGTTGGACCCGAGGCACGCACGCATGGGCGACGAATCTATGTCGAGGCGGTTCGCGAAACGCTCGTCGTCCTGTGGGAAGCTGCGGATCGCATTTGCAGCAAGCGTCTCAAGGCCGTTCTTCCCAGTCTCATCGCGGCGCTCGAACAGCACAAGCACCTGACACTCGACCCGGCCATACGCAATCTCGTACTCGCCGTGAGCCCAGCCACCATCGACCGATTGCTGACACCGGTTCGCAAGACTGCCTCGCGGCGCAGGAAGCCCAAGACGGCCTCGAAGTCCAGCAAGCAGATTCCCGTTCGGACGTTTGCCGACTGGAAGGATCCGGAGCCGGGCTTCCTGGAAATCGACTTCGTCTCGCACGGCGGCACTTCGATGCAAGGCGTGTTCTTGTGGAGTCTGGTGGCGACGGACATCTGTTCGGGTTGGACCGAGATGGTTCCGCTGCTGGCGCGCGAACAATCGCTGGTCGTTGAGGGCCTCAACGTTCTCCGTCGCCAGTTCCCGATGCCGATCCGTGGCATCGACACGGACAACGACAGCGCGTTCATCAACGAGACGCTTCTGTGGTACTGCCAGGAGCAGAAGCTGGAGTTCACCCGGTCGCGACCGTATCAGAAGAACGACCAGGCGTGGATCGAGCAGAAGAACGGCTCGGTGATTCGGCGGTTTGTCGGCTACGAGCGTCACGCGGGAGTGCTGGCCGGCCAGTGCCTCGCACGTTTGTATCAACTGGTTCGCCAGTATGTGAACTACTTCCAGCCCTCGTTCAAGTTGAAGTCGAAGACGCGTGTGGGAGCCAAGGTTCACAAGTGTTATCACAAGCCTGCGACTCCATGCGAACGCCTCGTGGCGCATGCGTCGATCGCAGCTTCCGCGAAAGAACTCATTCACGCGCCACTGGCTTCTCTCGATCCGCTCGACCTGCTTCACGGGATTCGGAACGGCCAGGCTGCTTTAGCGGCACTCCAGTCGGGGGATCTGAACCAGGGTGCGGATCGAGCGAGTCTGGAGGAATTCCTTGCTGCGTTGCCGGACTTGTGGCGTGACGGAGAAGTGCGTCCGACTCATCGGAGCGAGGCTCCGTCCCCACGTCATTGGAGGACGCACAAGGATCCCTTCGAGAGTGTGTGGCCGGAGATTCTGCTCTGGCTCCAAGCCGATCCTGAGGCGACGGCCAAGAGTTTGCTGGCTCGGTTGCAGCAAGCTTATCCCGATCTGTTCCCAGACGGGCAACTGCGAACATTGCAACGTCGCATTCGCGATTGGCGTCGGGCGATGGCCCGCACGCTGGTGAACGCTTGCATGACCGGGGCGGAGAGTACCAAGCCGGTGGTCATTGGTGCGGAACCATCAGCGTGAGGCGTGTGGGCGGAGTCTCAGGTTGCAGAGGATGCCAAGCTTGGATTTATCGCATGGAACCAAGCCGATCCACGAAGAGAATGAGGGGAACCTCCTGCTCCCCCATCGGCATTGGCCCTGAACGGCGCTCGGGTCGGTTCCCACCGTTGCCCTATCCTCCGCTCAGGTCCAGTCGTTGTAGAAGCCGTGAACATCGTGGAACAAGATCGCTGCTGCTCCGAGGGTTGAAAGGAGTCGAAAACGTAATCAGCGCTCGGTAACATTTTCGGATGAGGCAACACGGCGGGAAGAATAACTGTCGTCAATCACACGCCAGGCCGCGGATCTTCTTGCTCACGGGCTTGCCGCCCTTTGCCTTCGAGAAGTGCTTGCAGTCT
>JBAPOI010000587.1:0-1578 GCA_049279555.1 Candidatus Sulfotelmatobacter sp.
CGAACCGGTCGCCGTACGGCGCATTGGGCCGGACCTGGTCTTCGCACGGCTCTGGAAGCAGAGCGGCATCCAGGAAGCTTTGCAATCCACACTCAAGGATCGGCGCTACGAGTTCGATGTAGAACGGGCCATCTATCTGACTGTCTTACACCGACTTTTCGCCCCCGGCAGTGATCGAGCCGCCGAGCGTTGGCGGGAGAGTTATCTTATCCCTGGAACCGAAGCTCTTGAGTTGCATCATCTTTACCGAGCGATGGCTTTTTTGGGCGATCCCATTGAGCAGCTTGAAAAGCCGACTGGCGCGGTTCGCTGCACCAAAGATCTCATCGAGGAATCCCTCTTCGATAGCCGAAGAGATCTCTTTAGCGAAGTGGACTTGGTGTTTTTTGACACCACCTCGCTCTACTTTGAAGGCGAGGGTGGACAGTCCATCGGCAAACGCGGCCACAATAAGGATCACCGACCCGATCTCAAGCAAATGGTGGTCGGTATGGCAGTCGATGTGCAGGGTCGCCCGATGTGCTGCGAGATGTGGCCGGGGAATACTGCCGACGTGACTACCCTTGTCCCGATCGTCCAACGCATGCGGGAACGCTTCCGGCTAGGAGAAATAACTGTGGTGGCCGATCGAGGGATGGTCAGCAAAGCGACGTTGGAGGTATTTGAGAAAAGCGATCCGCCGGTACACTACGTCATCGGGGTGCGGATGCGCCGCCAGAAGGAAGTTAATCTATCGGTGCTCGGCAGCTGCGAGCCGTGGTTTGAGAGCGTTCCGGAACGGAGCAACGCCAAGGATCCTTCACCACTAAAGGTCAAGGAGGTCTGGGTAGAGAACCGGCGCTATATCGTCTGTCTCAACGAAGAAGAACGCCGTAAGGATGCGCACGATCGAGAGGCCATCGTGGCGCACTTAAAGGAGCAACTTCGTCGCGGCGACAAAAGCTTGGTTGGTAACAAAGGTTATCGCCGTTTTTTAAAAGTCCAGGGAAAGGATCATTTCGCCCTCGACGAAGAACAAATCGAAGCCGACGCCCGTTACGACGGGCTCTGGGTGCTACGAACCAACACTGTCTACAATGCCGAGACGGTAGCTCACGTTTATAAAAACCTCTGGACAGTCGAAGCCATCTTCCGCACGACAAAGTCGATTCTGGAAACCCGACCCATCTACCATAGGTGGAACGAAACGATTTGCGGCCATGTATTTTGCAGCTTCCTGGCCTTGCTGCTCAAACATGATTTGGAAAGCCGCATGAGGCAAGCCGGTATGCAATGGGAATGGGCGGAGGTCATTCGCGGTCTGGACAACCTGCATCAGGTCGAGGCTAACTTTCAGGGCAGAAGCTTTCTATTGCGCAGCCAACTCCAGGCACATGCTTCAGCAGCGATCCGCGCCGCCGGCGTGGCGCTTCCGCCGACATTACGCGAGTTGTAAATAATCAGCAAATAACCAGAAAATGTAGTGCCAAGGGGATTTTTGCCTTTTATAAGTCGTTCAGTACCAGTATGTTAACTTTTTCAACTGTAGAAGACCGGTGAAACTAAATCGGTGGCCTTCGCCGATTGTCGTTTGGATCG
>JBAPOI010000588.1:0-14629 GCA_049279555.1 Candidatus Sulfotelmatobacter sp.
CCACTGGCTATTCCGAGGTGGAGGTCACGTCGGCCATGTCGGAAGAGGAGATATTGAAGGAAATGCGGCTGCCGTGCGCCGTCAAATATGTCCGCATCCCGGTGACCGACCACTGCAAACCGATCACTGCGGCAGTGAAGCAGTCTATTTCTTTGTGCAACGAAATACTTAAAGCGCCGGAGGAGCAGACTTGGGTGCATTTCCACTGTCACGGCGGCGATGGGCGTACGACTACTTTCTTGGCCATGTACGACATGTTCTGCTGGTCCAGGGCGGGGAAGAAGCCTATCTCAGTCGAAGAATTCTCCAACCGGCAATGGAGTCTTTTCTGCTATTGCCTGGATCCCAACGGCTGCGAAAAAGGCAAAAAAGCAGACAGCGAGAAGACCTGCGAGGAAAACACCGGCTGGAAATCCGCTCTCGCATGGGAGCGGTGGCACGGGCTTTCTGAATGGCACCATTTGATTTTCGGCCCTAGGCTGAAGGGCGGGGAACTGGTTGGTTGAACGAGAGTGAAAGTGGAGCCGCAGGGGTAATGTCCCATCCCCCTGCGGGGCTGAGTTCTTCGAGAAAATCCACTTCTCGCAAAAAGAAGCGAGAAGTGGGACCACTGAACCTCAGATTCGAAAAGTCTGCCTTGATGCTGGCGCTACACGCCTAGGGTGCGCCAGTTCTCTTACGCCGCTAGCCTGGTTGGCATCTCCGTCGTCGCTTTGCGAACCGCCATTGACATGGCCACACGCGTGATGCCGCTAAAGATCATGCTCACGCCTACCAGAGTGCCGATGGCCCAGGCGGAACTCGAGGGCCATTGCTCGTAGATCATCCCGCCCAGCAGGAGCGTGATGATGCCATCGATCAGCATCCAGGAAGAGCCTTGCACGTGGCGCATGCGGAAATATAAAACCACGTTGAGGACGCCTTCGATCAGGAACAGTGTGGCCAGCACCAGCGTGAGCGACGCCACTCCCAGCACCGGATGCATGACGAGATATGCGCCGAAGCAGAGATAGGCGACGCCGACCAGCAGCTTCCAGAGCAGGCTGCCGGCACCGTGGGCGTGGAAGGCGACTACGATGTGGACCACGCCTGCGAAGACAAGCAGCCAGGCAATGACAGCGTTAACAGCGACTGCGGCCAGCAGCGGCGAACCGATCGCCAGCATGCCGCAGAGGATGAGAAGAGCGCCCCAGAGAATGGACCATCCAGAAGCGTGACGGACGATCTCAATCTGAGTGTTCTGAGCCATCGGAGACCTCCTTTTAGAACGGAGTAAGGGTAGCGCAAAAAGTGGTTTGGGGGAAGCGTTATCGGGCTTTCGCTCGATTCGAACTGACGAAGAATTTTCGATTCTGCCGACGTCAGGCTCTCTGCGCCTCACGCTTCAATGCGCGCTCCAGAGTTTGATCAAGCGCGGATTTGGCTTTCTCGTATTCCGCTTGTGAAATTTGCCCCTGCCTGCGCTCAACTTCCAACTGAAAGAGTTCTTCTTTGAGTCCTTCGAGCAACATCGACGTAGGACGATTCGACGCGGCCGATCGATTTACAGCGGGAGTGAGAACTGGAGCGGATTCGTAGTCGTCTTCTTCCAGCATGGCCGTTGATGCAGATGAACCTGATGCCAATGAACCGGAAACTGCTGAACCAGCCTTCTGGCGCGCGGCGCGGGCTGCGGACTGTTGCCTCGAAGCCACGTAAACTCCGCCGATGACGAGGGCCGCGGCAAGTCCGCCCAGTATCCACCATTCATACTTCTGCAGAGGATCGGGAGCGTCGATGGGCGGGCCCAATCCGCCGCCGGGACGGTTAGTCGCTTGTGCGCCACCGCTCGGTGCTCCGGGAGGTGAACTCTGCGCACTTTCTTCCGAGCCCTGGCTGCCATTGCCCTCCTGACGGGTTTCGAGCACGCCCTGCCCGGAAACTTTAAAAGCAAGGTTCTGGCCGACCGCCGTACTCGAAGCCACCTGCACGATCGAATCGGGCTGGTTGGGATCGTTCATCGGCTTGAAAGCGGCGTTGGTGGCAGCGGCGGTGAACTGCATCGACTTCGGCAGGATGGCAACGAAATGTTCGAGAGGGTAAACCGATTTCGGATCGAGATTGGCGCTGCCCGAGTAGGGCATTTCGTAGGCGACCTGAAATTGCGTGATTCCCGGCCGCAGCGGGAAGATGAAGGAATAGCGGTTCTTCTCGCCTTCGGGTACGGGAGCCGAAGTAATGGGCTGGCCGTTCGCGGTCATGGCCGAACCGCCATCCATTTTTGCGCCTTCAGGTACGTAAAACTCAAGGTTGCGTTCATTCATTTGAGTACGCGGCGGCTTGGAATTATTCTGCACCGCGAATGCCCGCATGACTTCAAGTTGCCCTTGCTCAACCTGCACGCGCATGATGTCGGCGACCACAGAGATGCCGTCGATCTTTTTGCCAACATCGTAGACTTCGAGTTCCACAGATGTGGTTCCCGGAGGCGCCATGCGATGGTAGGTAACCTCCTGATGAATGGCGCGGATGAGGTGCGGAGACTGCGCGTCGTCGAGCTTGAAACTGAACTTTCCGTTGGCATCGGCTTTGGTGCGGCCGCCTTCTTCCATCCCTGGGCCAAGTTTCAGCAGGATGACTTCATCTCCGGCGGCGGGCTTGCCGGTGGTGGCGTTCTTTACCGTGCCGGTGAGAGTTTGAGCCGAGGCTAGGGAAGCGAGGAATAGGGTGAGCGTTACGAGAAGCGCGGAACGATGAGAGAACTCCTGGTTAGGCCGGTTTGCGATTCCGGCAGGCAAGGGGGCCTTCGACTGCGTAAGTGTTTCGCTTCGCGAAGCACTTACTTCGCTCAGGATGACAAGAGGTTGAGTCAAGATCTGATTCCTTTTTGCGGTGCGGGATTATTTTCCAGGCGGGCGATCTCGGCCAGGATTGTGGCCGCCTCATCTTGCAACGAAGATTTCAGTGACACGTAATCGGCGTCCGGCACTTTGCCCGCCTTATATTCGAAGTTAAGGTCGCGCAAATTTTCGTAGACCGCATCTTTCCGCTCGCGCAGGTATCCGGCGCGTGTCTTCTCAGGACCGAGGAAAAGTTTTCCGGGCAGATAGAAAACATAGAAGAAAGATGCGATGGAGAGCATCGCGCAACAGGCCAGCCAGATCCAGCTTGAAGAAATCATAAGTCGGTCTCCTTGCGGGCCTGGTCGCGGAACTGTTCGAGCTCGGCGCCGCGTATGGGACGCAAGCCATCGGCCAGAGCGGGTGCGGGACGATTTTTCCAGGCGCGAATCACCAGCACAATCAACCCAAATCCGAGAATGAGCGCGACAAAGGGAATGATATAGGCAGCGCGGTCGAAGCCTTTCGCAGTGGGAGCGGCCAGCACAGTCGGTCCATATTTTTGCACGAACCCCTGCTCGACCAGGCTATCGCTATCTCCGCGGGTCACCGAAGCCATGAGTTCATTGCGCATGCCATCAGAAGCCGGGCAGCCGACGTGATTGCATTCCAGAAGAATCTGGTTGCATCCGCAGATGCACATCATCTGATGGCCGATTTCGTTGAAGCGCGTAGCTGGATCGCTGGAGCCGAGGCAGGCGAAAACGACAGCACATACCAGGATCGTTTGCGTGCAACGGCGGATGTGCCGGGCCAGCTTCGATTTTGGAATTGAATGTGACATCACTTTGTCAGGTCTTAGGTCTCAGGTGCTAGGTCTTAGGCGTCAGGCCTAAGGACTTGGAACCCAACACCCTAAGACCTGAGACCTGTTCTATCAATCGCCCGTGGCCACAGCAGCAGGCGTTTGCCCCAACCGCGCGGGAGCGGGAACGCGTACCGGCGCTGGCGCGTTCGGAACCAGGGCGAGAACCGTTCCGCCCAGCATGATCCAGACGCCCAGCCAAATCCACATCACCAGCGCGTTCAGATGCGCCTTCAGAATCGGGTGACCGTTATCCTGATTCAGTCCCTCGAACACAATGTACAAATCTTCGTTCAGGCCAGACCGAATGTCAGGCATAGTCGAGGTCTGCTGGCTGGCCTTGTAAAAACGGCGCACCGGCGTCATGGTGCCGACCTGCTTGCTGCCCTTGTAAACGTCGAGCACCGCCCACTCGCTGGCGTAGTTCGGGGCATCATCATCGGTATAAGACCGGCAGATCAGGGTGTAGGAGCCGATGGTCATCTTGTCTCCATAGCCCATCTCTTGCTCTTTATCCTGATTGAATGCTGCTCCAGCGAAACCAATGATGACCACGACCACGCCGAAGTGGACGATGTATCCGCCATAGCGGCGCGTGTTGCGATGGGTGAGCTGCACCATCGACGCAAACATGCCCTGGCCGGTGTGCTTCGAAATGACTTTGCCGCCACGATAGAACTCGCTAGCTACGGTGAGTGTCACCAGCACCGAGAGCGCGATCGCCATGAGCGAGTAGAAATAAGAGATGTCCTGCCACGGCTTGAGGCCGAACGCCGATCCCCAACTCTGCGGCGTGACCATCAGGAAAATTGCGACAACGATGGCGCCGATGGTCGGCCACATGAAATTGCGCTTCAGGCTTTCGAACGAAGTTTTGCGCCACGCCAGCAGCGGGCCAACCGCGGTGAGAATCAGGAGCAACAGGGCCACAGGAATGGCGACCCGGTTATAGAACGGCGCTCCCACGGTCACTTTGTTGCCTTGCACAAGTTCAGAAATCTTCGGGAACCACGTTCCCCACAACACAGTAAAACAAAGGAGAACGAACAATAGATTATTGAACAGAAAGCTGGATTCGCGCGAAACCAGCGACTCAAGCTTATGCTCGCTGCGCAAGTGCGATTTGTTCTTGAAAAAGAAGAAGAGAAATACGATCAAGGTGATTGCGAGGAACCAGGCGAACCAGTCACCAATGGAAGATTGTGCGAACGCATGTACCGAACTGATGATTCCGCTGCGCGTCAGGAATGTTCCGAGAATGGCCAGCCAGAACGTGGCAAAGACCAGCCACATGTTCCACATTTTCAGCATGCCGCGTTTTTCCTGCATCATCACGGAATGCAGGAAAGCCGTGCCGGTGAGCCAGGGCATGAGCGAAGCATTTTCGACAGGATCCCACCCCCAATAGCCGCCCCAGCCGAGGACGGAGTAGGCCCAGTGCGCGCCGAGGAAAACTCCGCAGGTAAGGAACGCCCAGGTGACCATGGTCCAGCGCCGCGTGATGTGAATCCATTTTTCGCCGGGATATTTCATGATCAATGCGCCCAGGGCAAAGGCAAAGGGCACAGTGAATCCAACGTACCCCAGGTAAAGCATGGGCGGATGAATCACCATCTCGGGATACTGCAGTAGCGGGTTGAGTCCGCTTCCATCCGGCCGCATAGGGCCTTCGAGCAAGCCAAAAGGCCGAGCCGCAAAATTCAGCAGCAAAAGAAAGAAGATCTGCACGCCAGCCAGAACAACAGAAGCGTAGGCGAACAAGCGCGGGTCGGTCTTGTAGCGCAAACGCAAGACGAACCCATAGGCGGCGAGCAATAACGACCAGAACAGCAGGGAACCTTCCTGTCCCGACCACAAGACGGCGAACTTATAAGGACCGGGCAGGTCGCGATTACTATGGTGAAAGATATAAGCGATGGAAAAGTCATCGTGAAAGGCGCAGATGACAAGGACAACCGAAGCCAGCAGAACGGCAACGAAGGTGGCGACACCGGCCCGGCGGGCAGTCTCACCGAGGCGCTCCGAACCTTGGCGGAGGATCGCGGCCAGAGAGTTCGTCTCGGCGGGAGCACCGCCGCGGCGAACTACGCCTTTGCCGGTGAGCGGCTCCTGATTCTGAAAGACCAGCGCGATCAATCCGGCGAGGAACGAATAGACGCTTAAAGCCAGCGCGAGAAGAAGTGCGAAACTGCCAATTTGCGCCATGTGGCCGAACCCCGAGCTATTTTTTCAGAAACTCCCGTGCGAGGCAACCGCGAGGGTAGGAGCCTGCAATGGTAGCAGACGGAGGTCTCAATAGTCTCTCGAAGAACCCGGAATCCAGAATAGATCCTCGGGAAACATTTGGGCCCCAGAATGTATCGCTGCGGCGGCTTGCGTGAAGCCGCCGGGCGATTTGCAAAGGCAGGATGTTGCTAGGCGCTCCGCTGATGGTAGCGCTGCCGCACTTCACTCTCGGCTGTCAGCCAATCTTCGGTCTCGTGACCGGCCGAGCTTCCGCGTTGCTCGTAAAGCTCGTAAGCGCGACGGCGAATCTCGTCGTCCAGGTTGATGGGAACCAGATTTTTTCTGGGCTCAGGCTTGGCAATCTCGAGCCTCCGGGTTGTCGGCGCTACCTTGTTCTGTGGCTTCATTTCCGACTGGACGACCGGGGTATCTCCCGTGACCATTTTCACGTCGGCCGATTTCAAGTCAGGAAGATTGGCAGGGGTTACGGTGTTGGCTTGCTCTTTGTTATTGTTATTCGCATTTGCATCAGTTCCGGTGCGACTTGCCTTGGCGCCGGGGGTAGATTTCGACCTTGCCATAGTTGGATACTCCTTGCATATGCCTAGATTTATGAATGAATTGAGTTGTTCCACGATCCACATACACATCACCCGCAACTTTTAGGAAGCGTGCAACTATATTGGCGGAGTGACTTTATTATAAACTTTCGCGGCCTGTGGAAACCTGCTTTCCTCGAAATTTGTCGTGAGACAAACCAAGAGTTCTGCCAGAAACCGGCGAGCGACCCTTTGCTATAATTGATCTCCACCCGGATGGCGCTATCGTCTAGGGGTTAGGACGGAAGATTCTCAATCTTCAAACCCGGGTTCGATTCCCGGTAGCGCTACCAACTTTTCCAAATTGCTGATCCATCATAATCTTCCCGACATCGCCTACGCACGACAGAAATCCCGGCGTATCCCGATGCGTAGTGCGACCGCAAGAAAACAGTTTCTACTGCAACGGGCTCCCTCATGGATCAGTAAGTTAAAATTTGGCGTATGCGAGTGCAAATGCGCAGCTTCCCGGTCGCGATGCTGTGTGCAATGTGGCTGCTGCTTGCGCATTGTGTAACCGCCCAGGACCCAGTTCCGCCCAGTCCGCTCTCGAATAGCGCAGAAACGCAGTTACACGCGTACCTCGCAGAGGCTGCGGAGGCGATGCACAAAGGTGACAACGTGGCTGCAGCAGAGGATCTTCGGCACGCGTTGAAAATCGATCCGCATTCAATGGTCGCATTAAACAATCTGGGAATTGTGCTGACCCGGATGGGCAAGCCTGCAGAGGCGATCCCTTTGTACGAAGATGCGCTGAAAGCCCATCCGGAGGATGTTTCGACAAAACGCAATCTGGCCGTCGCTTACTTCAAAGCTCAGCATTACTTGCCCGCTTGGCAATTGCTCCGGTCGATGGCCGCGAAGTATCCAACCGATTTTCAGATTCTCGACCTGGCCGGCTTGTCTCTTTTTGCTCTTGATCGCTATCGCGAAGCCGCGGAATTTCTGGAACGTGCCAACCATGTTGATCCATCCGATCTGGAAACTCTCGATATGCTCGGTAAAGCGTACCTGCGGATGAAGGACTACAAGGCGCTTACGAGCGTATTTACTCGAATCATGCAGGTAAATCCAAACTCGGCGTCGGCTCACATCATGATGGGCACGGCTTATGACCAGATGTCGAATCGACCGGAAGCCATCAAAGAATATCAAGCGGCGGTGGCGGCGGATCCGAACTTCATGGGAGCGCATTCCGGCCTGGGCTTCGAGTATTGGCGGGAGGGCGAGAACGAACTTGCGGAGAAGGAATTCCGGACGGAACTGCAACGCTTTCCGAACGATCCCGTTTCGAACTGCATACTGGGCCAGATCCTTCTGGATAAATCTCAGCCCGCAGAAGCCGAGCCTCATTTTCGCGCAGCCCTGGCAGTGAATCCACATTACGCCGAGGCTCTGTTTGGTCTGGGTAAGACTGAACTGGCGCTGCAACATCCCCAAGCGGCGATTGAGCCGCTCCGCAAGGCCATTCAGATTGATCCGAACTATGTTGAGGCACACTTTGTTCTCGGAACGGCATTGCGGCAATTAGGACAGGCCCCTGAGGCAGCAAACGAGCAGAAGATAGCACTCGATATACAGGAGAAACGCCGTGCGGCGGCAATCAAGAAGAACGAGAGTCAGTGAGCGGCAGACAGAGTACCTAGTCCCTTCCGGGTTCTGCAAGAAACGCAAAAGCGCACGCCGAAGCGTGCGCTTTTGTTGATGCCTAAACGATGGTTAGAAGTTGATCTTAGCCCCGATTTGAACGTTGCGCGGATCGTGCCATCCGTTGACGGTGCCGAAACTCGCGCCGTCGTCCACGTTAGTATCCACTGTCATGGGGTTGCCGTGGTTGAAAGTGTTGAAAGTTTCGAGACGGAGTTGCACCCCAACTCGCTCGGCGAATCGGATGTTCTTGATGAGTGACATGTCCCACACTTGCAACCCAGGCCCATAAATCGCTCCCACCCTCGATGTGCCGAAGTGGCCCACTGCATCGGCGAAGGCAGCGGTGTTGAAGAATTCCGCCGCAGTTTTCGGACCGCTGGCATCGCCAATCTGATCGGCGCGGACCTGCACCGTGCTGCCCGGTCGCGTCATGCCCAGACCTCCCGGATAGAGCGGGCAAGAAGGAGTAGTGGCCGAGATCGTGCAACCACCCACCGATATTGGCACTGTCACCGCGCCGAAGGGGTCTGAACCCTGAGTGATCGAGAGTGACTGGCCGGTCTGGATGGTGGTGATGCCGGAGATTTCCCACCCGCCGAGGACCTTGCCGATGGCGCCGCTCTGGTTCCGATAAAACGGCAGATCGTAAACATAGCTGGCGATGAACATCTGCGGAGTGTTTAGCGTGGATGGCCCGTAGCTCTGCTTCAAATCGTAGGTGTTATACGTTGCCAACGACCGGTCCTCGGGACTCGTTGTGAGCAGCCTCGACCAGGTGTAACCGAGTTGCACCGTCAAGCCCCGGTTGAAGCGGCGGTTCAAGGAAGCTTGCAGGGAATTGTAGTTACTGGTGAAGATGGGATTGCGGTCTGTGATTACGCCGAAACCGGGAAACGGACGAATCGCGTTTACGTCGTCCCCGGAACTCGCTAAACGTGCAGCGACCGTCGGCTGATTGATATCTACGTCGCCCAGCAGGTGCGTGCCCTTGGTCCCCACATATCCAATTTCGACGACCGTGCTTGGCAGTATTTCGCGCTGCACGGAAACGTTGTAGTCGATGTAGCTCGGTACCTTGAAGGTTGGCGTGCCGGTTGCGATCAAGGCGTTTGGCCCCAAAGGTGCACCCGCTACCTGCCCACCTAATGGGTTATCGAACAAATTCAGAGTGCTGCCGCTCTGGTTGTTGACCGTTATGGTCTGGACCAATGGCGGGTCGCCGAAGGCATTCTGCTCCCAGATGCCGTTCAGGGTGCGGTCATAGAAAATGCCGAATCCGGCACGCACAGCCATCTTGCCGTTCCCCAAGGGGTCATAGGCCAGACCCAGCCGCGGTCCCCAATTATTGTTGGAGCTCGGGTTAACCCGGCTGCCGAAGGGTGAGCAAGCCACCTGTGAGGCAATCGCTTGAGCTGTCGTACAGGCGGTTCCGGTCGGGAAGATAAGCCCATTGGCATAGTGCGCCGCATCGGTCGCGGCGCCGCCGGCCGTCATCCCCGTCATGTTTCCTGAGATGGGATCGATAATTGCGGCATTGGCCGCAGAGAACAAGAGAGGGTTGAAATTGTTCAGAGTGTTATTGCTGTCAGTCGGCGATGGGAAGTAGCTCCAACGCACTCCGGCGTTCAAGGTTAGACGGGGAGAGATCTTCCAGTCATCCTGCACGTAGACTTCGAAGTTAATATACCTGAGATGGGGGATCGTGTCCTTGCTAGGCTGGGTATAGCTATCCGCTTGTCCGAGCAGGAAATTGGCGAATGCCGGGTTGGTATTCGTGGGGCTGAAAGTGAACGTCGCGAAACCGGAGGAAGCGTTTTCCGTCTTCTGCATCCACATCGCGGTAAAGCCGGTGCGGATCGTGTGATTGCCATGCTGGATGGATAGATTGTCGAATATGTTCTTGTCGATGTTGCGCTCAAAATAAGGCGCGCTTCCGTTGCCTAGTCCAGTAAGTGCGGGCACCGCTTGGGTCCCGCCAGTAAAGCCAACATTGGGTGCCCGGCCGTTCGGGTCTGTGTACTTCGTGTTGTTCGTTAGCTGACCGAGAAAAGTCGGCGAGTTTGCGATTCCGCTCAAAGTTGAATTGATTGCGCCCCACGAGTCCACGTACTCCACTTCGTTCACTACTCTCGGCGAGATCGTGGCGCTCGCATTCAGGACAAGGTTGCGGCCGGGCGCATTCACCGACGTGGTCTCTACGCCCGGGTAGTTTCCACCACCCCAGAGCGAGAAGGGTTCATTTTGCGGGACCACGTCTTCCATGTAACGCCCGAAAAGGCGGACTCTATCGCCGACGTTCTGATCGAGGCGGATAATATCCTGACGAAAATTGTTAAGCTGGCTGTAGTTTGTCACCAGCTGCCCAGTAGAAGTATTGGGCGGGTTATTCAACATAAATGCGTTGAGATACGCGGTAGCATTCTTGCTGAAGCACGACGGGCTGATGGTAGACACCCCTCCGTTGTTGGTCACGCATCCGGCTGGAGCAATTGTGACTGGACTTGTAAACGAGCCAGCAAGTTCCGCCGGCGTGGGCACATTGATAATATTCTGGCCCGGGGTGCTGGCTTTGCGCCATTCCTCCGACCAGAAAAAGAAAGTTTTGTCCTTCTCCGGATGGAAAACTTTCGGAATGAACAGTGGACCGCCGAGGGTGAACCCATAGTCGTTGTAGCGCTCAATCGGGACCGTGTTGTTCGCCGAAAGCTCGGTTCCGGCTGCAATCGAGGCCCGGCCACTAAACGTATTCGCGTTATAGAAATTGTTGCGGTTGAACTCGTACGCGCTGCCATGGAAGTCATTGGTTCCGGATTTGGTCGCGACTACGATTTGGCCGCCGCCGCTGCGTCCGAACGCTGCGTCATAGTTGCTGCGCTCCAGCGTGAACTCTCGGATGGCATCGATGCTCGGAGTATTCAGCAGCGTTCCATTCGAACCACTGTCATTGATGTCAGCTCCATCCACCGTATAGTTGTTCGCCCCGGTGCGCGCTCCATTCACTGAAATTGAAGTATTATTCGCTAAACCGAAGCCGACCTTATCCGGCAGTTGATTGGCGACGCCAGGTTGCAACAGGATGAGTTGTTCGAAGTTGCGATTGTTCAACGCTAACTCTCGAACCTGATCCCCCGTGACTGTCCCCGACTCTTCCGCGGTGGTGGTTTGAATCTGGATGTTCTCCGCAGTCACGACCATCTGCTCGCTGACTTTTCCGGCCACAAGTTTCACATCGAGCGTGCGCTTTTCCGCAACGTTGAGAATTACTTCCTTCGCCACGAAGGTCTGAAAGCCACTATTCCCGACCGTGACTGTGAAGCGCCCTGCAGGGAGGTTCGTAATATTGAAACTACCAGTATCGTTGGTGGTCACGGAACGGACATCCGAGCCCGTTTCTTCGCTGTGAACCACGACGGTCGCCCCAGCGACAACAGCTCCGCTGGAATCGGTTACTGTGCCTGTGAGCGTGGCCGCCAACTCTTGACCCAGACCGATCGCCGACAAGCCTAGGATAACTGCGCAAATCGCTAGAAATAGAAAATGCTTCCGAACCGTTGGGCGATTGTCCTCGGTTGAGTTTATCCGTCTTCCGTAGTTCCACTTCGTCATGGCACTCCTCCTCAAACCGAATCCCAAGTTGGGGCTTACTAAGAAGCTTCTAATGGAAACGAACTATGCTATATAGCACATCGTAGTTCATAGTCAAGAAAAAAAAGGAGATCAGCCCGAGAAAATTGTTCGATACGAAGCCGCTCTTCCATCTCCCGTTGTCGGAGAGAATCAAGACCAAAGGAATTTTCAGACGGGAAGGCGGTTCAAATCGGGATGATTGATGTTGCCATTGCCCAGTGCCAATCGAATCAGGCGAAAAGCCAAGAATCTCGACGCCGAAACAGGACAGGCCATGTTCGCGTTTCAGATCCGGAGCGATCGTCGGTTGGGACCATCCATGCCATCGCGCTTGAGGAATTGAGTCTTTACATCAAACTCACAATAAGCTATATAGCATATGGCGCTGCTGCGAAACAGACTTTAACGTATCCTGCGTCCCCAAAACGATTTTGCCGTCCATCAGATATACAAACGACCGGGGTATAGAAACGACAAATATGTCTGGAAACCACCGCACCAGGACTCCGGCTTACAAGAAAATTCAGGGCGCGATCCGCGACCGCATTGCGGCGGCTAGTTTGAAACCGGGGGATGCCGTTGCCTCCGAGCGCGAACTGGCCAAGACTCACAAGGTGAGCCTAATGACAGCTCGCCACGCCTTGGCTGGCCTGGAGCACGAAGGAATCGTCGAACGCCGGCTGGGGGCAGGAACCTTCGTCGCAGTGCCCAAGATTCACTTTAATAAGTTGATGAGCTACACCGAGCAAATGTCGAGCCGCGGTTTAGCTCCGCGCACCCGGGTCTTAGTGGCAAAGGTGATTGAAGGCGAGCCAGAGGTTGCGGCCAGGCTCGGGCTGCCTGCGGCGAGTCGGCTGATGAAAATTCAACGTCTTCGGCTTACGGGTGAAGAGCCGTTTGCCCTGGAGACTGGCTACCTGTCTGCAACCGATTTTCCCGGTCTCGTGTCGGCCCCGCTGGGAAGAAGTTCGCTATTTGCGATTCTTGAACATGACTTTGCGACGAAGCTCGCCTACGCGGATGAAGAGGTCGATGCCACGTCGGCGGATTCCAATATTGCTGACTTGCTCATGGTCCCTCGGGGCGCCTCGGTGCTGCGCATTCGCCAGATTATCTATTCGACCAAAGGCAAGGCTACGATTTACGGACTCGGTTTCTACCGTTCAGAACGGCACACTCTGTTTATCCGTCGCTTCCGCTAAAAGCACCGCAACTAGCGGCCCGCGAGAATGAGGCCATTGTGCATCGAATAATTTTCACAATTCTAGCTCTTATAGTTTTGTCTTCGTCTTCCGCGCGGAGTCAGGCAACTCCGCCCAAGAGTCCTTCCGGATTCGTCAACGCTCTAATGCCGCAACCTTCGAATCTTTCCCCGCAGGAAGGACGGCTCGTTCTCACATCGTCTTTCGCGGCCATCAGCGACCACTACCGGGACGCCCGCCTCGACGCCGCTGTAGCACGCGCGATTCATCGCCTCGAATCTCAGACTGGAATTTCAATTCCAGCCTCTCCACCGACCGCCAGCGCATCGGCAACGTTGGTCATCAGCGTCGATGAACCGGGCGAAACGATCCAGTCAGTCGACGAAAACGAGTCCTACGCTCTCGACGTAGCTCCCTCGGCCGCGCGCCTGCGCGCCGCTACTGTGGTGGGAGCCATACACGGTCTCGAGACTCTGCAACAACTCGTGCAGTCCGATGGAGCCGGTTATTTTGTTCCTGCCGTGTCGATTCACGACACTCCACGTTTTCGTTGGCGTGGTCTGATGATCGACTGTGGACGCCACTTCATGCCGGTCGACGTTA
The DNA here is from genome assembly GCA_049279555.1 of Candidatus Sulfotelmatobacter sp. Lineage (GTDB taxonomy): Bacteria > Acidobacteriota > Terriglobia > Terriglobales > Acidobacteriaceae > Sulfotelmatobacter. Next base: position 13,592 of record JBAPOI010000588.1, read on the forward strand.
TCAAACGTGCACTCGACGGCATGGCTGCGGTTAAGCTAAACGTCTTTCACTGGCATCTCAGTGAAGACCAGGGCTTCCGCATGGAGAGCCGGGCATTTCCGAGGCTCGCTGGGTTGGGATCCGACAGACTTTTCTACACCCAGGAGCAAGCCCGCGAAATTGTTGCCTATGCGCGCGACCGCGGCATCCGTGTAGTTCCCGAGTTCGATATGCCGGGACACACCAGCGCATGGTTCGTTGGATATCCCGATCTCGCTAGCGCGCCCGGCCCCTTCGAAATCGAGCGCGAGTTCGGTGTCTTCGATCCAGTAATGGATCCCACGCGAGAGAGCACTTATAAATTCCTCGATGCTTTCATTGGAGAGATGGCAGCCATCTTCCCCGACCACTTCATGCACATCGGAGGCGACGAGAACAACGGTGAAGAGTGGAAGGCGAATCCGCGTATCCAGACCTTTATGCGCGAACATAAACTTCAGGATACTGCCGCGCTACAGAATTATTTCAACCAGCGTCTTCTCAAAATTCTGGAGAAGCACGGCAAACACATGATTGGCTGGGACGAAATTCTTACCCCTGACCTGCCGAAGGACATCGTCGTCCAGAGCTGGCGCGGCTTTGACTCGCTAGCCGCCGGAGCCAAAAATGGTTACCGCAGCATTCTCTCCGCGGGTTACTACCTAAATCTGATGAGCGCCGCCGAAGCTCACTACATGGTGGATCCGTTGCCTCAATCGAACGATCTCACCGCTGAGCAGCAGGGCCGCATTCTCGGCGGAGAGGCCTGCATTTGGACCGAGCAGACTACTTCACAAGATATCGATTCCCGCATTTGGCCCCGAACTGCGGCGATTGCCGAGCGCCTCTGGTCGCCGCGCGATGTAAACAACGTTGACGACATGTACCGGCGACTCCGCGTGGAGTCAGTTCGACTTGAATCGCTTGGTCTCCAGCACATTTCTGAGGAAGAAGTGAGCCTCCGTCAGCTGGCCAGAAGCGAACAGATTGGTCCGCTCGAGACTCTGGCCTCCGTCCTGG
>JBAPOI010000589.1:0-3735 GCA_049279555.1 Candidatus Sulfotelmatobacter sp.
GGGTACACGCGCGCAAAAGGCATCAACTCGGAAGGCCTCGCGCTGCTGCCGGAAGGTGGCGGATGGTTGATGGTGGAGTTCGGCGCGGACACAGCGATGGAGGCCGAATCTCAAGCGCGCGGCCTCATGCAGACGCTTGGTCGGGTTGCGAACCCGCCAAACCTTGCCCTCTTCACGGACCAGCGGCAAATCAGGCGCGTGTGGGAAGTGCGCGAATCGGCTCTCGGCGTGACCTCGCACGTTCCCGGCGAACCGTTCAACTGGGAGGGCTGGGAAGATGCCGCGGTCGCACCGGAAAAACTTGGTGGGTATCTGCGCGATCTGCGCCGCATGTTTGCCGCGTATGGCTACAAGGGATCGCTCTATGGCCACTTCGGGCACGGGTGCGTCCACACCCGGATGAACTTCGATCTGCAATCGAAAGAAGGCATCGCCAAGTTTCGAAAATTCATGGAGGAAGCCGCCGATTTGGTGGTGAGCTATGGCGGCTCCATCTCGGGTGAACATGGCGACGGTCAATCGCGTGGGGAGCTGCTGCCGAAAATGTTCGGCCCGGAACTGGTCCAGGCTTTCCGCGAGTTCAAAGAGGCGTGGGATCCGGATTGGAAGATGAATCCTGGCAAGCTGATTGAACCCTACCGGCTCGACGAGAATCTCCGCCTGGGCGCGGGCTATGCGCCGTGGGAACCGGAAACCAATTTCCAGTTCGCCGCCGACCATGGCAGTCTCGCCGAAGCGACGTTACGTTGCGTCGGCGTTGGCAAGTGCCGCCGCGAAGAAGGTGGGCTGATGTGTCCCAGCTATCGGGTCACGCACGAGGAGGAGCAATCCACGCGCGGCCGCGCTCACCTGCTCTGGGAGATGACTCAGGGCGAGGTGATCCGCGACGGCTGGCGTAGCGAAGAAGTGAAAAAGTCGCTCGACCTGTGCCTCGCCTGCAAGGGATGCAAAAGCGATTGCCCGGTGGGCGTGGATGTTGCCACCTACAAGTCCGAATTCCTGTCTCATTATTATGAAGGCCGCGTGCGCCCGCGCAGCGCCTACGCATTCGGCAATATCGATCTCTGGGCACGCGTCGCGTCGCAGATGCCGGGACTGGTCAACCTGACGACGCAACTTCCCTTTCTGCGCGACATTGCAAAGATACTCGCTGGCATACCCAGGCAGCGCTCGATCCCTGCATTCGCTCCGGAAAGTTTCAAGACCTGGTTCCACGGTCGACGCACATCTAGGCCACGAGCCGCGCGAAATGGTTTTGGGTGGCGCAGCGCTTCCAGCGCTGCGATTGAGCCGCCTCAAGATCAAGGGGCTTTAGCCCCTGACGCTCCTCCCGTCCTTCTCTGGCCCGACACATTCAACAATTATTTTCGGCCTGATACCGCAAAGGCCGCGGTCGGCGTCCTCGAAGCTGCCGGCTTCCGGGTAGTCGTTCCCCGGGCGAACCTATGCTGCGGTCGCCCACTCTATGATCACGGGATGCTTGACCGTGCCCAGGCACTCCTGCTTCGAATTCTCGACGAACTCTCCCCCGAGATCGAAGCTGGTATTCCCATCGTGGGCCTCGAACCCGGTTGCGTCGCCGTGTTTCGCGATGAACTCGTCAACCTGTTTCCTCACGATGAGCGCGCGCAGGCCTTGTCGCGCCATACTTTTCTCTTAAGCGAGTTCTTAGAAACCCACGCGAAGGATTTCCCGCTGCCTCAATTCAATCGCAAGGCGCTCCTCCACGGCCACTGCCATCACAAATCCATCATGAAGATGACGGCCGAGGAAGCCGTCCTGTGCCGCCTGGGCGTCGACTTCCAAAGCCCCGCCCCCGGCTGTTGCGGTATGGCCGGCTCGTTTGGCTTCGAGGCCGAGAAATATGACATCTCGGTCGCGATCGGCGAACTCGAACTTCTCCCCGCCGTCCGCAAAGCCCCGGCTGACTGGCTCGTCATCGCCGATGGCTTCAGCTGCCGCGAACAGATCGCCCAGGGGACAAATCGCCACGCGTTGCATCTAGCCGAGGTCTTGCAAATGGCGTTGGCCGCGAATGAAGATGGCGGCAACGTTCCGGAGTATGGGGCATACCCCGAGTCCGTCCATGCCGCCCGGCACGAGGCAGCAGTACTCACATCCATGGCATGCGCCGGATTGGGTCTGGCGGCCTTCGTAGCAGGTGCCGCTCTCTTATGGGAATTTTCTAAAAAACGCTGATTCTATTGGAGTTATGCTTCGTTTTAGCCCTCCTCTCAACTTCCTCCTCTCGCCAGATTGCCGTTCTTCTGGGACAATAGAGTTCTGGTCGGTCCCTTCACGGGACCTATACACAACACCTTCAAGCTGGATCAGTCCGAACTGTCAGTTATGGATCCTGAAGTCATCGATCACGAAGTAACGGATCGCGAATTGCATGAGCTGACGGATCGTGAAGTCCCGGCCGGTGAAGCTATGGATCGTGACAGCACCATCAGCGCTCCGACTATCGGCAAAGTTCCCGCTGAGGCCTTGCCGACCTTGGTGGCAGCCAAGTCGGCGCACGCACCGCTGGCCGGTTCTGTGCTGGTTCTAATCCAGTTTGACGTTTGCGAAGAGATTCGCCTGGACGAGCTGCGAGAAATCCTGGGCGCGCGCACCGCCGATGCCAGCTTCCGGCACCTGGCTCCCGGATACGTCCGCTACCAGCGCCCCCCGGTCGAGGAAGTCCTCGAACCCCTTGTTCTTGAAAGCGGCGAACGCCTTCAGGGCGACATCAAGTACTTCGATTACGGTGTGGTCAGCGTGGTCTTCGAGCTGCCGTTTTCCGGCGACTGGGACACTCTGGTTCAACTTTCCAGCCGTTGGGTTTGGGACACGAACTTTGAAAGCCTGGCAACCCGCATCGTCCGGCAAAAACTGGAGCGTGCCGCTCCCGCGCTGGTCAAGCCCTACGGCAACGAATGGCTGCAGGAGGACTACTTCATCTTCCACCTGCGCGAGATCGCAGGATCTCCGTCGGCCGCCGATCTGCTGGCGTCGCAGGGAGGCTGGATCGCCCAAGTCGTCCGCGGCGAGACCCAGCCGCTTTCCGACGGTGAACGGCAGGAGATTCTGCAATCGCGAATTTCCTACTATCCCAACGATCTGGCCGTGATCGGCTGGAACGCCGCCTTCCTTTATGACAGCGTCGCCGGTGCCGAGACCGCGATTCAGCTCTTGCAGTACGCCAACTCGCAGTTGCTCGAGTTCCGCCATTACGACGATCTGCTCAGCCAGCAACTAGAAAAGGTCTATGACTTCCTGGAGGCTGGGGGCCGCGGCCTGTGGTCGCGCTGGCGGACGGCGCGAGCCGCTTCGAAACTCCACACTGTCCTGCTCGACGTAAGCGAACTCACCGAGCGCGCCGACAACGCCATCAAGTTCCTCAGCGACATGTTTTCCGCCCGCCTCTACAAGCTTGCCGCTCTGAAAGTCGGCGTGCCCGACTACAAAGACCTGGTCCAGCAGAAACTGCAGACCGCCGAAGAGCTTTACCGCTTCATGGTGGACGAATTCAATCAAAGCCGCGCCTTCGTCCTCGAACTCATGGTCGTGATCATCCTGATCATTGAGCTCGTCTATTTCTTCCGCGGCAAACCTATCTAAAATCCTTGCCCGAACCTTTGTGGTGTCATCCTGAGCGCAGCCGTTTTTCAGGCGAAGCGAAGGACCTCCTGCTCCATCGGCGTCGAGCGTCAGCCAAATTGCACCACCACCAACCCATGCACTTTGCGT
>JBAPOI010000590.1:0-4611 GCA_049279555.1 Candidatus Sulfotelmatobacter sp.
GCGCGTGCGGGGGCATCCAAGGTGCCGGAGGAATACTATGGACGAAAATAAAGCGATCAGTGTTATTGAAGATCTTATGGAATCGTGCAAAGACGCACAAAAGGGCTATCAGGATGCCGCCGAGAAGACGAAGCGTCCGGACCTGAAAGCTTTCTTCAACGAGCAGAGCCTGGAGCGGTCGCGTTTTGCAGGAGAACTCCAGGCCGAGCTTCCCCGCTTGGGCGAGCCGGACAAGAAAGTCTCCGGCTCGGTTTCGGCTGCGCTTCATCGCGCCTGGATCGACACCAAGGTGAGCTTAGGCGCCGGCGACAAGGCGATTTTGGAATCGGTCGAGGCGGGCGAGGATAATGCCAAGGAAGCCTATCAAAAGGCGCTCAGTGGTTCCTTGCCGACGAATGTGGCGGAGATCGTTCGTCGCCAAGCGGCGAGCGTGCAAAAAGCCCACGACAAAGTAAAGATGCTCCGAGATAGCGCGACCGCAGCCGCGTAGTCTAGAGGCAGTCGCATAAAGGAAAAGAGGACCGGGAAGTTTTCCGGTCCTCTTTTTTCAGTGAATAGCTTACCGATCCGCTAGGCTGCCGGCTGCGCTTTCTCCCGTCCGGTTGTCGCCCATCCAGCGGGCTTCAACAGATGATTCACCGCATAAGCCACGACTCCAGCCGCAATCAGAATCATGCCGAAGGAGAATGAGCTCATGTTCCACACCTGCTCGTGCTCGCTGCGAATGATCGAGAAGCCCAGCAGCAGCATCGGTGGTATCCCAATCGCGATCGCCCCGAACAGCCCGCCGGGAACGCGGAACGGCCGCGGAAGGTCTGGCTCGCGGAAGCGCAGCACAGCCAAGGCCACGAACTCCAGCAGTAGGCTCGCTCCGTAGAGAAGGATGTCGAGCGTAACCAGACGGGCAAAACCCAAGCCAAGGCACATCGCCCATCCTACCGCTAACGCCACAATAGCCACCCACGGCGCCCGCGACTTTGATTGCAGCTTCGCGAAAACTCCGGGCAGCATGCCATCCTGCGCCATTGCCAGCGGCAGCCGCGAGTAGCTCATCACCAGGGCATTGAACATGCCAAAGGCGCTGATCACTCCACCCAGAACCACGCCGATGCGCAGCAGCGGCCCACCGAGCAATCCGGCGATGTCCGCCCACGACCCGATCTCCCACGCGGTCGCGGTCAGCCCGGTCATCCACATCGCAGCGAAGGGAAGCACGTAACTCAGAGCCACAATGCATACCGCAACCAGCATCGCCCGCGGATAGGTTCTCTGCGGCTTCTCCACTTCGGTAGCGATCGTCGAGGCATTGTCCCAACCCATGTAGTTCCACATGCAGATGAGCAAACCGCCGAGGATGTCCACACTCGAAGTAGTCGGCTTGGTCACGGCATTCGCCAGCGCGCCCATCTTGAATGGCGCCAGCAGCACAATTGCCACGAACGGTGCCGACAGCGCGAAGAACAGCCACAACGACGTGAGCGAAACCACTTTCACGCCGGCAATATTCAGCGCAGCGCACGCAATCACAACGGCCAGCGCAACCCACCATCCGCGATTGTTCACCTGAAACCATGGGAACATGCGCGTGAGATAAGCCACGAACAGAGTGGGATAAATCGCCATGTCGAAAATCGACGCAACCAGCGAGAGCCAGGCTTCCTGAAATCCCCAGAAATTTCCCATGGCGCGCCGTACCCAGGCGTAGTAGCCGCCTTCGTAAGGCAACGCGCTCGAAAGCTCGCCGATCATGAAGGCCGTAGGCAGGCTCCAGAGCAGCGGGGTGAGCAGCAGAATCAGAATCGCGCGTCCGTACCCGGCGCCGTGAACAATGTCTTCGGTGCCATAGGTTCCACCCGACACCATAAAGAAGGTGGCGGCGACCAGAGGCCATAAGGTGAGCCGAACGAACTTCTTCGGGGCAATCGAGTTCTTGGCGATCGGGTTCCGATTGGGAGTGGTGGTGAGAGGTGGGGTGGGCTCTATTTGGTGACGCGGGGCGCTAGCTGTTGCCAATTTCTATGGCTTCCTCCTCAAGCGACTCACTCTCAGCTACTCCGCAGCGGGCTGGTGATGCTTAGCGTTGCTCGAGCTTTCTGGTTTGTTTAGATTCCAGAAATTCCGCTGAAGTTAGTTCGCAATGTAGAGATTACGGGATTTTTCCAACGATGCAAGAAAAATGTGTAATTTTTTTGGAAAATTTTTGTCAAGGAGTGCAGCGACGGAGGTAATCTTCGTCAACCGCACTTTGAGTCCGGTTGATCACACTTTCTAACGTTCTTGATGCTGCCTCAGTCCCGGGTCTATGATGCCGCCACCGCTCTTGGAGGCGGGACATATGAAACTACCGTTTCTCGTTGTATTTGTTCTCGCGCTCACAGTAGCTTTTGTCGCTCACCCGGCTTATGCTCAAAACGCTTTCACGCCGGATCAAGTGAAGTTCGGTCCAGTCCCACCCTTTCTGCCGGCTGGCGCTCAGTTGGCCGTTCTCGAAGGTAATCCCATGGCTGCCTCTGGCGACTTCACCATTCGCCTGAAAATGCCCGACGGTTACAAGGTTGCTCCTCATACCCATCCGAACCGGGAGAACGTCACCGTTCTTTCTGGCACGCTCAAAGTGGGCATGGGAGATCAATTCGACGCCAGCAAGATGATGAGCTTCGGGGCGGGCAGTTTCGCCTACCTCGACCCCACCATGCATCACTATGCCGCCGCTTCCGGAGAGACCGTGATCCAGATCCACGGGCAGTCTCCGGTCAAGTTCAACTACATCAATCCAGCGGACGATCCCAGCCCGAAGAAGTGAATTAAAAATGCAAAAGGGCCCGGCTTTGGAGCCGAGCCCTTGATCTTCCCAATCGGTGTTTTCCCCGAATCAAGAGGTCGTCAAACTTTCTTCCAAAGCTCTTCCCGCGGGTCTTCCGGATTTAGCTTAGCCAACTCGCGTAGCAGTTCCTTAGTCCGCTCATCCCGAGGCATGGGCACCGTCACCGTGATCTCGACGATCTCATCGCCGCGCACGTCGTCCTTCGTGGCCGAAGGCACGCCCTTCTCGCGCAATCGCAACTTTTGCCCCGACTGCGTTCCCGGAGGAATCTTCAGCAGAGCCCTCCCATCGATGGTGGGAACTTCAATCTTCGCGCCCAGCGCTGCTTCGGTAGCCGCGACTGGAACGGTCAGATAAATATCGTCTCCGTCGCGCCGGAAGACAGGATGCTCCTCCGTTCGGATAATCACATACAAATCGCCGGCCACGCCGCCATGCGATCCAGCATTCCCTTTGCCCGCCAGCCGGATACGCTGTCCATCGCGCGTCCCGGCTTTAATGCGAACTTCCAGTGGCTCAGTCCGGCTGACCGTGCCTTCACCGTGACAGGTAGGACACGTCGAAATATTCTTGCCCGTCCCCTGGCAGCGCGGACACGGCACGTTGAACTTCATGCGCCCGCCGGTCTGCGTGATCTGCCCGGTGCCATCGCACTCGGGACACTTTCCCGGCGCTTCGATATACCCCTGCCCATGACAATTCGCGCAAACATCCTGCCGCGTGATATTGAGCCGCATCACGCCGCCCCGGATCGCCGTCCAGAACGGCACGTTGACCTGATACTCGAGATCAGAACCAGCTTCCGGGCCAGTCTCAGCCGCCGCTCCCCGTCCTCCGCCGAAAATTCCCGAGAAGATGTCGCGAAATCCGCCGCCACCACCGCTTCGTCTGCCGCGACTCGCGTTGTCTGCTAGGTCCGAGAAGTCGAATCCGCCAAAATCGAAAGGAACACCCTGTCCCGCATTCCCACCCCCCGGAAATCCCTGAGGCGATCCATCACTCGCTCCGCCGCCAGCCCGCGCATAAGCTTCCGCGGTCGCCGGATCGATATTGTCCGAGTAGAACCCGACCTGGTCGTAAATCTTCCGTTTTTTGGGATCGCTGAGAACGTCGTTCGCCTCGGAGAGCGTCTTGAATTTCTCCTCCGCAGACTTGTCCCCGGGATTGACGTCAGGATGGTATTTGCGCGCCAGCTTGCGAAATGCCTTGCGAATCTCCTCGGCCGACGCGGACTTCTTCACGCCAAGGATTTCGTAATAATCTTTTTTAGGTGTAGTGGCCATCAGAACAGTTTGTCATCCTGAGCGCGGTTTCCCTGCGCGAAGCAAGGGGAAAGTAGTCGAAGGATCCCTTGCCTCTTAATCCTCACTGCGAACGTATCGGGAGTTCTCGCCGCAACGTCTGCATCGTGAAAATTCCTGGCTAAGCCAATTTCGCCAATTCGCCTAAAGCGATCCTTCGACTGCGTGAGTGCTTCGCTTCGCGAAGTACTCACTTCGCTCAGGATGACAATCCTTACATGTCTCTTAGTTCGGTACCCTCTGCTTTTCTTCTCGCACTAGAACCGACGAGCGCAGCTCCGGCGCGTCCACGTAAACCGGGATCGGCCGCGCTCCCGTTGGTGTGTCCACAAAAACCAGCCACTGCTTCTCGTCTTCGGCGAGGCTCAGAAAATAAGTTTGTTCATGAACCTGGAAATCCATTTCGTCCCCCTCCCACAGAAAACTTCAATCTCACCTATAACCGGTGGCGCGGGCAGGAGTGCCCGCGCCACACGTTCTTAGCTG
>JBAPOI010000591.1:0-10674 GCA_049279555.1 Candidatus Sulfotelmatobacter sp.
GTTCATCGTGATCTCTTCGTTAAGACAGGAGACTTTGTAGCTCCGCCGCGGTGATTTGAAGGCAGAGACAAAACTTGATTTGTCAGCGGGCGTGTGCGATTGCCAGTTACGATTGGGTTCTGATCGTACCTAGGATTACGGCGAGCCGGATAGGGATTGCAGAGTGCGAGTACCCTGCCGGCTCACGCCCTAGCTTCAGCCTGCGCTCTAGCCCTGCGCGCCGCATACAGCGGGAACGCTTCGCATAGGCCTAGGACTTCTTTGCGGATTTTCGCGAGCACGCCTACATCGTTTCGGTGCAGTAGCGCATCCGCGATCCAGAGCCCGACTTGCTGCATCTCCGCTTCTTTCATCCCGCGCGTGGTCAGCGCCGGAGAACCAATGCGAATGCCACTCGGCTTCAAGGGTGGATTGACATCGAATGGAATGGCATTCTTGTTGACCGTGATTCCGGCCTCGCCCAGCGCTTTCTCAGCATCGCTTCCCAGCATGCCCTTGGAAAAAACATCGACCAGCATCACATGCGTATCCGTCCCGCCGGAAATGATGCGGAAGCCTTCACTGGCCAAAGTCTCCGCGAGCACCTTGGCATTTGCCACCACTTGCTTCGCGTAATCGCGGAATTCGGGCTGCATCGCTTCCTGAAAGCAGATCGCCTTTGCCGCGATGATGTGCATCAGCGGGCCACCTTGCATTCCAGGGAAAACCACTTTGTCGATCGCCGCCGCGAACTCCGCTTTGGAAAGAATCATGCCTGCTCGCGGCCCGCGCAGAGTCTTGTGCGTCGTAGAAGTAACAATGTGTGCGTGCGGCACCGGCGAGGGATGAGCCCGGCCCGCAACCAGTCCTGCAAAATGCGCCATGTCGACCAGATAGAGAGCGCCAACTTTGTCGGCGATCTGCCGCATGCGTGCGAAGTCGATGATGCGAGGGTACGCGCTGCCGCCGCCGATGATTAGTTTCGGTCGATGCTCTTCGGCCAATTTTTCCAGCGCACCGTAATCAATCGTCTCCGTCTCTTTTGTTACGCCATAAGGGACGATCTTGTAAGTCTTCCCAGAGAAATTCAGATGATGCCCGTGCGTGAGATGCCCACCGTGAGCCAGGTTCAATCCAAGAATTGTGTCACCCGGCTGAAGCACTGCAGCATAGGCCTCCATGTTGGCCTGCGACCCGGCATGGGGCTGCACGTTGGCGTGCTCTGCACCGAACAATTGCTTGGCTCGGTCGCGCGCCAGGTTCTCGACCACATCGGCAAACTCGCAGCCGCCGTAGTAACGCTTGCCGGGATACCCCTCAGCGTACTTGTTGGTGAATACCGACCCTGCGGCTTCGAGCACCGCTTCGCTGACAAAATTCTCCGAAGCGATCAGTTCCAGACCTTCGTGCTGACGGCGCGTTTCGTTATCGATGGCGGCGGCAATCTGCGGATCGGATTCGTAGAGTGGGCGGTACATCTTGGTGGAAGCTGTTGAATTCTTCATGGTTTTTCCTGGATCGTGCTATACACATCGGGCCGATAAAGTTCCATGAATCTTTCCGGCATTTTGACCGGGTTGAAACCGACCTGCGCATAGAGGCCGTGCGCGTCGCGCGTCGTCAGAATCCAGCGCCGCAGATTCTGCAGACTGGGATGCCGGAGAATGCACTCCATCAGCCACTTCCCCAACCCGCGGCCGCGATGCGTCTCGAGCACGAAAACATCTCCGACATAGGCGATGGTAGCGAAGTCACTGATGACGCGGGCAAAGCCAACCTGCGCGCCATTCCCCGCATAAACCCCGAAACACAGAGCGTGTTCAATAGACCGTGCAACGACTTCCCGGGGAATGCCTTTTGCCCAATAGCAGTTCGTCAGGAAGCCGTGAACCACGTTAAAATCCAAGCGCGCGGGATCGGTGCTGACCAAAAACTCGCCGCGCCGGTACTCCGCTGCCACATCGGAATCGATCATGCGACCGCTCGCCATGCCACATTCTACCGCTTCGCGGTGAGGCATTGCTCCCGAAGGCCGGCGCGTTAAGGATCAAATGCAGTTCGCAGGAACGACGCCATCTGCCACCCATCCATATACTTGAAGGGCGTTTCTCCGGTGGTGTAGTGGCCGCAGGGAAGAATCACGACTTTGTGGTCGAGTCCGTGCCGCGCGAATTCGTCCACCGCGTTGCGCGAGAGTTCCGGCAGAAAAGTCAAATCATACTTCGCATAAATAATCAAAGATTTCTTCGGCCAGCGGGCAAACTTATCGAAAAACGACATAGGACTCACGGCCAGCCATGACTGCCGCAACGCTTCCAGGTCAATTTCTTGTTCAATCCCCTGCCGAATGTGTCTTGTCGATTGCCCATGCCACACCACATCGGCGACATACGTCGACGCATGATTGAAAACCGCCGCGCGCACCCGCGGATCATGCGCGGCTGCAATGAATGCATAACACGATCCCAGGCTGGTGCCGAGAATGCCAAGCTTTGTGTACCCGTGCTGCTCAAGCCAATCGAAGCAGCTGCGGATATCCGCCACGCCTTGACGGAGCGCGTCGAGTGTCCGGCCAATATTCGCAGACACGGCATAATCGGCGCGGCGCGTTTCCGCCGGCATGCGGATATCGTGATACGGCATGCTCATGCGCAGGACCGCGATGCCCAACAGATTGAGCACGCGGCAAAAGCTGTTGTAAGCGATCGCGTCCGCATTCCAGTGCGGCAGCAGAACAACTGCGCGCCTTCCCCGTGCCGGAAACCAGCGCGCATTCATCAGATTATTTTCCGGATAGGGCGTGCGCACGGGTGAAGTAAAACGAAGAAACTCCGCCGACGTTCCTTTTACTTTCTCCTCAAGCTTTGGGTCGGGCACTTCACGCGTAGAGAAAACTTTGACTTCGCGGGTCTCCAGCCGGAAATCAGTTGGCCGTGTGTAGGAATAGAACTGGTCGCTGTCCGCTACGATTCGCCGATTGAAGTCGTGGAAAAACTTTTCTGGATCATCCGGCTGCTGTCCCGGCCGCCAGCCATTTCGGCAAGGCCAGTCCCGCGCCCACTCTACACCCCATTCCAGTGGACGCACCACGCGGTTGTTGTCCACCGAAGTAAGCCGGTGCTCCCAATCGTACATCCATTGTGCGTAGCGCGAAGGCATGTGCTTTGAGAATAACAAACAGGTAGGTGAACATCAGCCTCCCTTGCAGCGAACCGCTAGAGCGGACATTGGATGGGAGCGGAGAGGCGTTGGGATTCAGCCTCGTGAAGAGCTGATCTGGCATGGATATGAATCCCTACTAGCGAGCAATTTGGCTGTAACTACGATTGGAGTTACAATCAAATGGATTCGAGCGTCGCTTCCTAGCAATAAGATTTTCTAATGCGGAGCAGAAATGCGCATCTCCAGAAGGCTGTTCGTCGTGCCACTAGCAGAAAATAACCATGGCAAGTCCACGGCCATGAATGCTCTCCTGTCGCAGGGCCTTGGAGCCTCCTCGCCTGGCCAAAAAGGTGCACGTCGGCTCATCAGCCCGTGGGGTCGAAAGATTGACGCGTATGTCTTTGTTCGCTCTTACCAGGAGAAAGAGAAGAAATCAGACCACACGGTTAAGGATACCCTCGACGCTAACGACATGTCATGGCGTGAGCGCGAGCTGATCGTACTCCCGAGCCACGTGTACAAATGCAGCTCCGATATAGAGGAGATGATTGACGCCGCTCATTCGGCAGGCTTCGACGCCGTATGTGCAAGCCTTATCCTCACTGGGGACCGTGGAGATGATCGGCAGAGCTTTGCCGACATTTGGGAAAAGAGTTGGGACGAGCGATGGACACTACCTAATCCGCGCGCCGAGAACTGGGAGCAGCAGGTCGAGGCGATCGGGCGCGATCTGTGGACCTGGATCTGCGGAGCCCTCGCATTATGAACCAACTAATCCTTCCCACACCGAGTGGTTGAAGAAGGGCAGATCATGAAGAACGGCAAGAATATGAAAAGGCGATCCAGGACGGATTGGAAGCGCATTGACGCCATGCGCGACGAGGATATCGACTTTTCCGACATTCCCAAGCTAGGCCCGGACTTCTTCAAGAATGCAATCATTTGGCCGGGGCCAAAGAAGCAGATTACCTTGCGCGTCGATCCCGACGTGTTGACATTTTTCCGCAAGCATGGTCGCGGCTACCAGACCACCATGAACGCCGTCTTGCGAAAGTATATGGAAGCTAGGAAAGAACCAGCGCCTTCCGCAGGGGCTAAAGCCCGCGTCTTTGTTGGCTCCAAGCGGCACGGCTGAAGCCGTGCCCTTCCCGAACCAATTTTACGTTCTAGTTTCCGTACTTCCGCGGCACGCGCTTGGAAATGTTGCAGAGAATTTCGTAGGGCGAGCTATTCGCCAGCCGCGCATGTTCCAGTGCATCAACGCTCAACCCGTCGCGGGTTCCCAGCAGAATCACTTCGTCTCCAACTGCAATCCCTGGAATTCCGGTTACATCGACCAGCGTGAGGTCCATCGAGATGCTGCCGATGATGGGCGCGTAGTGGTCGCGAACAATGACACGGCCGCGATTTGAAAGCTGGCGATTATATCCGTCTGCGTATCCCACAGGCAGGACGGCAACGTTGGCCGGCGCTTTAGTGACGTAAGTTCCGCCGTAGCCGAGCGCCTGGTTAGCGGCGAAATTTCGCATGGAAAGAATTCGCGTCTTCCACGTCAGCACCGGCTTTACCGGAAGGCGCAGAGTGCCACCGCTTACTTCGCGGCCGGCGCGCTGGAACGGTAAATAGTATCCGTACAGCGCCACGCCGGGACGAACCATATTGTTCCATGTTTCGCGCCGCGAGATCAGGGCGCTGGTGTTCGCCATGTGAATAAATACCGGATCGAAGCCCGCGGCTCGCACCATGCGCTGCGCCTCTCCGAAAAGGCGTGACTGCTCGGGCACGGAAGGCGCGTCCATAATTTCCGAGGAAGCCAAGTGGGTGGAGAGCCCTTCGAGAACAATATGCGGGGCAGCTTTCAAAGCCTTAAGGACAGCAGGAAGCTCGTCCAGCGACACTCCCAAACGGCCCATGCCAGTATCTACTTTCAGGTGCACAGGCTGCCGCATCGCTCCCGAGGAGGCGGCGTTCTCGAGAGCCTCAATGTGCCACGGCTCCCACACGGTGGGAGTGAGCCGCAAGCGGGCGATCTCGCTCTCTTCGCCACGCCAGAAGCCCGTCATCAACAAAATTCTCGACTCGATGCCTGCCTCGCGCAGCGGGATCGCCTCATCGAGTGACGTGACGCCCAGCCACGTCGCACCCTCGGCCTCCAGCGCGCGCGAGCATTCCAAGGCACCGTGGCCGTAAGCGTCAGCCTTTACTACCGCGCACACGGTCACGCCCGCACCCGCATGTTTCGCCACCGCGCGGAAGTTTTGCCGCAAAGTTCCCAGGGAAACTTCAGCCCAGGTTGGGCGCGTTGCGACGCGGCTCGGAATTTCTACAGTTGTCGCCACTCGGCTCGATTATAGCGGGAGCGTGGAGTGCCTCCAGGTTACGCTTGGACTACTCCCGGCAATCAGCGGTTCGTGAATTGTGGCTGGTGCTCAAGTTCACCGCGGTCGTCGAGCTTTGAAATGCAAAAGCCCCGCTAATAAATGGATCGAATGAATTGCTAGGCACCTCAGGGGCTGAAGCCCAAGTCTTTACTGGATCTGATCGGCACGGCTGAAGCCGTGCCCTACCCGAACGATTCGTGAGAAGGCTCCAGGTGGTTCGAGTCAGCAACCATGCTGCCGAGAAAGAATCGAGAACCACCAACCACTGCATTTATCAGTTCCCAGTCAGCGAGAAGTCCACGGTGATCTGAGTTTCTACCTCGACTGGCTCATGGTTCAAGACGTAAGGCCGGTAGCGCCACTGCCGCACAGCATCCACCGCCGCACCCACCAGCATGGGATGGCCGGTCAGAACTTTGAGGTCTTTGATCGTTCCCTCCCTGCTAATCACCGCTTGCAGCACCACCATACCCTGAATGCGCGCGCTCCGGGCCAGTGGAGGATAGGCGGGCTGAACTTTGCGCGTTAGATTGCCCTCACTAATACTCGAAACACGGATCGGAGCCACAGCCGCTGGCTTCGGCGGCACTGGGAGAACTGGGACCCCGGTTCCCGGCGAATTGAGCACGCCTACCGGACCTCCCGGGCCCGGGCCTCCGGGAGTGGATGGAGTAGACCATCCTATCGACGGCGGACCATCATCGCTGGCGGGAGATAGGTCGTGCGGAATGCTCGCCGGTTGCCTCAGGAAGATTACTGGCGAAGTGCTCGGCGCGACCATAGTTCCACCGGTACGTACATGTGCGGGAGGTTCTCCGAGTGGCTGCCCCAAACTGATCGGAGCGGTGAGCTGGCGGAACGTTGGCAAGCCCATTGGCCGGAGCAGCGGCAGAAGCAGCAAGATGCCGGTTACCAGAGCTTGCAGCCCGAACGAGGTTAATGTTGTCCAACGGCGCCGCGAACGCTCCGCCCAGGACGAATGTAAGGTATCAGCTAACAAGGTGTCCTCCTAAACAGAATGCTTCTGTTAAGGACACCGGAACGCGCCCTGCCGGATGAGGCGGGTCAGAGGCATTGTTACTGCTCTTCCACCATCACCGAAGGAGTGGAGTTAATCGACGATTCGTCGATATAAAAAATCACGTTACCATTTGTGACCGCGACTGTCTCGCCGCCGATTGTTCCCGTGCCGTTGCTGCTTACAGAATAACTTCCGTCAATATAGCCACCCGATCCAGTCACAGTGGGGTAGATAAAATCATTGGGATGAAGAAGAGCGCAGGTCGGGTCGATGTTGCAGTAAAACGAGTTCGCGGAGTAGTTTGCGCTCTGAACGCCTGTGTACGCGGCACCTGTGGGATTTGCATCCGCTGCTCCGTTAATGAGCGGGGTGGCCGCATTCAAAGTCTCGTCCGTGCCGTAAAAGTAATATCCCGCGACGTAAAGATTGGAAAATGGCGGTGGCGGTCCGAGGGTCGGCGTCTGAAATTCCAAAAGCCCCGCCTGGGCGGATTTATCCGTGCTCACGATAAAGCCAGTTACGCAGCTTGCCAGGTTGATGCAATCCTGGCGCGTCAGGGTACTTGGCACCGGGACCGCATAGATGACGAGGGGATGGTCTCCGAGGCTTTGACTGTTCGTTTGCGATGGCACGAACGCGACACGGCCAGTAGTCGAGTCAACCGAATAGCTGCCCGAGAGTGCGGTCGTACCAAGAGTGGCGGCGTTGTCTTCGTACTGCGTGCCGCTGACGGAGCTCACACCGTCAAAACTTAAGATGCCGATGCTCACGTCTGGACCCGAACCAAGGCCGGCGCTATGGAACATGTGGCTGTTCTGCAACGAAAGAGCGTTGAAGGGACCTGTCGCCGTGATTGCTTCTCCACTGACGATTGGATTCGCAGGGCTTAGCGCTCCTGTGCTGGCCAACATCACCTCGTGTGCACTGACCGTATAGAAAGCAAGATCGAGAGATGCGCTGCCCACGCTCAGCGTCGCAGTCCCCCGGCCCGTGGTTGACCCATCCTTTGAATCGATTGCGGCTGTCACCTTGCCTCCGGTGAGGGCTGACTGCAAAGTTCCACCATCGTTAATGTCGGCAGCGGCACTGCTTGAATTCAAAGAACCCGCGGCCGCATACCGCTTGCCCGCAGAATCCCAGCCGCTTAATCCGAATGCGTAGGAGCCGCTCAGTCCGTTCGAGAAAGCGGTGGTGTCCTGCAGGCGGAGAATGCCGGAGACGCGCGTACCGGTGTTGTCAAATTCCATCATGCGGCCGGTAGTGAACACGCCCGATGTGCACTCGCCGCGGATGGGATCCAACGAAGTTGTGCAACCACCTAGACTGATGGTGAATGTGCTGGTGAAAGCGTTGGCACCGGAGCCGCCTGTCAACGTAACGCAGCCGACCTGACCGAAGACCTGCTGCTGGTCAAACACTGAGTAGGAACCGCTGACGGCGACATCTGCTTGCGAACCCGCGCTCGTGCTACGCGTGATGTCTTCAACCCCGGTTTTTACATTCCCTGTGCCGTCGGCCGTAAAACTGCCAGCCATTACCACAGGCCCGTTCGCATCAAGGCCGCGCAGCAGGAAAGCGTACGTGCCGAGGAGGGTGGTGTTGAAGGTGCTCCCTCCGAGTGATGGTGTGCAAGCCGGCTGAGTGAAGTCCAGGTTTTGATTGAGCGTGATCGTGCCCAACGCGGGATATGGAGTTTGCGAGTCGGTGACCATCAAGCTCGGGGGGCCGGCAATGGCGGTGGGTGTGCCGGAGATGTAGGCGGAAGCACTGTTGTTCGTTACCTGTGTCAGGTTGAGTCCCGTGGGTAGCGGAGCGAACTGCTGCTGGCTCCATGTATAAGGCGCCGTACCGCCAGAAACTGAAAATGCCGTGGGTGGGTAGGAAACTCCTTGGACCCAATCCGGATAGTCGGGAGCCTGAATTTTCAAAGGGGGTGGAGTGATCACTACAAAGACCGAGTTAGACATGGCTATGGACCCCGCCGCATCGGTGACCTGAAGTTGGAGCTTAGAACAACCGACGCTGGAAGGTGTTCCGAACAAGAACGAACAGCCTGAGGTGCATTGCGACGATCCGGCGGGCGCCGTTCCCACCCCGAGGCTTAATCCAATGGGAAGAGAACCGGAATTCGGAACGATGCTCCATGCAAAAGGCGGAGTTCCACCAGAGACTTTAAGGAAGTTGGTGTTCTGCCCTTGAGGCACGTAGGCCGTTCCGGCGGTGCCGTCGTTGTTGGTCAGGGTCGGGTCGTAACTGCAGTCCGTGTTGCTGGTCAGACTGCTATTAAACGTAGGTAGAGCGTTGATGAAGACTATGATGCTGGCGGATTGTGTGCTGTCAGTTGCGGAAGTCGCCACGACAGAAACTTGTCCAGAGGAAATTGATCCTCCTCCGGGCCCCACCAAGCTGACCGGCGCGGTATAAGTGACGCTGGTGGTCGGAGTAGTCGTATTGCTGAGTGCGCCGAAGGCCTTGCCAAAGCCGCTGGCGTTTTGAACACTCCATATGGCCGCCTGATTGGACGTGATCGTGACTGCCTGACCCGCGTCAATGGTAGGACTGGTGGCGGGCGTGGTTACCTGCAGTTCTGACGAGTTGCCCGGCGGAGGCGTGGTCGTCGTCTTCTTCGTGGTGCTGGCGCAACCTACGGTTAGCAGAGTTAGGACCAGGCAGACGCCTAAAAGATGAATACGTTTCAAAATGTGAGCTCCTTTTTCACTTCCACAGACAGAAATCGCGGTGTCCAAGAAATCTCGCTGCTCTGAAGGTCTTAGCGCGGTGTTCCTGCCGAACCGGTTTTGTCGACACTTGGCGCAATCCGTTGGGCAACTGCGGATCGTTTTTGCGGCCCCGGCGAGGGCGTGGTCTTGAGTTGCACCTTGACCCATTCGAAAAGCTTGCCGTGGCTCGCTACATCCGCGAACTGACTGAGGTGGTCATAACGCACCACTTCGGTCCGCTTGGACGCGGCTTTCTTAATCGCATCTTTGGAGACATCCGGTGTTGCCGTATTGTCCATAATCTGCTGAATCCGAATGTGTTTGGTTTTCAGCGTCGGCAACCACTTCACTGGATCGAGGGGCGCGACACGTTTGAGAAAATCTGCGTCGGTGAAGTTCGCGTGATCCGGATCCTGCTTCACCACCCACGACTGCGCCAGCCATACCGGCCAATCGCCCCAGGGATCGAGCGCGTCGACAGCTTTAATCCGTGGATCGGCAGCTGCGGCCAGAATTGCGATCGTGCCTCCGGAAGATTGCCCGAACATGCCGATGCGGTTCATATCGATATCTCCGCGCTGGGCGAGATAGTCGAGAATGAACTTCACGTCATGAACAGTGCTGCCCAGCGACTCCTGCAACTCGCTGACGAACCATTGCCGCATAGGTCGGTCGTGGAATCGATGCCCGCTCAGGGCGGAGACGAAGCCTACGGCCGCGAAGCCGCCGCTGGTTACCCGCTGACACCAGCGATTGTCCTTGAACCGTTCTGTGTCGTCTTTGTAGCCATAAAGATAGAGCACCGCTGGCGGTTTTTTCACGCCTTTGGGCAGGATCACATACACATCCAGCGGATCGCCGGGCCGCCACTTCATCTGGACGAGCGTTCGTGTAAAGCCATCGCCTTCGTCCGTTTGCGCAACGAGAGGTGGCTCCGGCTCGAGTTTGCTGGTGCCGATACTCAGCGAACTCCAGTCTTCCTGAATGGTTTCGTACAACGGGATTCGTTTTTCCGGATCGATGCCCGCAGGCAGCGCCGGAGTGGGCACGGTACTGGGGCTCTTCGCGTCATCACCGGCAAGAGGGTGTGTCGCTGGAACTCGCTCCGCAGGTGCCGGCGCCGCTGGCGCGGCCGATGAAGGAGCAGATTGTGCGTTCTGCGTCGTCTGCTGCGCCCACGCGCCATTCTTCGCTCCAATACCGATAAAAAAAGCAAAGGCTAAGGCGCAGACTCTTAGGGCCGCGCCACGATTGCGAATGTCTAATTTAAGTTGAATCGACTGCACCAAGAATCTCCTAAAGATGGACTCCGTTCGAAATCTCAAAGCTATATAACGAGAAATGCGCGCCTGCGGAATTTCTGTCGGCGGGTGAACCGTGAAGATCGGAAGATTTCCGGCCTTCTCTCCGC
>JBAPOI010000592.1:0-8543 GCA_049279555.1 Candidatus Sulfotelmatobacter sp.
CCCGTAGACCGATATATGCGCCAAATCGATCACACCATGTTCATCATGAACTGAAAGGCCCAAGCCAGTCTCCTCGTAACTGAACGGTTCGGACGCATCGGACGGCTGGAGATCGGACAGGTGGGGCGATATTGCAAGTGTCATCGGCACCGATCCCACATTCTCAACCTTGACTTCCCACTCGATGGAATCGCCCGCTGAGTAAGACGGGCGATCAAGCCAAGAGACGGTGGTTCTAAGAACACGCGATTCGTTCGCGCCAACGCCGCAGTCTCCGATCAGCAAACCTCTGGCGGAGCCCGTCACGCTGAAACTGCCATCGGCATTTCTGTGGATTTGTTGCGGTGGCGACGGAGTCGTTCGAAGCACAATTCTTTGCTCGACGGTCGTCAGGTCAACAAACTTCACTTCCTGAGCTTCAGCGTACCTTGTGAAGTAACAGGCAAGGCTAATGATCCAGAAAGAGACAAACTCTCTCATCTGAGATGTACCGCCGCTTGAGTTTCCTTTAACCCACTCGTTCCCTTTTTCACTCTCGGCATCCCGTACTTCGGCTTAATCTCGTGGCAGCCCTCTTCGCAGAAGACTCCGCCTTCCGCCGACTCCGGCGTCGGCATCGGCGAGTTCACGGCGATCTCACGCTCGGCTTCAATTACGCGCTCGACTTCTGCTATCAATTCCCCATTTTCCTTCATGGTCAGCCACTTCTTTTCTTTCACCAGATAGCTTTCGAAGCGCGCGATCGGGTCGCGCTTTTTCCAGAAGTCGAACATCGGCTTAGGCACATACGCGGCGGCGTCGTGGATGGCGTGGCCTTTCATGCGCATCATTTTTGCTTCGATCAGCGTGGGGCCTTCGCCGCGGTGGGCGCGTTCGACGGCGTTGCGGGCGGCGTCGTAGACCTGGCAGGCGTCGGTGCCGTCGATGATCACGCCGGGGATGCCGTATCCGATGGCGCGTTCGGCTAGGTCTTTGCAGCGGTACTGCATTTCCGACGGCGTTGAGTAAGCCCACTCGTTGCTCTCGACAAAGAGCACGAGGCCCAGATTTTGCACGGCGGCGAAATTGATGCCTTCGTAGGTGACGCCGGTGGACTGGCCTCCGTCGCCGATGTAGGTCATGACGGCGACGTTGCGGCCTTGCAGGCGCGCGCCCAGCGCCACGCCGGAGAGCACGGGAATTAAATCGCCGAGCATGGAGATGGGCGAGACCATGTTGCGCTTCTTGATGTCGCCGAAGTGCGAGGTGCCGTCGCGGCCGCGCGTGGGTGAATCGGCTTTGGCCATGTACTGCATCATGGTGTCGCTTGCCGCGAAACTGCGCACCAGCAGCGCGCCCTGATTACGGATCATGGGCGCGAACCAGTCGTCCTTGTCGAGCGCGTAGGCCGAGGCGCAGGAGCAGGCTTCCTGCCCGAGTCCGAAATAAACTCCGCCGACGACTTTGCCCTGCTTGTAGAGGTTTTCGAGCGCGACCTCCATCTTGCGGTTCAGCAACATGTAGCGGTAGATCTCGATGCACTGCTTCTTGTCGAGATACTTCGAGTCACGAATGGGCGGAACGGGCGCGTTGAGGTCGCCGGTGACTTCGTAGCGGATGTGCTCGGCGCCGTCTTTGTCTTTCTCGATGCGCTGGCTTACGGAGAGGTCGGGATGCTCGAGGCGCGTGTCGGGGATGGAGTAGGTACGAACGCTGTTGTCAACTTTGGAATAGGAGGTTCCATTGCGACGGCGATTGCCGTTCGAACTGCGCTTTGCGATGAATTTCTTTTTGAGGGCCATAGCGGACCGCCTAAGAACGCACAGCTAATGCTATCGCGAGAGTGACGCATTGGCTAGGCCCAGGCGGTCCCGTCCTCTTTGTGTAGTTTTTTCAGTTCCGCAGGCAGTTTCATCGGTACGCCGACCGTGCGACCGAGCAGCGCGTCTAAGGTTTCAACCCAAAGCATCTGGCTGGAAAACACTGTGCCGAAATTGCGGGAGATGGATTCGGCGACCGCGTTCAGGTCGAGCGGTTTGCCGAGTTCTTGCTGCATTGACGTGACCGGCTTTGCCGTGATGCCGCAGGGGATGATTAGGTTGAAGTAACTGAGGTCGGTGTTCACGTTGAGGGCGAAGCCGTGGGAGGTGACGAAGCGGGAGATGTGGACGCCGATGGCGGCGAGTTTGGCTTCGGGTCCGTGGTCGGGCGCGCTCGCTGCGCTTCGCTGGACAGCCGAGAGCCTGCCCTGAGCTTGTCGAAGGGCGACCGTCCCCACATGTTCCGTGACAGCGTCGGCAGGAAGCAGGTTCCTCGACTCTAGAGAACGATTCTGCGAATCGTTCTCTTCCGCTCGGAATGACAAGATTGGGAGAGCTCCGTTCGGGGGATCCGTCCAGACACCGGTTAGCCCCGGCACTCGCTTGGTCGGGATTGCGAAATCAGCGCAGGTGCGGATCAGAACTTCTTCCAGGCGGCGGACGAACTCGACGGCACCGAGTGTCTTGCGCTTGCCATCGGCAGCAGAAAACCCGCGAAGGTCGAAGATGGGGTAGCCGACGATTTGGCCCAGGCCGTGAAACGTGACGTCACCGCCGCGGTCGCATTCGAAAAGCTCGACGCCGCGCCGGGTTAGGAGTTCAGGTGAGGCGATTACGTTGGCGGCTTTCGCGTTGCGGCCTAAGGTGATCACAGGCGAGTGTTCGAGCAGAAGTAGGACGTCTGGAATTTTTTCTTCTTTGCGTAAGGCCACGAGTTGCTCTTGCAGGCGCAAACCTGTTGCGTAGTCGACGGTGCCGAGTTGAACGAGAGAGATCATCAATTCAATCGAACCATCGAGCGATTTTGCGATTGGGCGATTTAAGAAATCAGCTACACGCATTTCCAAAATACAAATCACTCAATCACCGGATGGCTCGATCACCCGATTCCTCACGCGTTAATCGCGATTCCGTACACGCTGTTCACTGCGTCCAGCATAGCCTCGGCCAGGGTTGGATGTGCGTGAATCGTCCACATCAGGTCTTCGACGGTCGCTTCGAGTTCCATAGCGGCAACCGCTTCGGCGATTAGTTCCGTGGCCTGCGGTCCAATGATGTGCACGCCGAGAATCTCGCCGTAATCGGCATCCGAAATAATCTTAATGAAACCTTCGTGCTGGCCGACGATGGACGCGCGTGAATTCGCCGTGAAGGGGAACTTGCCTACCTTGATGTTGTATCCGGCTTCGCGGGCTTTCGTTTCAGTGAGCCCCACGCTGCCAATTTCTGGATGACAATACGTCGCCCCCGGAATGTGTTCGGGGTTAATAGGTTTACCCGGCTTCCCCGCAATCTTTGCGACAGCCACCAGAGCTTCCATGGCGCCGACATGCGCCAATTGCGGCGTCCCTAGCACGATGTCACCGACAGCGTAAATCCCCGGCTCGGAGGTTTGCATCCAGGAATCGGTCTTAATGAATTCCCGGTCGGGCTTGATCTTTGTTTTCTCAAGTCCGATATTTTGCGTGCGTGGCTTGCGGCCCACAGCGATCAGAATCTTCTCGGCTTCGATCTTCTGCTGCTTCCCCTCAACGCTGATAGTCACAGCGATTCCGCTCTTCGTATTGTCGATCTTCTCTACTTTCGCACTCGTGTGGAAATTTATGCCGCGCTTGCGAAACACGCGAGCCAGTTCCTTCGAAACTTCTTCATCTTCAATGGGAACAAGTCGCGGCAGCATTTCCACGATCGTCACTTCACAATCGAACGATCGGTAGATCGACGCGAACTCTACTCCCACCGCCCCCGCCCCAACAATTATCAGCGACTTCGGAATCTCCTTCAGGCTCAGAATTTCTATATTAGTGAGAACCCTGTCGTTGGCTTCGAGGCCCGGTAACATGCGAGCCTCGGAGCCGGTCGCGAGAATAATATTTTTTGCCTTAACCTGTTCTGCTTTTCCATTGTTCGCCACTTCCACGGTGAACACTCCGCTTTGCACTGGGCCAGTGAGCTTGCCATAGCCCTTCATCGTGACAACCTTATTTTTCTTCATCAGGAACTCGAGTCCCTTGGCATGCTTGGATACGATTTTCGACTTGCGCTCCTGAATCGCGGCCCAATTCAGCTTGCGCGCATCCACGCCCTCGATTCCAAATTCCTTAGCGTCTTTCAAGTGATCCCAGAGTTCGGCGTTGAACAACAGCGCCTTGGTCGGGATGCAGCCGACGTGCAGGCAGGTTCCGCCGAGGAATCCGTCTTTTTCGATGAGTGCGGTTTTTAGTCCGTACTGGCCGGCGCGGATGGCCGCAGTGTATCCAGCAGGGCCGCTGCCGATGATGGCGATGTCGTAAATACTCTCAGGCAAAGTGGTGCTCCTCTGTAGGAACAGATGTCGATGGGCAAACGTTTGATTCTAGACCAGGCAGGGGGACAGCACCAAACGGTGACGGGGGAGTGCTGGAAAGAAGCGGGGGAAGTTCCCTGGTGAGACTGCACCTACTACGAGGAGAAAGGGATCCTTCGACTTCGTAACAGCTTTGCTATCGCAAAGCTGCTACTCCACTCAGGATGACAAACTTCTAGTTGCTTTCGTTGCTCGCCCGCTTCCAGTTGATCAACTCGCCAATGGTCGAACTTGTACTCGACACCGGCTGCTTATAAGCTTCCACTTCGGAGCGTGACGCTTCTTCGCCGACGGCGCGGATGCTGAGCCCCACCTTCTTATCTTCCGCACTCATTTTGATGATCTTGAAATCGTGCTCGACACCAGGCTCCAAATGCAGCGGCAGCCCGTTTCCATCCACAGCTTCCGATTTGTGGCACACTCCCTCGACGCCCTCCGCGATTTCCACGAAGGCCCCGAATGCAGCCACGCGCAGGACCTTGCCGTGAATCACGTCTCCGACGTGGTGAGTCTCAAAGAAAGTCTCCCAGACATCGGGTTGCAGTTGCTTCACGCCGAGTGATAGCCGCCGCTTGTCCGGCTCAATCGCCAGCACGATCGCCTTCACCCGATCGCCCTTCTTCAACACTTCCGAAGGATGCTTCACACGCTTCGTCCAACTCAGATTGCTGACGTGCACCAGGCCGTCGATGCCATCCTCGATTTCGATGAACGCGCCGAAGTCGGTCAGATTGCGCACCCGGCCTTCCACCGTCATTCCAACTGGATATTTATCGTGCAGCGCATCCCACGGATTGGCCGCCAGTTGCCGCATTCCGAGCGAGATGCGCCGCTCGGTCGGATTCACATTGAGAACAACGCAATCAACTTGATCGCCTACATTCACCAGCTTCGATGGATGTTTCATGCGCTTCGACCAGGTCATTTCGCTGACGTGAACCAGCCCTTCGATGCCCTGTTCCAACTCGACGAACGCGCCGTAGTCGGTCACGCTGATCACTCGCCCGGAAACGTGCGCGCCCACCGGATAGCGATGCTCCGCATCAAGCCACGGATCGGGCGTGAGCTGCTTAAAGCCCAGCGACACCCGCTGCTTATCTTTGTCGTACTTCAAAACCTTCACCTGAATCTGGTCGCCAACGTTCACCAGATCGCGCGGGTGCGTAAGCCGTCCCCAAGACATATCGGTAATGTGCAGAAGCCCGTCCAGGCCGCCCAGATCCACGAAAGCGCCGTACTCGGTCAGGTTCTTCACTACTCCCGTGAGAACCGATCCCTCTTCCAAATGTTCGAGCGTCTTGCTGCGCTTCTCGTTCTGCTCGCCTTCCAGCAGTTCCTTGCGCGATACCACAATATTGCCGCGCTTTTTATTGATCTTGATGACCGTAACTTCGAGCGTCTGGCCCTTCATCCCATCCAGATTCCGGATCGGTCTCAGATCCACCTGCGAGCCCGGCAGGAACGCCCGCGCTCCCAGAATGTCGACCGTCAGCCCGCCCTTCGTTCGCTCGATCACGACCGCCTTCACCGGTCTTTTCTCCTGGTGCGCCTTTTCCACCTCGTCCCAGGCGTGGATCCGCGCCGCCTTTTGGTGCGAGAGGTTGACATAGCCTTCCTCGGTCTGTCCCTTCTCCCGCATCACCTCAATTTCGTCGCCCGGCTTTACCTTGGGCTTGCCTTCGTGATCCAGTACCTCCGAAATCGGAAGCATGCCTTCCGATTTGGTGCCAATATCCACCACCACGTGCGTCGAAGTCAGCTTCAACACCGTTCCCTTGATCACCCGGTCTTCGCCCACGGCTTCTTCGCTCTCCGTGGTGAAGTTTTCCAGCGCCGACGCAAAGTCCTCGTTTGCCGGTTTCTCTTCGGCAGCCGGGGTTGCAGACTCAGCCTCAAGCTTCGAAATCGAACTGGGTGTCGCGTTCGCGGCGCTCTGACTCTGTTCGGTCGAAGACGCGTCAGTTGTGTCGTGCTGGTTGAAGGTGGATTGAGTCGTCGTCGGTTCTGTCTCGGTTGCGACGGCGATGGAGGAATCGGAGTTGTGAGCGGTGGTATCGTCGAACAAGGTTAAGCCTCTCTGCTGAAACCTCGCACATCAGTGCGGGCGGGATGCGGGAGCCTGTTTGGCGGACTGCTGGAGTGAGTCGTTTGGTTGTGGTGGGCTCACCCTGGCGAGTGAGCTTGGACAATCCCAGCTGCCGGACGTTTTTACAGAAACCCGCGTCCAAAGGGAACTCTTCGACTATAGCAACGCCTCGCAAACAGTGTCAAACCTATTTGTTCAGGCACGTTACGCCAGTGTTTCAATCGGCAGATTCTGAGTCGCGCAACGCCGACAACGCCGCGATTAATGCCACTCTGTGATGCTGGCTTTAGCCTCTGAGCTTTCACGCTGCGCTGGCGAACGACCCCGCAAGTTTCGCCGCGCTCCCACATCTGCTAACCTGCCTCTTGCGATGGATTATCTCTGGACCCCATGGCGCTATGCCTACGTTTCCTCCGCCGAGAAGGCGACTGGATGCGTCTTCTGCGACGCCGTACAAGCCGGTAACGATGCCAAGGTTCGCATCGTGTATCGCGGCCAGCATTGCTTTGTGATTCTCAATACCTATCCCTACACACCCGGCCACGTGATGATCGTCCCCTACGCTCACCTCGACGAACTGCGCAAGCTCTCGCCCGAAGCCGCCAGCGAAATGATCGCGCTCGCACAGCGCATGGAATCCCTCCTGCGCGAGCTCTACACTCCCGATGGCATCAACCTCGGCATGAACATCGGCAAAGCCGCCGGCGCCGGCATCGCCGGACACATCCACATGCACGTCCTCCCGCGCTGGGTCGCCGACGCAAACTTCGTATCAGTCGTGTGCGAAACACGGATTCTGCCGGAGACATTGGATGAGACGTGGAAGAGGATGAAGACGAAGTTGGAATAATTGCATGTCGTGGTTGGCTAAACTTGTGAACCACTAATCTCATGACGCCAATTCCGAAGAGCGGAATCGACATGAATCAGATATGGCTTGCTATTAGTAGCGGCGTCCTTGGCGGCACCTTAGGGTCGATCGCAGCCGGCATTTTTGCCCTAAGAAGTAAGCGCAATGAGTACGTCAACGATTACTACAAAATTATCATTGCTAGGCGGATTGCGGTTTACGAAAAGGTTGAAACGCTCATCGCAAGTCTAAGGCCGGAAGTTGTCGCGCCGGACGACCCTGTCCGTCCCTATCACATGCCATTTGCGTTTGAGGACACCGCAAAGTGGAAGAGCGCCTTTCTGCCAACAGCTGAAGTATTGTCCCAAGGTCTCTGGCTTAGTAGAGAACTTTTCCACGAAACCAGAGAACTGAGCCGTATTCTCTTTCCATTCAACAAACCCGAGAGTCTGATTGAATATGGCAGAACCGTCTACCCGGAAGTCGCAGCAAGGCGCCAGAAGATCGAACAGCAGCTCTCCGAGACATGCTGGAATTGCATAAAATTCCGCGATTTCTGCGGAGCAAGAACCGACCTCATTCCCCTCACCATTAATCATTAACGGCTAACTTATCTGTTTTAATCAGCCCAATCGCGATGCTGTTTCCTTACTTCGCCTTCACAAACCTCGCCAATGGCACCACCTCAACTTTCTTCCCCAACGCATACGTCTTATCCCCCGGGTACAAAACATAAAGATGATCGAGTCTCAGATCGGCCAAAGCAGTCCGCATCGATAGCGTCAGAGCCGGCGCGTCGGCGCGCTTGCATTCGATGCCGATGCGCCGGCCATCCTTAAATAAGAGCAAGTCCAACTCCGCTCCATTGTAGGTCGCCCAGTAGTAAGCCTCGTCGGGACGAAACGATTTCAGCACTTCCTCGACCGCATAACCCTCCCATGAGGCTCCTACCTTCGGATGGTTTTCAAGATCAAGCTGATTGGTGATGCCCAGCAGCGAGTGCAGCAGCCCGCTATCCCGCACATAGACCTTCGGTGACCTAACCTGCCGCTTACCCAGGTTTTCAAACCATGGCGGTAACTGGCGCACCATAAAAACGCCTGCCATCAAATCGAGATAGCGACGCACCGTCGATTCGTTCACCGCCAGAGCGCGAGCCAATTCAGCCGCGTTCCAAATTTGGCCATGGTAATGAGCCACCATATTCCAGAATCGTCGCAAGGCCAGCGCTGGAATCTGCAC
>JBAPOI010000593.1:0-11424 GCA_049279555.1 Candidatus Sulfotelmatobacter sp.
CGCTTACCTGCGGAATGCCGAGTTATTGGTGTTGGACGAACCCACCGCAGCGCTCGACGCCCGCAGCGAGTTCCAGGTTTTTCAAAGATTCGCCGAGTTAACTGCGGGCAAGATGGCTCTGTTTATCTCGCACCGGTTCTCGACCGTGCGCATGGCGGATCGCATCGTGGTCATCGAAGGCGGCCGCGTGGCTGAAGACGGAGACCACGAGCAGCTCACCCATCTGGGCGGCCGGTACGCAGAAATGTTTGAATTACAGGCGGGCAGTTACCGCTAGCGATCAGTTTCAGGATTCGATAGTCAGGATAAAACCCTAGAGCAGGATCAAGAGGTTAGGATCAGAATGGTTCCAAACGCCGATGCCGAGACAGTGATGACCAACGAGGTAGTCAAGCCGCTGGCAATAGAGCACGCCTCCGAATCGGAGACGCCGCGGCATGCGACCCTGCGTTTTGCGTCCACTCTCGCTTGGCTTCCCGGCACGACCTCGTCCGATAGTTTTTCACGTCGCTGTCACAAGATCGAAATGGCATTCAGCCCAATCTTTGCGGTCGCTGGCGCATCATCGGCAAGCAGTTCCTCGTCAGGGTTGAGCGCCATCCGCGACAATCTCCAACTTATTACTTCGGAGTTGCGCAGCGTTCCGGTTGAACTCTCGGCCAGGAAGACGTTGGTCCATGTCCGTAAAGGAAACGGCAAAGTCGTGCCCCGCATCCTCGCCTTTGCGGAGGGATTTTGGGATCAACACGCAAACAGTTTCGACAGAGCTGAATTCGAAGCCTTCTGCATGGTCTTTCAGGAAGTTGCGGTGTTTGATCTTTATGAGGTCTTGTCGCTGGTTCCAGCACTGAAGCTGGTATTGCTGGAGC
This sequence comes from Candidatus Sulfotelmatobacter sp., assembly GCA_049279555.1. Classification (GTDB taxonomy): domain Bacteria; phylum Acidobacteriota; class Terriglobia; order Terriglobales; family Acidobacteriaceae; genus Sulfotelmatobacter. The sequence goes on from JBAPOI010000593.1 coordinate 870, forward strand.
GTATTGCGGTGCGCGGTCGTGCAGCCCTCGCGGATTTTGCGGAAGACGATTCAGATAGCGATCTTCGGAATAGCGACCCTCATGGTCTCGAGACCTGTATCCGCAGCCTGCGCGATGTGGCGCAAACTTCGTGGAGCGAGGTGTTGGAACCTCTGATCCTGCTTGATGGCGTGCTCCGGCGCGATCCCGCGGGAGCCTACGCCCGGATGGATATTGAGAGCCGCGCTGTCTATCGAGAGAAATTATCCAAGATCGCCAAGCGATCCGATATGACAGAGATGGAAGTGGCGAATGAGGTGCTGGGACTCGCGCAACGGGCGGAATCGAAGAACTATCAGGATCCGCGGATCAGGCGGCGGGAATCTCACGTTGGCTATTACCTGGTTAGCGAAGGAACGGCACAACTGCATGAACGCGTCGGGTTCAAGCCTGACCCCATTCAGACCTTGCGAGTATGGCTGCTGCGGCATCCGGATGAGTTCTTTCTTCCTGGCATCGTTGTCCTCACGTTCGCCATTATTACGGTCATTTTGCTCACGCTGACTTCCACCGCCTACTCACCAATGCTCGTGCTGCTTTCCATGCTGATCCTGTTGCTGCCCAGTTCTCAGGCGGCAATTCAGGTGATGAATTATCTGGTCACTACTCTTCTGCCTGCAGAAATTCTGCCCAAGCTGGATTTTTCCGAAGGCATTCCCAGCGACTGCGTCGCCATGGTAGCGGTGCCAACGTTGCTGCTCAATGAACAACAGGTTCGCGGGCTGGTGGAAAACCTTGAAGTGCGTTATCTGGGAAATCATGATCCCAACATGCATTTCGCTCTAGTCTCCGATTTGCCGGATTCGGATCATCTGGCCGACGAGAAACACCACTTAATCGATCTGGCTTCGTCTCTGATCCAGCAATTGAACGAACAATATGGTGCTCAAAAAACAGGTTCGTTCTTTTTATTCCATCGTCACCGGGTTTATAACCCGCGCGAAAAGGGATGGATGGGCTGGGAGCGCAAGCGCGGCAAACTGCTGGACCTGAACAAGCTGCTGCGCGCGGAATATGACAGCTTTCCGGTGAAAGTAGGAGACCTCTCGATTCTTCCGCAGGTGCGGTTCGTAATCACCCTGGATTCCGACACCGAGCTTCCGCGGGGATCGGCTCATCGCATGGTGGGTACGCTTGCCCATCCTCTGCATCAAGCGATTATCGATCCCGAAAAAAATATCGTCGTCGCCGGCTACGGGATATTACAGCCTCGCGTTGGAGTAAGCGTGCAAAGCACCGGGCGTTCGCGGCTGGCCGCCATTTATGCGGGCGAAACCGGCTTCGACATTTACACTCGCGCGGTTTCCGACGCCTACCAGGATTTATACGGGGAAGGCAGCTTCAGCGGAAAAGGGATTTACGAAGTCGATACCGTTCAACAGGTTCTCAACCGCCGCTTCCCGCGGAACGCTCTGCTCAGCCACGATCTGATTGAGGGTGCATATGCGCGCGCCGGCCTGGTCAGCGATATTGAACTCATAGAAGATTATCCCTCGCATTACAGCGCATACAACCGCCGCAAGCATCGTTGGATGCGGGGTGACTGGCAGATTGTGGAATGGTTGACTGATCGCGTTCCAGAAGAATCCGGGGCGCGCATACTCAACCCCATCTCGCTGGTTTCGCGCTGGAAGATTCTCGACAATCTGCGCCGTAGTCTGGTCGAACCGGCTACTCTTCTTTTGCTGATTTTTGGCTGGCTCCTGCCGGAAGCGAATCATCTGTACTGGACCCTCGCTACGGTCTGCATTCTGTTTATTCCTCCGTTATTCGAGCTTGCCTCCGGGATGGTTCGCGCAGCTTTGGAACGGAACTCCTTGATGGCGCGCGACGTCTTGAGCGGGTTCTATGCCACGACTGTTAACGTGTTGCTTACCGTCGTATTCCTGGCGCATCAAACGTTGCTCTCGCTGGACGCGGTCGTGCGCACGCTGATTCGGCGCATGGTGACTCACGAGCGACTTCTGGAATGGGAAACGGCTGAAGAGAGCGAGATGGGCGCCCGGCGAACTCCGGTCGATCGCTATCTCGACTGGATGCCGGCTACGGCGGCGGGAATTGGTTTGCTGCTCCTATTCTTCCAGCCAAAGTCTCTGCTCACAGCGATGCCCTTTATGATTTTGTGGGCATGCAGCAAATTCGTTGCGGTATGGCTGAACCAGTCGCCGACTGAACCGGCTATGGAGCTTTCCTCCCTCGATGTGCACTTCCTACGCCGTTCCGCCTTGCATACTTGGCGTTACTTTGCCGAATTCTGCACTGAGGAACACAACTGGCTGATTCCGGATAACGTGCAGGAAGAACCTCCGGCTATCGCGCCTCGCATTTCACCGACGAATGTTGGATTTCTACTGAACGCGCGGCAAGTCGCGGTCGAGTTCGGTTATCTCACAGTACCGGAGATGGCGGAGTTGACGCGCCTGACGTTGGGCACTGTCTCGAAGCTCGCCAAGCATCGGGGGCATCTGCTGAACTGGTACGATACGCGCACTCTGAGTCCTTTGCTTCCAGCTTTCGTGTCCTCCGTCGATAGCGGAAATCTTGTCGCTTCGCTATGGACTTTGCAGCACGGGTGCCTCGATCGCCTGGAGCGTCCGCTCTTTGAACGCAGTCTGGCCGATGGTTTTCTAGACTATCTTCGAGGCCTTGCTGATCGAAAACTGTTGCCTCGCAAAACATTTGCCGGTTACGAAGCGGCGCTTCAAGGGAAAGATTGGCTGGCGTCCCTGATGTCGATTCCTGAGAACTTTCTCGACCAAAGTGCCACGGCTGCCGATCAGAAAAAGCCAGAGGTCGAATGGCTGCGACTGCAAGCGCATGCACGGTTGCGTTGCGTTCAGCAGATGGTGCGATCCTATGCTCCATGGTTCTTGCCTGAGTTAGCGATGCTTCAGGATGATCCAGCGGTCAAAACGAGCTTGATGCGCGAGGTTCCGCTACTGGAATATCCCGAACTAATTTCGAAATTTCAAGCGTACGTCGATGGCGTAATTCGAAGCACATCCGAGGAGAACCGCTCATTCTACGAACGCCTCCGAACATTGCTGGCGGAGGCTCGCACCAACGCAACCGCGTTGATCGACAACCTCCGGCAACTTGCAGCACTCGCGGGGAGTTTGGCCAACGAAATGGATTTCGCCTTCCTGCTGAATAGCGAGCGCAAGCTGCTGACGATCGGATTCGACACCGGCATGCAACAGATGCAGCCCGCGTGTTACGACCTGCTGGCAAGCGAAGCACGCATCGCTGTCTTCTCCGCCATCGCGAAAGAAGACATCGAACAAGAGTGCTGGTTCCGCATGGGACGGGCACAAACTCTCGATGGTGGCCGTCCGGTGCTGCTCTCCTGGTCCGGAACAATGTTCGAGTACCTGATGCCGGGACTATGGATGCGCTCCTACCCCAACACTCTTCTTGATCGCGCTCGCGTGGGAGCGGTGAAGTCCCAACAAGCTTATGCGTTGACCAGAGGCGTGCCGTGGGGAATTTCAGAGTCGGCCTTTTTCAAAATCGACGAAGCTGGAAATTATCAATATCAGGCCTTCGGCCTTCCCCAGCTTTCGATGATGCGGCGGGATTCGAATCCTCTCGTGATTTCCCCGTATTCGACATTTCTGTCGCTGGAGGTTGACCGGCCAGCCGCGTTGCGCAATCTGCGCCGCATGGGCGCTTTGAAATGGTTCGGCCCCTACGGATTCTATGAGGCTGCCGATTACAGTTCTAGTCACCGGCTTCGCCCAACGAGTTGCGAGCTCGTGCGCTGTTGGATGGCTCACCATCAAGGGATGAGTCTGCTCTCGCTGGCCAATGTTCTCTGCGATGGTGTCGTGCATCGTTGGTTTCACAGCGACCGCCGAGTGCAGGCAACCGAACTTGTTTTGCACGAGAAGCCCGCGGCTCACGTGTGCCGGGTTCCCTCTTATGGCAGGACCGCTGCGTAACGTCGTCATGTTTCAATCCATACCGTATCGTAATCTTAGGTGATTCATGCCAAGCATCATTAAATGCCGGCTGTCTTTGATTTCCTTTTTACTCTTGCTGGTATATCCGGCCTGCCTCTCAGCACAATCTTCCTCTTCCCCGGAAGTAATTGTGGTTGACGCTTCCGCCCCGTCGCATCCTTTCCCGCATTTTTGGGAAAAGATGTTTGGCTCGGGCCGCGCGATCCTCAGTTTGCGCGATGGTTATCGTCAGGATCTGCGAGCGGTAAAGCGGATCACGGATTTCGAATATGTGCGCTTTCACGCGATCTTTCACGATGAAGTTGGCGTTTACGACGAGGATGCGCAAGGTCACCCGATCTATAACTTTTCCTACGTTGACCAAATTTACGATAGCCTGCTGGCGAACGGTGTGAAGCCGTTCGTTGAACTCAGCTTCATGCCGAACAAACTGGCGGCGTCGCCGGTCTATCAGGCTTTCTGGTACAAGCCGGATGTCTCTCCTCCGAAAGATTGGGGACGATGGGACGATCTGATCACCGCTTTCGTACAGCATTTGATTGATCGCTACGGCGCTGATGAGGTCGCCACTTGGTACTTCGAAGTTTGGAATGAGCCGAATCTCGATTTCTGGGCGGGCAAGCCTGCGCAACAAACCTACTGGGAACTTTACGATCACACAGCCCTTGCAGTTAAGAAAGTAAATCGACGGCTTCGAATCGGAGGCCCGGCGACGGCGCAGGCCGCGTGGGTAGATGCCTTTATCCAGCATTGCGCACAACAGAAAGTTCCGTTGGATTTTGTCTCTTCGCATGTCTACGCCAACGATCTGGCGAAAGATGTTTTTGGAACCAACGAAGATATTCCGCGTGACCGCATGGTCTGCCGGGCGGTCGGCAAAGTCCACGAGCAGATTCGCGCTTCGAGTGAGCCCGGGCTTCCGCTGATCTGGAGTGAGTTCAACGCGAGCTACAAAAACGAGCCCGAGGTCACGGATGCGGTTTACATGGGCCCATGGCTTGCCGACACCATACGCCAGTGCGACGGCCTCGTGGACATGATGTCGTATTGGACCTTCTCCGATGTCTTTGAAGAGCAGGGCGTGGTAAAGACACCTTTCTACGGCGGCTTTGGCCTATTGGCGGAAGATGGGATTCCGAAACCTGCGTATCAAGCCTTCTCTCTTCTGCACAGACTGGGGGATCAAAGACTGCAGCTTAATTCCGATTCGGCTTTGTTGACCCGTGGACAGGATGGGTCGCTAGTCATGGCGTTGTGGAACTATGCTCCGCCTGGCCAAACGGGTGCCGCTAGAGAAGTCACTGTGCGCTTTCAGCACACCAACGCACAGAGAGTTTCCCTGTGGCGAGTGGACACCGATCACGGAGATTTTCATCGCGCATTCGCGAAAATGGGATCTCCTGCCTCTCCCACGCCAGCGCAAGTTCAGAAACTACGCCAAGCGGTTGAAACCACCGCCGAGAGTCTTGAGGTGAAGAACTCCGAGCTGAAGGTTGCGATTCCCTCTCCTGGGCTGGTGGTAATTGAACTTAAGTAAAAAAACTCTAAGAGATTTTCGGTGTTCACCTCGACATAATTTACGCTTTCTTTCCTAGTAGCTCTTAGTAATCGCAAAATAAGAAACGGACTGGCCGGATTGACTTACTCGACCAATCCGTTCGCCTAGTTTTACTGGAGCCTGCCCTGCGATCAATGCGGCTTTCCTGCAGGAGGCCTTGGAGCCGGTTGACGCTGCTGTAACTGCGTCCGCTGAGTGTTGTGCTTCTGCTCGAGCTGTTGCGTCTGCTGAGCGTGGCGCTGCTCCATCTGTTGCTTTTGTGCGTCGTTGTAGTTTTTCTGTGCCGCTTGTTGATGCTCTTTCTCCTGCTGCTGCTGGAGCTTCTGGTGCTCCTTCGCTTGTTGAGCGGCCAGTTTCTGCTGTTGCTGCTGGTACTTTTTGTCGGCTTTTGCGTCGCCGGTATTTGGCGGCGTGTAAGTATGCTGCTGCAGCTCACTGGCGTGAGCCGGCTCGGCAGCGCCCGGGTGTCCTTCATTGGCCGGATGCCCTTCTGCGCCCCGAGCGGCATTTGGCGGAGGAGCCTTGTATTCGCCGCCGGCTTGCCTGGTTTCTACGACACCGGTTTTGAAATCACCAGCCCTCGCGGTGGCTGCAATGGGAGGCTTGCCCTGGTTGGCAGAAGCCCGTAGTTGGGGATTGGCGCGAGCCTGCTCAACGTGCTGGGTTTGCGCGGCTACCGGAGCAAGGTGTCTCTCGTGGGAAAACTGTTCTTCTTGCGGGGTGGGACGGGCTTGAATTCCGTTCGGTCCATTAAACGCGACATGTGAAGTATTGTTCACGATCACCGTGTTGTTCACATATACATTCCTGATCACAGTGTTATTCACATGCCAGGCGGCGGTGTTGTAGAAGAAAGTGCCGCCCCGCCATTCGCCGCCGCCAAAACCCACGCCGAAGTATCCGAATCCATAGTTGATGCCACCATAGAAGCCCACGTGAGGACCCCAGTAGCCGGCATTCCAGATATAAAAACCGTTGTTCCAGCCCCAGTAGCCGGGCGTCCATAAGAAGCCCGGTTCTGGCGCTTCCACCCAGGTGCCTGGCACCCAGTAGTAACCATCATCGTCGTCATAAGCCCAGTAACCGGGAGTCCACAACAAACCGTCGGCGGGACAAATTGGCTGCTCATAGACGGGAAGCGCAGGCGGACCGAAGCGAACCGAGATGCCTACCCCGATTTGACCGACTGCAACGTGGGAAAGAGTCAGCAAGACAAACGAGAAAAGCAACGAACGAACGGCAATGGCAGTGCGCATTTTTGCTCCTTGTGCCCATCTCTCATTCGAGCGGACAGATCACAGACCTAGTTCGAGAACTCAATTAGAGTCTCGTCAGTTACAGGAACTCGCGATAGGGTTTTTCCTGTAAGGTCGTCGGGGCAGCGCAGTATAGGGGCAGTCAGCATAGGAACTATTCCGCCGCAAGCTTCAACTAGGATTGGACGGGGAATTAAAGGGAATCCAGTGGTGGGCAGTGCAGGACTCGAATCTGCGACATCCTGCTTATAAGGAACGGCATCCTCTAGGCGGTTGCCTGTCTAACGGAATCAACTGATTACAGCTTGTTTCCGCCGATCAGAAACATAAAGCAGGACATCATCATTATGCAAGGTTATTTGATGTCTTGCTCCATTTGCTTATCGCAGAGAGGACACACGCTGGAGTGGAACGCATCTTTCAGAACGTGAAAGTTCGAGAGCTTTGTCGGTACAACTTTCCCCGGCTTCTTGAACACATAGTTCTGATCGACCTTCTGGATGCGAAGATCGCACGGCTGGCAGACTTTATCGAATCGCCATTCGCTGGTTGCGTGTGAAGCCTGGAACTTCACGCCCGTTTTCAGATGGGTGAACTCGTAATAGCCGCTATTCATTCCCATCTGAATATTCGCCGGGTGATCGGGATGAAGATTGATGTCAATCTCATCGCCTTCCTTGAACTCTTCCGGCACACTAGTGCCTTCAGCCAGATCGAACACTAACTCTCTGCCGCCGGGTGTGAATGCCTGGAATGCTGCGCTTCCTTTCCATCCCATCCTGTAGTTCATTGAACTGAACCCTTTCCTTCTGACTCGATTTCTCTTAAACAAATATCGAAGAACTCATCGGCATCGAAATATGAATGATCCTGCTCGCGCTTTAATCGACACAGAGCCGTGGCGGTGAATACAGCAGTGTTCGTAATCATGCAATCCGGCTCCACAGCTTCCATCGTCCATCCACGCATCCGTTCATCATTTTGCTTGATGAGACCCGCGAGGCATTGCAATCGCTCTGTTATCACGAAGATTTTATCGACAGCGGTCTTCCTCCCTTTGTAGTGATCGCTCAGGATACACATCGTTGTCATGAAGTCCGGCTTCTCGCCTTCCTCATGGAGCTGCGTCATCTTATTGACGACGTACAGAATCTCTTCCGGCCTCACTTTTGTGGTATAGAGTTCTTCGTAGTTGATTGCTTTCATGGACGGATTATAGGACTCCTCAAACGCTAGGCGCTGTGGATCGCTGTGCATTCTCTGTTAAGAGACTGTGGACGAATCCTTTAGAGGATTAAGTGGTGGGCAGTGCAGGACTCGAACCTGCGACCTCCTGCTTGTAAGGCAGGCGCTCTAACCAGCTGAGCTAACCGCCCGCGAAAACAAAACGCGACAGCTATTTGGACTTGATGATACGGAAGAATTCAGATGAAAGCAAAACGTGCTGTGCTCATGCCCGGGCGGCCTCGTTCCCCTTCGATCTAAGTTCCTCCTGCTAGAAGTCGTCCTGCTAGACTGGCGCAGTGCGGCGTCTCATCGTGAATGCGGATGACTTTGGCTTTACCTCGGGTGTGAATCGCGCCATCGTCGAGGCCCATACGCACGGCGTTGTGACTTCTTCTACGCTGATGGCAAATGGGCCGGCTTTCGAGGAAGCTGTAAGGCTGGCGAAGACGGTCCCAAATTTGAGCGTGGGTTGTCATGTAGTGCTGATCGATGGTCAACCGCTGCTTGACACAAAAAGACTAGCGACACTTACGGCATCTCAGGACGGCGGCAACCAGTTTCGAGATTCTCTGAAGATATTCGCGGCTCGCGCATTGACCGGTCGTTTGGATTCGGACGAAATTGAAGCGGAGAGTACGGCACAGATTCACAAACTCCAGTCGGCGGGCATTTCCGTCTCTCACGTGGACACGCACAAACACGCTCATTTATTTCCCTCTGTGTTGCGGCCGCTATTGCGCGCCGCACGGGCCTGCGGAGTGCACGCGGTTCGTAATCCTTTTGGTCCGCACAGGCCACTTCGCTCCGGCGAATTGCTAGTTCGTCCTAATCTTTGGACCCGTTATGCCGAAGTGCGAGTCCTGCGCACCCTTGCCGGTAAATTCCGCCGCACGGCGAAAGAAGAAGGGTTTGCCACTCCCGATGGCACGCTCGGCGTGGTCGTGACAGGTGCGCTCGATGAAAAGCTATTTCGCCATATCGCCGCAATTATTCCCGAAGGCACGTGGGAGTTCGTTTGTCATCCAGGGTACAACGACGAAGAGTTGCAGCGGGCCAACACTCGATTGCGGCTCTCACGGGAGACGGAATTGCGCGTCCTGACCATGCCTGAAGTGCGGAAATTGCTCGCAGAGTCAGAGATTGAATTGATTTCTTATCGCGATCTGCTGCCCCAAAACCAGCCGCCAACAAGGAAAGTTGCAACTCAAGCAGGTCGCTAGAATTACCTTGGTAACGGCGAGAAAAACCTACTACGGGTTATGATCGTTATTAGATTGAGCTCAGACAACTGAGGCTTGGGAGGCCTTTTCGTTATGTCTGCTCCTGGGGCAGCTCCGCGTGCCACCTTAGATTTGCGCCTACGTGTGTGGGGAATGGGCGCGAACAATCAGCCTTTTCATCAGAACGCCGTTGCGCAAAATGTTAGCGTCACGGGCGCTTGCATTTGTGGCATCGAGCAAGGGTTGAAGGTGGGCGACGTAATCGGGGTTCAATATGAAGCCAAGAAAGCTCGCTGCAGAGTGATCTGGGTTGTGGATGGCGGCGGCATTAAGCAGGTTCAGGTTGGGGTTCAGTTGGTAGCGGACCAGGAGTGCCCCTGGTTATCGCAATTGCCGGCCGAAGTCCGGTCGAACATGCCCGCTCCAAATCCCGACAATCGCAGGAGATTTCAACGTCACAAAATTTCATTTCCGCTGGAATTCCGCGACGAGCGTGTGAACACGCCGATGCGCGTCAACGCTACTGATATTAGCGGAAACGGTTGTTATGTTGAGACCGCGATGCCCCTGCCTATTTCTACTGTTCTGCGCCTCGATTTTTGGATCGACCAGGAACGCATCTCGGCCTCGGCTACCGTCCGCACTCGCGATCCCGGAGTTGGTATGGGCATCGAATTCACCGGCCTGCCGGATGATTCCAAAAAGCGATTCCAGGCGCACCTCGACAAACAGGATCCGGGCATCGCCAAACACAAGGCTGCTGAATAGTTTCCGCAATCCGCCTTTCACCCGCGAAAGTCGGCACCATTCCTGTAGAATCTGCATCTTCTATTGTTCTCTGCCATCGAAAGACAGAACCTCGCAGTGCGAGACGGGAAGGGCCGGGCTCGACGAATGAAGATCGGTATTACGTGTTACCCCACCTACGGCGGGAGCGGAGTTGTGGCCACGGAGTTGGGTCTCGAACTCGCCCAGCGTGGGCACGAAATTCATTTCATTTCCTACGCTCAGCCTATCCGGCTCAGAGGCGCGGAACCTAACATTCACTATCACGAAGTTGAAGTCTCGCGTTATCCGCTGTTCGATTATCCGCCATATGATTTGGCTCTGGCCACGCGAATGGCCGAAGTTTCGCAGTTGTACGATCTCGATTTGCTGCATGTGCACTATGCGATCCCGCACTCGGTGAGCGCTTTGCTGGCGCGTCAGATGCTTGCGGATGGTCCGCGCGGACGCCGACTGCCCTTCGTTACGACTCTGCATGGTACCGACATCACCCTAGTGGGATTGGAC
>JBAPOI010000594.1:0-1515 GCA_049279555.1 Candidatus Sulfotelmatobacter sp.
CGCGCTGCTGTTGGTTTTCCATTACGACCAGCACCGATGCTGCTCTGCGTCGAGAGGCAGAAATAAATATCCTTCATTATGGACGGCTTGCCAGCCCCCCACTGCGCCATGTCCATGAACGGCTGGATTTCTTTAAACGGCTTGCCGCCCCAGATCGGCTTGCCATTGTGTCCGATGTGCGGCGTCTTCCAATGTAAATTTACATAGCCGGGTCCTTGCGAACCCGGCCATGCAATCACCTGTTCCATGAACTCCTTAGGAGTTGACATGGTGTTAGTTGGTTTTGATCAGCCCGGCGATGCGTGCATCCAGATCAACATCGGAGGCTTCGGGCTCGCCGGTGTCAGCGGTACTTTGCTGGGCCAGCGTTAGCTCGGATGATTGCGAACTCGCTGCCCGCGCGGCAGCTAGGCTGGTCACACCACCAAACCCTGTATCGGCAGTCGAAGCGGGGATGGGACTGGTGGATGTAGTCGCCGGCTGGGGGGAAGGCTTGTCTTCCGTAACGTGTATAACAGGCTGGGCAGACCCCAAGCCCGTAGAGAGCGGTGCCTGTTGCACTACCGCCGCCGTGGGCTGGACGGGCGTAGAAGGGCTCACGGTCTGCGGCTGGGGTGTGGGCGAGGGTTGCACCGTCTGTGCGGTCGGCTGTGAGGCGGCCGTCGCTGAGGTAGTAATCGCCTTCGGTGAGCCCAACACGATCTCGCCGCCCGTGATCCGGCCCACCGTCGGGTCGCCGCGGAGTTCCATAATCACCGGCGCTTCCTGTTCCGTGATCCCCTGCAACGGCGTGAAGACCATCTTCGGCGACGCTTCGTTCGGGTCGAAGCTGATCCGGGTCACATAGGTCGAGAAGTGGAAGCCCTGGCCGGCCATGTTGTCGCCCATCACTGCCAAGCTGGTCAGTGAGGCAGGCGGCACGCGGAGGAACAGTGGTTCGATCAACGGCGCCCCCAGGATCGGCTTCGTCTGGTATGGCATCATAACAACGGCTAGCCGCTTGTAGTCGGTGCATTCGCGTCCCTTTCGACCTGTGGTGGGATCGGTCTTCCAGACGTTGCGCGGGCAGAGCGCACAGGTCTCGCTCTGTTTCTGCACAACGTCGGCGTCGGGAACGAGGCCGTCGAGCGACGCGCAAATAGGGCGCACGCCATCGGCATTCGGGTCGTATTTTTCGTAGTACGATTTGGATTTCTGCTGGGCTTGCCCGAGGATTACCACGTCAATGTGGTTGCTGGGCGTCCCATCATCCGGCCGGATGATGTTGTGCCGCTCGCCGCGGTGGCGAAGCGACCAGACTTTTCCCTTGTAGCCGATCACGCCATACGACTGGCCGATGCCGGCTGCAAGATTGTCATCCTGCGGGTTCAATGCCGCCATAGCTGCGGGCGGCTTGAAGTTTTTGAACGCTTGGGGAATTACAAGTTCCTGACCCATCTGTCTATCCTGCAAGTTGGGGTTTACCGCCGCGGTAATTAGCCTTCGGCGTCTTCCGGGGTGGACCCGCTTCCGGAC
>JBAPOI010000595.1:0-3475 GCA_049279555.1 Candidatus Sulfotelmatobacter sp.
GAACTATGCGGCGACCCTCAATTCCGTGATCACTCCCAGGATGACCAACCAAATTTTGTTTGGCGTGAATTATTTCAATCAGACTTTCGACGACGCAAACCATAGTTTCGACACGCATTCTTACGGACTGTTCTTGAGCCCGGATGCGGTGATCCACGGCCAGCCGATCTCGGGTGCACCAAATATCCAAATCTCTGGCTTCGAACAAGTCGGAATTACGCCTCCTGAAGGCCGCAACGACATCACCGGAATGCTAACCGATATCGTTTCCTACAACGTCGGCAAGCATCAGTTCCGCTTCGGCGGCGAAATGCGCCAGGGACACGTCGATGAGTTCTACTTCCGCCAATCGCTGGGAAGTTTCACCTTCGATGGAACGCGGGGCCCTTGGGCGGGTTGCAACACAACCGCCTGTAAAACCTTGGATCCCAACGCCGTCGCCCTCGCCGACTTCTTTGCGGGCGACGTTTCAACCTCAGCCATCACGGTCGGCAACGCCGAGCGCAAGGTCGTAGTGAACGGCTTCGATTTCTTCGGCCAGGATGCCTGGCAGGTCACTCGCAGGCTTAGCGTCAACCTCGGCCTGCGGTGGGATTACTTCGGTCCCCTGCATAGCAACAGCGGCGACAATCTGGCGGTTTTTGTCCCAGGTCGAGGCATTGTCGTTCAAGGAAATGGCCTGGATTCCGTCTTTAGCCCAGACAAGAACAACTTTGCTCCGCGCTTCGGTTTCGCCTATCAACCGACCGACAGAGCCGATTTGGTGATCCGAGGCGGGTTCGGAGTGTTTTACGACCAGATCAATATGAATCCCTTCCTCGATTTCCGTCCGCCGAACGGTGGGGCAGACGGTTTGGAGGACAACCCGGGTGGGCCATCACCGGTTTCGGTGTATAACGCCAGCGGCTACACCTGGCAGCCGAACACGTATATCTTTCCCGGCGTCAGCACTTGTGTGTCCGGAAACAGCATTGCCAATCCCGGAGATTGCCAAATTCCGGGCACGGGCGTGCCAACAACCTTCGGAGTGTTTTCGGTCAATCCGAATTTCCGGACGCCGTACTTCTATAACTACAACTTGAACATCGAGAAGAGCATAGGCAATGGGGTGGCGGTTATCCAGCTCGGCTACGTTGGCAGCGAAGCCCGGAAGCTCTCCGTTATGCTGGATATTAACCAGCTTCCCGGCGGAGCGATGGCCCTCAATCCCATCACTGGCTTGCAGACGACCGAGGGTAATTTCATCGGCCAGGCCCCGACATACTTGTACCCGAACTTCAGCACCATTAACCAACTCAACAGCGTTGGCACATCCAACTACAACGCGTTGCAAGCCACGTTCCGCTTGCGCGCCTGGCACGGATTGAGTACGCAACTCGCTTACACCTGGGCTCACGAGCTCGACGAGATCAGCGAATACCGGGGCGCCATTCCCTTCGACAGCAACAATCTAAGAGGCGAATACGGAAACGGCGACTTTGACACCCGCAACAACCTGTCCGCTACCGTGACTTGGGATATCCCCGGCTCATCCCATGGCCCGAAGTGGGTGACCCATGGCTGGCAGGTCAACAGCTTGATGACCTTCCATGGCGGGCAGCCTTTCAATGAAATCCGGCCCAACCTCGATCTGACTGGAGACCCATTTTCTGGGATCTCGCATGCCTTCTCCAAATCGGGCGTGACCTGGGTCAACCCGCACGCTTTTGGTCCTCCATCTGTGTTCGGTGGAACTCTCCGGCGCAATCAATTCTACGGACCGGGTTTCTCGGATGTTGATTTTTCCGTGTTCAAGAACATTCCGGTCACGGAGCGCGTGAAGGTTCAGTTCCGCGCGGAAATGTTCAACCTTTTCAACCGCATCAATCTAGCTTCCGGGCCCGGATCCGTAAGCGGCGGCGGCATCGTGAGCGATACCATCGGCGACTTCAATGGTGCTCCTGGCATCGGTCCCGGCGAAGCCTTCAACACGCAATTTGCCCTAAAGGTTATCTTCTAGCAAACACCGTGTCTACCGAGCCTCTGCCGCTTTTGGCGGCAGGGGCTTTTTCTTGCCCCTCGGGAAGTCGCGGCCTTATCCAGCGTTCAAGGCCTTTCGTCACCTCGTTCCCAGGTTACGGCGCTGTTACCCTGCAGTATCCCCTAAGCGTCCGTTGCGGAGACCTCGATGCGTAGTTCCATTTGCGTCGTCCTTATTCTTGGCGTGTGTTTTGTCGCGCCGGCTTATGCCCACCATCTCAAGCAGGGCGCTACCACTACATTGCCTGTCACCACCTCCTCTCCACAGGCTCGAGCTTTATACGCAAAGGGAGTCGCCGACTACGAGAATCTCTATCTTGAACGCTGCAATGACGACTGGCGCGCGGCAGTGAAGGAAGATCCTAACTTCGCCGTAGCCTGGGCCTTGATAGCGCTCAACAGCGGCAATCCCGAGGAAGTCAGCGCGGCCCGCGCCAAGGCCAACGCGCTCGTGCCGGAACTGACAGCGGGAGAGCAGTTGATGGTGGGATGGATCGTCAAAGTTCAAGAGGGCGACTACATCGAAGGCATCTCGTTGATGAACGACCTGTTGGAGATGTATCCGAAGGACAAACACTTGTTCTATCTGGCCGGCAACTGGCTGATGGGTGAGGAGGGCCACGAGCAGGCCGAGCGGATGATGCAGAAGGCTCTCGCCATCGACAAGAATTTTCCCGCGGCGCTGAACGATCTGGCCTATATCTACGCCCGCAACCGGCAGTTCGACAAAGCCTTCGCTGCGATGGATCGCTACGTTGTGCTGCTTCCCAAAGAACCGAACCCGCAGGACTCCTACGGCGAACTCTTGCGCATGGCCGGAAACTTTGAGGGATCGCTGCAGCATTACCGCGCCGCGCTGAAAATTGATCCTGATTTCGTTACTTCGCAGGTTGGCCTGGGAGATACCTACGCTCTGATGGGAAACCAGGAGCAGGCCCGGATTGAATACGACAAAGCGATCCGCTTCGCCCATACCGAAGCCGACCGCCTTGACTACACCATGCAGAAGGCGATGACATGGGTACGTGACGGAAATTTCGCGGAGGCTAACAAATCATTACTCGAGACGGCGGAGACCGCTCACGCCAAAGAACACGATTTGCAGGAGGCGCAGGCTTATCGTCACCTCGCTGAATATCAGGCAGACGACAATGCCGCTTTGAAACGCTTGCAGGAAGCGGAAGATGCCCTGGGACACCGCAGCACAATTTCGAAATCCGACAAGGAAGAAGAGCTTTCGCGGATTCTGCGAAACCGCGCGGTGCGCGCTGCGCATTCCGGAAATTCTGCGCTGGCCGACAAGTCTCTCAAGCAACTCGAATCTCTGGCCGCTTCCAGCCGCAACCGCGTCATTGTGGCTTCCTCCAACGGAGCGGCAGGAACTCTGCTAATGGATCAGAAGAAGTACGACGAAGCTATTGCTCATCTGGAAGAAGACCGCGATAATCCCTTCACC
>JBAPOI010000596.1:0-4161 GCA_049279555.1 Candidatus Sulfotelmatobacter sp.
TTGCTGACGAATTCGACTTCGACCTTGTGCCCGCTTCTGCTTTCCAGGGGAAGATGGTCGTACCGGACATAGCCTTTCTCTTGGAGTTCCTTGTACGCGGCCCTGCTCTCTGTGATGTCTCGGAACAAGCCGATCTCCCATAATTCCTTGCCCAGGAACTCATCGTGCGAGTAGCCCAATAAGGCTGTCATGAACGGGTTGGCGTCGATCACCTTCCCCGTGTCTGCGTCGAGAATGAGGATACCGTCCTTGGCCTTCTCGAACAGCCGCCGATACCGGATTTCAGAATGCTTGATCGCGGTTTCCGCCCGCCTGCGTTCGGTAATGTCTTCTATCGCAAGCAAGACCAAACTCGGGTCGTCGCTATCAGGAGGGAACCGGCGGGCGTTGAGCAACATGTTTTTTTGCCCGATAACGGGGAAGACGTGTTCCACTTCGAAGTCTTCAACGGGATTTTTGGTGCTCAGGATTTGGTTCAGCAGCATCCTCAGATCGGGGATGTTCCATTGGCCATCGCCCAATTCGTATACGAAGCGGCCCTCCGTCTCTTCTTTCGAGGCATGGAAGTCGTGATAGAAGGCGGCGTTGGACGTGCGGACCCGCAGGCTCTTATCGAGGACCACGAATGGCTCTCGCAAGGTCGCTATGATGTTCTCTGCATAGGCCAGGGCGAGTTGCAGTTCAGTCGTAGAATTGTCAACGTTCGCTGTCATATTCCTCTCCACAGAGCATTCTTGGAAACCTGTTTTTTTTCGATACCAAAGGCTCTTCTCGCCTTAATGTTCAAACGCGTCTCATGAGCAAAAAGGACGATCACGGCCAAGCTCTCTCACTATCAGGGAAATAATCCCTGCTTTGGCTACAGTTCCAGTCGGTATCGCTTCCAGCGTGCTGGGCCTGGGCTTTGTCGCTCAGACTTCCTGCCTCGCGGATGTAAATGTGTTGCCACCATAAGGCCAAAAAAAGCCGACATGGCGGAACACCCAAAGGTATTCGACCACGTCGGCTTACTCGTCAACCAGCCTCCCGGCGGTACCGGGCTGCTATTCAAGTAGTCAACCGCATAACTCGCTGAAGTGCCCGAGCGTTTGCCATGGGAACTCCCAAGCTCCAACCATTATACGTCTTGCAACTAGAACCGGAAGAGCGATTTGTATAGGGTTAAGTGTTGTCATAAAATGGACCCGCAAACCTATGGGAGCATGATGAACGGCGACGTATAGATTTTCTTAAGCTCATCTCTATCCTTCTATCCACGTTATCGAGTTGTCACCGATCGGTGATAAAAAAATCTCTTAGCGACCTCCGCGGCGGCGATGTAGGCGGCGACAATGGCCGCCAACATTAGTAGAAAGGCTAGCGCTACCGGTCGCAGACCCAAGGGTTGGGCCATCGGCGTATAGGGCAAGATCAGCGTGGCGACCACGACCGCCACGGTGGTCCACAGCAGGTACACGCTGGGCTTGCTACGCCAGAACGGTCTGCGACTGCGAATCACCAATACGACGAGACTGGCTGAGATCACCGATTCCAGGAACCAACCGGTGCGGAATGCTTCTGAGTCCGACCGCAGCACTAACAGTAACGCTCCAAACGTCAAATAATCGAATACTGAACTCAGGGTGCCGAAAACCAGCATGAAATTGCGGATGGATCGAATATCCCAGCGTCTGGGCTTGGCCAGCATTTCTTCATCGACGCTGTCGGTAGCAATCGTCATTTCAGGGAAGTCGGTGAGCACATTCATCAACAGAATCTGCTTGGGCAGCAGAGGCAGAAAGGGGAGAAACAAGGACGCGCCGGCCATGCTAAACATATTTCCGAAGTTAGCACTGGTGGCCATGTACACGTATTTAAGCGTGTTGGCGAAAGTCGCCCGCCCTTCTTGTACGCCACGGACGAGCACACCCAGGTCTCGTTTCAAGAGGACGATGTCGGCGGCCTCCTTGGCCACGTCCACCGCCTGATCGACCGAAATGCCGACATCTGCAGCGTGCAGTGCCGAGGCATCGTTAATGCCATCTCCCATGTAGCCGACAACGTGTCCGGCCTGTTTCAGCGCGAGGATAATTCGTTCCTTTTGGTTCGGTTCTACTTCCGCAAACACGGCGCTGGCGTTGGCCTGCTGTCGTAATGCTTCGTCGCTCATCTGACGAATGTCGCCGCCCGTCAGGATGCGATCTGCCGAGAGCCCAACCTGCCGGGCCACATTCGCCGCCACGAGTCGATTATCTCCCGTAATCATTTTGAGCCCAACGCCCAGCGACTGCAGTTGCTGAACTGTCTGGATGATGTCTGCTTTCGGCGGATCTTGCAGCACCAGAAATCCCAAAAACACCATTTCCGTTTCTGCCGCTTTAGTAATGGTCTCCACGGAATCCATCGTGCGATATGCTACTCCCAGCGTGCGAAAGCCGTCACTGCTGAGCTTCTGGAAGCGGTCTTGAATCGAACCCCGGAGTGAATCGAGCGTTACGACTGTCTCCTGGGCGGTTTCGACGGCAGAACAAACTGCCAGCACATTGTCCACGGCTCCTTTGGTGATCAAAACATGATGATTGTCCATGGCCACCAACACGCTCAACCGTTTGCGAATAAAGTCGTAGGGCACTTCGTCCAATTTGCGGCAATGCGTCACGTCGCTGTGGCGACTGGTACGAATTGCTTCATCGATCGGATTAGCAAAACACGATTCAAAGCACGCATTCAAATAGGCGTACTGCAGCACCTTGTCGCTGCTGACCCCCGTCGCATCCTCGGCCGCATGCAGGTGGATTACCCCTTCGGTCAGCGTGCCGGTCTTATCCGAGCAAAGGACATCCATGCTGCCGAAGTTCTCGATTGACGAAAGCCGCCGCACAATCACATCTTCCGCGGCCATTCGTTTGGCCCCATGTGCCAAGTTTACGCTGATAATCGCCGGCAGCAATTGCGGCGTCAGTCCCACGGCTAGAGCCAGCGAGAAAAGGAGGGAATCTAATACCGAGCGCTGCAGCAGCACGTTGGCCGCAAAAATGCAGAGCACCAACAACAGTGTGATTTCCGTTAGGAAGTAACCGAACCGTCGAATTCCATGTTCGAAGTCGGTTTCCGGCGGCCGAAGCTGCAGGCGGTCCGACACCTTACCGAATTCGGTCTGGCGAGCCGTACGCACCACGACGGCTTTGGCGGACCCACTGACAACGTGGGTGCCCAGGAAGAGCGAATTGGTACGGTGGCCAAGGCTCGTTTCCACTGGAAGGACTGCCGGTTGCTTCTCGGCCGGATAAGTTTCCCCGGTCAGGGTCGCTTCGTCGACAAACAGATCCTTCGATTCCAAGATCAAGCAATCACCGGGAATGGCTGATCCAGCCGACACTGTAATCACGTCGCCCGGCGCCACATTTTCAACAGGAATCTCAGTCTCCCGGCCGTCGCGTAAGACGCTTGCTTTGGTGGTGACGATCGCCAACAGCTTCTGCAATGCGTTGGCTGCACTGTGCTCTTGCCAAAATCCTAACAACCCGCTGATTAAGACGATCACTAAGATGATCACTGCGTCGGTCGGATCGCGCAGGAAGAAAGACAGGCTGGCTGCGCCGATCAAGATCAGCGTGATCGGGCTTTTGAATTGAGCCACTAGCAGCGAAAGCGAACCGTCGTTCCGCCGTGGCCGCAGCCGGTTCGGCCCATAGATGGCGAGGCGGCCGGTCACTTCGCTACTTGTCAATCCAGCGGCCGACGAGTTTAGACGGCGAAGCTGCTCATCTGCCGAAATCGACCAATAGCAGTCTTCGCTGGTTGTTATCATCCGCGGTCCGGTGGGGAATGCGTTCCACGGCTTACGCTCGACTGCCCGATAATTGCCCTAGACATGACCGCAATCGACCTCGGGTAAATTGCCTTTGCCCTCAACGTACGAAAGGATCGCCCGATTGAGCCAATCGGCGTCGGGAAGAGGTCAGTATTTTAGTGCATGCGTTTCCCACTCGGTGTTCACCTTGCCGATTTCTTCGTGCGTTTCCTAATCGGAATAATTTGTGTGGCCTTCTTTGCAGTCGCTTTCGGTGGCGCTGATTTGTGGGGAGCAATCTTGGCGAAATGAAGATTCACCTTGGCCGCGAGCTGACGATCCGTCATTTTTTCAGCCGTTTCAAGTTCGACAATTCGGCCACGAAGTTT
>JBAPOI010000597.1:0-5716 GCA_049279555.1 Candidatus Sulfotelmatobacter sp.
GATCAATCCGCCCAGGAACGCAATATCCGTCCCGGCGCGAATTTGCAAAAATAGGTCAGCATTAGCAGAAGTGCGCGTGAATCGCGGATCTACGGAAATCAGTTTGGCGTTGCGGTTGCGCTTGGCCTCCATCGCCCACTTAAAACCGCAGGGATGGTTTTCGGCGGGATTCCCGCCCATGATCAACATCATGTCGGTGTTCTTGATGTCGATCCAGCCATTCGTCATGGCCCCGCGTCCAAATGTTGGTCCCAAACTTGAGACCGTGGGGCCGTGTCAAACACGGGCTTGGTTTTCTAAATAAACCAAGCCCAACCCCCTCATGGCCTTGACGGCCAAAAAATTGAATTCATTCGTATCCGTGCACCCGCCGATAAACGAGATGCCTTCGCAGCGATTCACGGTGTGACCGTTCGCGTCCTTCTCGACGAAAGAGTTATCGCGCGTTTTCTTGGTCCACTGCGCAATCTCGTCTAGAGCGGTGTCCCAAGAGATGTCCTGCCACTCCGTCGTGCCCGGGCGCCGGACTTGCGGCTTCGTGAGCCGCCGCGGGTTCAGCATATCCTGCTCGAGCGAAGAGCCCTTCGGGCATAGCGTACCGCGGTTCGTGGGATGATCGGGATCGCCCTCGACATGAATCACCTGCGGCGTGACGTTCTTTGCCCGATCGCCGATCGTATAGATGAGCACGCCGCAGCCTACTGCGCAGTAAGGACACGTCGAGCGCGTTTCAGCAGCGCGTGCAATCTTTAGCTCTTTAAGTTGTGCGTAGGCGGGCTTGAGGTCGAACCCAAAGACGGTAGCGCCGACTGCGCCAACCGTTGCTGCCTTGAAGAAGTCTCTGCGAGTTGTCTGCATGGAAGAATCTCCGCATCCGTCAGGAATCATGGGACTCTTATAGTCCAGAATTCTAGCTCATCTCCTTCGAATCCGGAAATAGGGTTATCTATCGGTCATATCTCAATTGTCAACCTCTCCGTCTCACGAAGGCAAACCGGTGGTTCGAGTGTTGATGAGCGTCCGCGGAATGCGTACCGCGTCGGGCTGGGGTTCAAGTACCTGATCTTGTTGGCGTCCCCGACAGGATTTGAACCCGTGTTACCGCCGTGAAAGAACAACCACGATAAGCAAATCCAACGACTTGCAAGAGGCGGGCGGCCACCTAAGTCCTTGCTAGTTCGTACACACCAACACATTTACGTACCGTAATCCGTACCGCGGTGCTGCCGAGATGAGGCATTGGATTTTGGGAGCTCCATTCGACATTCTCTCCTGCATTGCGCGCGACACCTCATGCCGCGGAGATCTGGGCTCCTCTGGTCTCGACAACGTTGTACGCTGACGCCGCGGATGAGAACAGAGATATGAGACCTTCAACCAGTGTTGGATGAGTCAGGACCGCATCGCGCAGCGCGGTGTAGGGCAGCCCTGCGATCATCGCAATCTGGACGGCGGCCAGGGTCTCCCCCGCACTGACACCGAAGGCCGTGAACCCGAGGATGCGATCGCTATCAGCCTCCACGAGGGCCTTCACGAACCCGCGGGTCTCCGAAAGCGCGTGTGCA
The DNA here is from genome assembly GCA_049279555.1 of Candidatus Sulfotelmatobacter sp. Lineage (GTDB taxonomy): Bacteria > Acidobacteriota > Terriglobia > Terriglobales > Acidobacteriaceae > Sulfotelmatobacter. The sequence continues at coordinate 1,566 of JBAPOI010000597.1, forward strand.
CGCAGGTTCGTTTCCATTGGGACCTTAAACAGGCGATACGCTATCCCTTCAGTCTCCGCTTCTTTTTCACTCAGGCCGATACGAGCAAGCTCGGGGTCGGTAAACAGACAATATGGGACTTGCCTGCCCGTGGTCACACGGTTGCCGCCCGTTAAATTGGCATGGACTACGCGGAAATCGTCGATGCTGATGTGCGTGAATTGTGGGCTACCTGCGACCTCGCCGATCGCCCAGACGCCGGGCGCGGTGGTCTGCAGTCGCTCGTTGACCTTGATGTATCCCCGGTCGGTGAGATCAATGCCGGCCAGTTCCAGGCCAAGTCCTTCGGTGTTCGGAGTGCGGCCTGTGGCGACTAATACATGACTACCCTTTAGGACTTTCTCAATTCCATTCTGCTCGCCATTCTGGTCGCCATTATGCACGACGACACTCACCGAGTCGCCAGATTTGCCCGACACTTGCTTGATCCGCGCATTCAGGAGAATGTCGATGCCTTCATCTGCGAGCAGGCTGCGAAGAGCGTCGCATACGTCCGGGTCTTCTTTGGACATCAGCCGCCCGTTGCGATCGATCATCGTCACTTTGCTGCCGAAGCGGCGCATCGCCTGGGACATCTCCACTCCGACGTAACCACCGCCGATAACGAGCAGATGTTCGGGAACTTCATCGAGTTCAAGAGCCTCGATATGCGTGAGCGGCTGCGCTTCCGCGAGACCAGGAATTGGTTCCAGCGCGGCACGCGTGCCCGTACTAACGATCACATTCGCGCCCCGCAATTGACGTGTGGTCCCATCGGCCAGGGTGACTTCCATCGTTCTCGGGGCTAGGAACCGGCCGGTTCCCAATATGAATTCGGCTCCCGTGTTCCTGTAATTTTCCATGTACATGTCGTTCAGGCCACGCACCATCCTGCGCTTGCGCTCTCGGACACCCGCCATGTCGATCGCGAAGCCATCGCATGTGATGCCGAATTCTTTGCTTCGGCGAAAGTAAGATGCGACTTTCGCGCTGTGGATGATGTTCTTGCTCGGCAAGCACGCGATGTTCGGGCAGGAGCCGCCAATATACTTGCGATCGACGACTGCGACGCGCTTGCCTTCGCTAGCAAACGTCCACGCAGCGATGGTCGAGCCCGTGCCACCCCCGAGAATCACCAGATCAAATTCTTCTGGCTGCGACTTATTAAGTACCTGAGCGGATGAGGTGCTTTCCGTGCGCTTCATGCGACTTTTCCTTTCTGAGCGACCGGTTCATTCTGGGATCTCATTGATTTGACTAGATCAGCTGCCGACGCTCCTTCGAGCGACAGTCCATAGCCGACTTCACGAACGATGCGCTCCTTCAACGGTTGAATGAAGTGGATGCGTGTGTTTCGGCGGGTCACTTCCGGGGCCTTCAGGTACAAATTGGCCAATTCCCGTGCTCGGAGCAGCGCCTTACCGTTCGGCACAACTTCCGCAACTACTCCCCATTCATATGCGGTACGCGCCGTGAGCGGCTGGGGGTTGAGCAGGAACGCCTCCGCTCGTCCTGCTCCCGCGCGATAACTCCAGGTGGTGAAGATTCCGTCGCCGGGCGCAACGCCCTGGGAGAAGTGGGCCACATCCTCGAAAGTCGTGCCCTCTGCCGCCACAATTACACTGGCAAGTAGCGCGTAGTCTGAATGCACGTGGGCACGTCCCTCGATTGCCGCGATGACTGGGACACGTATGTTGGCTATGTTTTCCAAAGCCTGAACACCTTCATCGTGAACCTGGCTCCAGACGCCGGGATCGGCGGCGTTGCCGAAGGAGGACCAATCGACATCCGTAATGAACTCCCCACCGGCGCCCGTAAGGATTACGATCTTGTTCCCGCGATCTTGCGAAATCCGGTAGAACCCATCGACAAATTCCGTGTGAGACTGCGCGGTCATAATGCACGGCCCGCCATTGGTGTGGACTTCAGCAATCAGCACGCCTTTGTCATCTCGTGTCAGCTTTAGGTTGTCATAAGCATGGAAGTAGTCACTCTGAAATTTCATAGGATTCTCCTCTCTGATTTGGTTGTTCTGCTGCGGGCAATCCTAGTGATTAAAATCCCGCGACTGCTCGAGCATTGCGGAACGGAAGGTGGGTGCGTGCATAGAGCTGTCGGCTCATTGTACTCAGGTGGCTACAACAAGTCCCCCGGCGGCACGAATGACCTCCCCGGTGATCCAGGCTGATTCATCTGATGCCAGGAACACTGCCAGGGGTGCGATATCAGAAACGCGACCGAGCCGGCCGAGCGGCGTCTTCCCAGCCAGAACGGCGCCAGCACCACCCTCAAAGGTCCCAGCGGCTACATTGCCTTCGGTTTCCGTATGACCCGGAGCGATGGCGTTGACGCGTATCTTGCGCGGCGCCAGTTCGAGCGCCAATCCCTTTGTCAGTGTTTCGATGGCGCCTTTCGTGGAGGCGTACAGCAGGGCTCCCGGCACAGGATGCGAGCCGACGATAGAGCTTAGGTTGATGATGCTCCCGCCGTTGGCGCCGAACCGCTTGATCGCCTCCTGCACGGTGAGAATTGTCCCGAGAACGTTGATATTGTAGTGGAGGTGAAAGTTCTGTTCGGTGATCTCGGCAATAGCGCCGAAGCGGAATACACCGGCATTGTTGACTAAAATGTCGAGTCTTCCGAAGGCGGCATCCACTTCTTTGAATAAGCGCGCGACCTCTGCGGACTTGGAGACGTCGGCGCCGACTGCGATCGCTTTGCCTCCGTTGCCGGTTATCGCCTGAGCGACGCGTTCGGCGCCTTCGCGGTCGGAGGAATAATTTACGGCCACGCGCGCGCCCGCGCCGGCCAAGGCGGTTGCAACCCCAGCGCCTATGCCTTTGGACGCGCCCGTTACGATTGCCACTTTATTCGACAGTCTGTTCATAATTCACCTTTGTTCTCGACCCGATTCCTCGTACCCGCGAACGTCCATCATTGTGAATTGCGTCGCGCATATATAGAAATCTCGATTTATGCTCCTTGTTTTGTAAGCTGATGACTCATCGGTGAGCGCTAGATAAAATTTAGCTTCGGCGGTGAGCACACCGATTCAAACCAGCGACTGATGTACACCTCGGCGTGAGCTTCACCGCAATAATGGCGGGCTCCGGCCGCGTTGGCGGTTTCAGAATTCCACCGGTAGACGGTAAGCTCGGAATCTCCACATCGAATCACGAACCAGTGGATCGGGTTAGTCGTCACCAGTCCACAAACTTCACACCTAAGTTCTCGGAGAGATGTCATGCGCTCTGTTCCATATACCAGCGGTTTGTCATCGTTCACTCCGCGATCGAGGCTGGTCGCAGATTTGGCGTCAGAACCGTCAGTTCGCCGACTTGTTCCCTCTTCACGCTGCCACGCAAATGGGCGTGATCCATCATCCAAACCTCGGGAATGATTTCGCCGACCAGTTGTCCATGACAGAAAAGCCGCACCACCGAACTCTCAGAGACGACAATTCCCACGGCTTTGGTAACTGCGCTCATGTTGGCGGCGGCAATGTGACGGCTGCCGAGTCCCAACGGCACGCCCACCTGTGCGGCCACGGCGTCGAGATAGCGGCACGCTGAAAGGACAGTCCCTTCGCGACTTACCACAAACCCGCCGTCCAACTGCGCCAATTCCTTGATAGTTCCGCGTAAATTTAGATTGGTGACGTGCCGCGAAGACTCCGGATGCCCCAGCAACGGATCCAAAATTAACGGTCTGGACTTCGCGAGCACTGCCGTCTCGTCCCCGAACGTAAAAAGCGTGCCTACGCGTCTTCCCTCTCGCCCCTCGCGAGCAATTTCGACTGCGAGATCAATCAAGGACTCTAGAACGTCAGGATCGTATTCTGTTACTTGGCAAAGGATGCTCTCAAACATCCATCAAACCCCAATCTCTTCGGATAGACGACAACTACTACACGCACAAGTTTTGGATGAGGGGATCACCAAGAAGATTCGGGCGCTCAATTACAAAATGTATCAACGGATGCGCTGCTCCCCCTTTTCATGAACGCCCAGAATGCTGCTGTTCAACTGCTCGTCCGGGGAAGTACATAGCCGGCTCCCTCTGGGGCTAAAGCCCGCGTGGTTATTGGACCCGGGCGGCACGACTGAAGTCGTGCCCTTCCCGAACCATTTATG
>JBAPOI010000598.1:0-4353 GCA_049279555.1 Candidatus Sulfotelmatobacter sp.
GTGACAAGCTTTGGTCTGGGCATCAAAAGCGTTCTGCTAGAGCGAAATGGCGCTACTTTCGGCGTCGCCGCCGAAGTGTCGTCACAAAACGCTTGACAGGGTGCAGCGTCGTTAGAGACGGAATGACAAAGAGTAGGGAAGCTGACGGGTGAGAGCCAAAAGCTAACAGCTACTTCTTATACTGCGTGGGCTGCGGGCCTTTTTCCAGGGTCTCGCGATCCCAGATCCAACCGTCGCGGGTATAGCTGGCGAGTTCGAAGTCCTGGGTGAGTTCGAGGGCGTCGACGGGGCAGGCGTCTTCGCAGAGGCCGCAGAACATGCAGCGGCTCAGGTCGTAGGTGAAATTGGTGAGCTCTTTGCGGCGAGTCTGCTCGTTGCGCGCGCTGGAGACCACGATCAGATTTTCCGGGCAGGCCAGCGCGCACAGATCGCAGGCAATGCACATGGTCTCATCGGTATCGGGATTCACGTTCAGCCGCGGCGCGCCGCGGTAGCGTTCCGCCACCTGCGGACGCTCGAGTGGATATTGCTCGGTATAGATTTCCTTCGGATCCTGATAGCGAAACGTAACCCTCAACCCCTGCAGAAGGTCGATCAGAAAAACTTTGCGGAGCAGCGTTTGCATCCCCATGACGGGGTAAGCATATCACTGGCGGTTGCTGGTTGCCAGTTGTGGACAGTACCCAGTACCTAGTACCCAGTGAAACCACTGTGCCGCGCGGGTTGTCCCAGAACGCTGGGTACTAGGTACTGAATACTGGGACTGGCATGGAACTTTTTGGGCTTCCTTTTCGTAATTAAACAAGAGGATGCTATGCGAGCCTATCTCGCCAATTTGACACCCACGGTTCGAAGGCTACTGGCTTTGTGTCTGATCGCGCTGGCGTATCCCGTCGTGACGGTTGTGCTTCCGGCAATCGTTCGAGCAGTGGTGCCCGCGTCCGTGCAGTCAGTTCTAAGATTGATGTAAACTCACTGCCTGCGCCGGGCATTCATCGTTCATCATAAAAAACGCGAGCGTTTTCTTGCATAGATAGACCGACCTCTGATCCGTGGCATCTTTTCACACGCTTCCTGTAAAGTAATGTGTCGGTACACTTGCGGGCGAGCTTGGAGGTGTCATCTTGAAGCAGGGCAATCATAGCGGCGGACATACTGGAGGGAAATCTCACGATCACGCGGGTCATGCCGGAGACGGCGTCGATCGGCGACTGCACAACCCCATCGAAGACCGGCTTATCCCGCTGGAGCCGCTTGATTTGACCCAGGTGCACTCGATCGACGATCTGGTGCGGGCCATGTCCAAGACGGCATTCACAGGACGGCAATTGGGCGAAGCCGCGGATGTTCTCGAAGCCATGGCTCGCGACGAAGAATGTTTTGTGGTGATGACATTGTCGGGCGCAATGACTGTGGCCAAGCAGGGCCTGATTGTGACCGAGTTGATCGATCGTGGCATTGTGAATGCCGTGGTTTCGACCGGCGCGCTGATGGCTCATGGACTGGTGGAAGCGACCGGCCGCGCTCACTTCCGCTATAACCCCGAGGTGTCGGACGAAGAACTCTACGAGCAGGGTTATAACCGTGTGTATGACACGCTGGAGCCCGAGCAAAACCTCGACGACGTGGAAGAAGTCATGTCGGCGGTGCTCGAAGGCTGGGATCACAATGAGGTGATGTGCTCCTATAAATTGAATCATGCGATTGGAGCGTATCTCGCGAAGCACTCGGGCGAGCAGCGGGGCATTTTAAAATCGGCGCATGCCATGGGTGTACCGGTTTTTGTGCCAGCATTCAGCGATTCGGAGATGGGACTGGACACCGCGCTGAACAACCGTTTGCGAGAATCCACCGGCAGGCACAAGATTCGGTTCGATCCATTCGAAGATCTCGAACACTTTGCCGCGACTTTGCTGCGGCAGAAAAAGCTTGGAATTGTCACGATTGGCGGCGGAGTGCCGCGCAACTGGTCGCAGCAGTTTGGTCCATTCTGCGAGCTGCGGCACAGACGGCTGGGCGAGAATGTTCCGCTGAAGCGTTATCACTATGGCCTGCGCATTTGCCCGGAGCCGGTTTTCTGGGGAGGGTTGTCGGGGAGTCCTTATAGTGAGGCAATTTCGTGGGGCAAGTTTGTGCCTCCGGCGGAGGGCGGAAGGTTTGGAGAAGTGTTTGTGGATGCGACGGTGGGACTGCCTTTGATTGTGGCAGCGGTGTTGGAGAGACTGGATAAGAAGGGAAGCAAGGCGGGCAAGGGAAAAGCGGCTGCGGCGAAGAAATAAAGGCGACCACGGGGGCTGAAGCCCCGGCCATTTCTTTGTGCTTTTCGCGGCGCTGAAGCGCGGCTCTTCCACGGTGGCGCAGGCGTTCGAGCGGGGTATCGACCGTTGGCGTCTTAAGCACTGCGGCCCAATACACCTGGGCCGCCGAACAGCCGGCGGCGGTCCCTACATGGCTTTGTTTGAAGGAGTTCTGGATTTCTGAGGGAAATTCTTGATTACGCGCTTGCGCCATTGAGTTCCGACGAGTGGTCTTCGCGAGTCTTACGGTAGAGCGGCGCGAGGATGCTGTTCGCCAGCACGCGAGTTTCTGCTTCCACCCAGTCTTGCAGGGCTAACCCTTCCTGCTGTCCGCGCTGGTCGTAGAGATGCTGCGCGTGCAGGCGGATCTTTCTTTCGAGCAGCTCGGTCATCAGTGCTCGCTGTTTCTGTCTACGTGTCTCGGTGTTCAAAACTACTCCTTGGGTCAAATGAGGCAATGATCTGCCCAGTGATCTTTCAGCTGTTCCAATGATAGAGGAAAAATGTTAATAAAAGATTACGGTCGGGGAGGCAGGCGGTTACTAAAGTACAATCATGAGAATTTAGATGCTAAAACGGTGCTTCGGGTCGCGATAAGGCTACAAGTTATTCATTTAATGGTAAATATCAATGCACGAAGGACTATTTTTCCGGGGTAGTGGGAGACGAATCCTGCTCTCAGAGGGCCGTGTCGCGTGTCTCGGTTTGGATGCGGCTTGCCTGAAGGTCGTGCTTACTGATCGTACGCTTGGTATGAAAATTGAAGATCCTAGGTTTGGCGTTCGTGGTTTCCAGTTCCTCGCAAAATCGGCGAGAACTGGGGCACCTATTTCGTCCAGAATCAATCAAAGATCAACACGGCCGAGGCGATCACCGTCGTCCACAAGCCACGCTTATCTCCTACGGCGGACTGCGTGACATTCGCGGTGCGGACGATTTTGTTCGACAGGCGGTAGATCTGTTTTTTTTCATCCCAGGAACGGTCGGGATCGAACTCGACGTTCAGCGTCGTCGCGAGCATCTCGGCGGCTAGTTCTTCTGCGTATTCTCCGGCGGCGTCTTCGGTTTCGCCGAAGGAATGATGCTCACTGAGGTATCCGTAGGTATTTTTGTCGGCGGGAATGGCCACACCGATGGAAGAGGCTAGAAGGCGGTGAGCTTCGTGGGTCGAGTTTTCGGCGACCACGGCAAAGACAACTTCGCCGGGGCTAAGGTATTTCACTCCCTCTTTCCGCGCCAGCATTTTGCAGTTCGGAGGGAAGATGGAAGACACGCGAACGAGGTTCTGGGCCGCAATTCCGGCATCGCGCAAGGCCAACTCAAACGACGTTAACCGCTCGCGGTGCTTCCCTACTCCCTTGGTAAAAAACATCCGCTTGGGAACCATGTCTTTGCCCAATGCTGTTGCCTCCGGCCAGAGAAATAATGAGTGTGAGAATGCACAATCTAACACAATGCTTTGTAAAGAAAGTATGAATTTCGCGGCAGGGAGTAAAAAAGCGGGAACCCGCTGGCGCGAGTCCCGCCTTGCCGCCCGGTAAATCTTTGGGGAGGGCTCCGGGCAAAAGCGAACTACTCTACCACAGCATCGACTGTGTTGCGCCAAAGATTAGAAAACTTTCGGTTTCCCGAACAGGATCGATCAGCGCATTGCGCTATTTTGCGGCAACAGAGCTGACATCGATGCTATCGCCGTTCAGAACTCCGGTTACCGTGGCCATCATGCCGGCCTGCGAATCCAGTGTGGCCAATGCAGCCTTGTCGGTGGTTTGCAGAGCGTAGACCTTGTCGCCCACGATCAGCGCGTAACTGGAGCCGTGCGATACGCAGGCACGGGTGCAGCCTGCGGCAGTCTCACCTTCCATATGCTTTTTGCCGCACATGGAATCTCCGACCTCACCGGTAAAGGTCTGCTTGTTCCCGGCTGCTGCGTAAAGATTAAGAAATGCAGCCGCCGAAAATACGCATACCGCTATCGATTGCCACCAACGCGAGCCACGAATCATGCGAATCTCCTTGCTGGAAAAATTGCTTCTTACTACGCCAGTATCAATAC
>JBAPOI010000599.1:0-6329 GCA_049279555.1 Candidatus Sulfotelmatobacter sp.
TCGCCGCCCTGGGCGATGCGAGAACCGCGAACTGTCAGTATCGCAAAGTGCTGCTGACCGCTGCCGAAGCAAGGATGCTCCGCCAAGGCAACTGGGAAGCGCGAGCCATCTGCTCGCGCGTCTGGCTGAAGTGGGCTCTGGTAGCCTTGCCCCTGGCCGCGCTAATCGCAGCGACGGTATTTTCCCTCATGGGTGCGGTCGAAATAACGCGGATATTGCTCGTACCCGCCCTCGGAATAGGCCTGTTGTTCGCAGTTCCCATGTTCCCGGTTTACACGCCGTCGCGCGGCCGTATTTATCGCGTCGTAAAATGGCTGGCAATCATTGCCATGCTCGCGCTAGCCTTCGGCTCGGATGCGCTGAAATGGTCCTGGCTCCTGATCTCATGCCTGTGGGTGTTCTTCCAGATCGAACGAACCCGCGCCTCAATCCGCCGCAAACTCCAAGTCGCCGATTGGCCCAAGCAGTTGTATTTGTAACTGGATTCCACCTAGACGCCGGAAAACTGTCCCTTGATAGCCGCGAAGCGGCGCAAGAATGCAGCCCACGGCGTAAGCCGTGGGTTAAAAATGGAATGGGAGCAAGCCCCGAAGGGGCGAAAGAGGAGCTATGCCGAACCCGACATCTTCCCCGCCCTAGGCATCACCGACGAAAAATCCCGGCCTCTACGCCACCGCCTACGGCGTGCTGGCGGATTTTGTGCGCGCCGCTAAGGCGTAAGCAGTCCTTTCCTACTGAAATCCAGAATGATGGACAGAACAAAATCAGACATTTCCTTAAGGGTTTCGATAACTGGCTCACCCTCGACGATAGGTTCGCCGAACGCTACAGTCAACCTAAAGTCCATTCGATCCTCCATCTCAGATTGAGGGATGGTGAGGAGTGGATCGCCGTCCTTCAGCGGAAATCGCTTGACCGACGGCGCGATCAGCACACCACGGAGATCCGGGGCCTGTCCCGCGGGATAGCTACCTAGGTAGTTCTTTATAAGCCTCGCTCGCTGGCTCGGGAGGACGGTGTGGCCGATGAGGTTAGCCCACGCCGGAATTAAGAGGCGATGTTTGTCGATATTGTTAAGGGTGTGTAGATTCCAGAGAACCTTGCCCTTCCCGCCACCGTACGGCTCGATAGCACTGATCGCATCTATAGCGTCTTGCCGCATACCCATTACTCTTGCTAGAAGCCCGGCCTTGAATTTCGCGAAATCCTCAAAGATTGGAAAGTACACATGGGGAAACGGGCCAGGCAGTCCACTGCCGACGGCGACTAGATGATAGGCAAGGTGGTCGAGAGAGCTTCTGAGACTCTGCAGCGTATCCCCGATAACGACCGAGAGTTCCAGAGGAAACTCCCGCCGCACGGAGAGATAGTAGGTGCGCTCGGTGGTAATCGCATCATCCTTAGGGGTGACCACGTAAGGTCGGGATTCGAAGAACTCTTCCCAAAGAGTATCTAAATGACCGATGTGCTCATTGGCTCGCTTGGGCTTCGCGGTTAAGCGATCTATCAGGCTGATCGGAGTGGTCACTATTCACCCATGATAGCAGCGCGGTGAGGGCTACATGCGCGGCGGCAGTTCGGCGGCGGGCTCTTTCGTCGCCGTCATGTTAGAAATAGATGACTACCATGCCGACCCCCGCAACCCTCGCGCCCGCCACGCTCGACCCCTCCCACATCCGTGCCCAATTCCCCTCACTCTCGCAAACCGTCAACGGACACCCCGCCGCGTTCCTCGATGGCCCCGGCGGTACGCAGGTTCCACAGCGAGTCATCGACGCCATCTCCAACTACCTGGCCCGCAACAACGCCAACACCTGCGGAGCCTACGCCACCAGCCGCAATACCGACGCGATGCTCGCCGAGGCGCGCGCCGCTATGGCCGACTTCCTCCATTGCGGCGCCGATGAAGTGGTCTTCGGCCCCAACATGACCACGCTCACCTACATGATGTCTCGCGCTATTGGCCGCGACCTCGGCCCCGGTGACGAAATCCTAATCACGCGCCTCGACCACGACGCCAACGTCTCCCCCTGGCTTGCGCTCGAAGAAAAAGGAGTCACCATCCGCTGGGCCGAGATTCACGAAGAAAGCTGCACCCTCGATCTCGCCGACCTGGCCAGCAAAATCAACGACCGCACCAAACTGGTCGCGGTCGGCTACGCATCCAACGCTGTCGGCACCATCAATCCGGTGAAGGCCATCATCCGACTCGCCCACGCCGCCGGCGCGCTCGCCTACATCGACGCGGTGCACTACGCCCCGCACGGCCTGATCGATGTCGCCGCACTCGATTGCGATTTCCTAGTCTGCTCCACTTACAAATTCTTCGGCCCGCACATGGGAGTTCTCTTCGGCAAGCGCGAGCACCTGCAGCGTCTGCGTCCTTACAAAGTGCGCCCGCTCATGGATACCATCCCCAACCGCTGGGAATGGGGCACGCTCAACCACGAGGGCATCGCCGGTATCACCGCCTGTGTGGATTACATCGCCGACTTAGGCCGCGAACGGGGTGGGAAAAACACCGAATCATGTGGCGAGACCGGAGTCGAGCTGCGCTCGACGGACAGCCGGGGGCGGCTGTCCCCACATTTGCCCACACGCCGCGACGCGCTAGTCGCCGCTTACGAGGCGATCCACCACTACGAGCACAGCCTGATGGACCGCCTCATCACCGGCATTTCGAAAATCCCCAACCTTAAGATCTACGGCATCACCGACCCCGTACGATTCCAAGAGCGCTGTCCTACGCTCGCGGTCCGCGTCAAGAATCAGACTCCCGAGCAGACTCCGCTCGCCCTCGCGACAAAATTAGGCGAGCAAGGATTCTTTACCTGGGATGGAAACTACTACGCGCTCAACCTGACCGAGCGCCTCAACGTGGAAAGCTCCGGAGGCTTCCTGCGCATCGGTCTCGTCCACTACAACACGACAGAAGAAGTAGATCGATTGTTGGAGGCGTTGACAGAACTCACCAAGTGAGATCGATTCATCGGCTTATCGCTTCCGATAAACCGCTCCAGACCATGCGATGAAACACCTCGTCCATCTCCTTGGGATCGGATTGCATGCCCTGGTCGACCCACCATTCCATCAGGGATAAGAAGCTTCCGGCGAGAGCGTGCGCCTGAGCGGCCAGCCGTGTCGAATCAAGTTGTACCCCGGCCGACTCCAACCTCTCCGCGATTGACCGCGCGAAAATTCCGCGAGCCAGGGCCAGGACGTCGTTCATCTTCCCGGATTTCACCAGTGCCTCATAAAACGATCGAGCGTCACGAAGATGGGCCAGGAATTCCTGCACCGGAAGCAACCGCTTCGAGTCGGCACCGCGCTGCTTCAGCATGTTTGCTACTAACTCCAAAAATTCCTCGAGGTCGCTCATGAACAGGTCATCTTTATCGCGATAATGCACATAGAACGTGGAGCGGCCTACGCCCGCCCGCTCTAACACTTCCTGCACCGTAATCTGTTCGAAGCTCTTCTCATGCATCAGGGCAACCAGCGCATCGCCCAGCGTATCGCGCGTACGCAGGATGCGGCGATCGGTTTTCTTACGCTGTTGCGACGTTGGCTTCCGCGCCTTGCTTGCTTTCATGGTTTTCATGGAACAACCCCGTCGTTGCGGGACATATCCCTCTTGATTGTTTCGTATCTCCCGCTTTCTGAAAATAAGGCTATGACACTCGCCGCAATCTGGCTAGAGTGTCACGCATGACAAACGATCGCAAAGGCGGAATTGCTCTCATTGCCGGCTCAGTCGGGTTCATCGTGACTATGGCGGTTCATCCCACGGCGGGTGGTTCGTTGACAACCGAGCAGGTAGTTCGATTGTCGCAAATGTCCGGCGTGGCCCATTCGCTCGGCATTGCCAGCACAATTTTTCTGTTCCTGGGCGCCTGCGCGCTGGCGCAAAGGTTGCGCGGCGAAACTTGCTCGTTCGCGGCCCTCGTTACCTTTGGATTTGCCTGCGTGTCCATATTAATTGCCACCTCGGTCAGCGGATTCGTGATTCCGGCGATTCTAAAGCGCATGGCTTACGACGAAGCCGCCAATACCCACCAATGGCAGAATCTGATCTGGGGAATCTTTCAGATCAACCAGACATGCGCGCGCGTTTATTCCGTTCTTGCTTCGGTCGCGATTATTCTTTGGTCCGTGGCGGCATGGCGCAACGGCGGACTGAGCCGGGGCATTGCCATCTACGGATGCGTAATCGCGGCTCTGATCATCGTAGCAGTCGCCTCCGGCCACGTACGGATGGACGTTCACGGCATGGCGGCAATAGGACTCGGACAAACAATTTGGTTCATTCTGGTGGGGTCACGGATGTCTTCGCGGGAGGCTGTGAAGTAGCGAGGAAAAATCTAGAACAGCAAGAACCCGGCTTCAATGACGGAAGCCGGGCTACGAGGACATTTAAAATTTAAACGCTCAGCGTTGCTCGCCCTACGGCCAACGCTTGGCGCTATCGTCCCAACCAGCGGCGCGCACGGGTTGTGCCGCCGGTACTGTGACCTGGGGCGCTGGGATGCGAATGGGCTGCTGCGGTCCATTTACCGCGGTCGCCAATGTCGGCTTCATCATGTCGGAGTTCATTTCCTTTTCTTCCGACAGCAGCGGAGCCACCAGACGCAGAGCTTCCACTTCTTTCTCCAGCCGGGTCAGTTCCATCTCTTTCTGCCGCAAGACTTCGTAGACATTCTTCATATTTGGGGCACCTGAGAGTGCGATCATCCTTGCGAAATTTACCGAATCGCGTTTCTTCTCGAACTTTAACATGGTTGTGATGCTTGTCAAGCTCTTACCAAGGCAGATTGATAGCAAATTGGACACACTTTGCACAGCGCAAGAATGTGCAACGAGATTTTCTCGCATCAACCTGAAACCCTTGCCAGAAGCGGCATTCGCCAGATATGCACAACCCAAAGCCGCCCTGCGAAAACGGCAAATAACCGTAAGATTCCCGAAATAAACCGGCGAAATCCGTACACCGCCGTGTTGGCCAGCAGAATTGCATGAGCCATTGCACCAAATCCGGTCACCGCCTTGTGGACGGGCTGCACTCGATTGAAAATACGCATTTTGCAGGCGCGGGTTTTTGATTGACGAAATTAATAGAAGGAGTAAAACAGACTTGTTCTTTGACAGCTACTTAAGTTTTTCCGGTTGGTGCGGCGTCCGGGGCTCAAGCCGAGTCACTCTCCCCATCGCAAGATGAGGCAGAGAAGGCAAGCAAGGGTCTATAGCAAAGCGCTGGTCGAGGAGAACGAGAAGCCCAGTCGAAGGCAAGACAGAGTTCCGAGGCGTTGAGTAGGTTTATCCGGTTGGCGGTAAGCCCGGAGCCCAAGCGAAGATCGCGTGCAGCAGCCCGCAAGGGACGCAGCCACAGCAGGTCAAGCGAGGGTCTAACGCGAGCTACTGGCCGAGACGAATGGACTCAACACCACCTCGGAACTCTTAATTTTTTGCTATAGACAATTTAGGGTTGTCATTCTGAGCGCAGCGAAGAACCCCTTACCTGCCAGCGCTACCACAAGCGATTCAAGGCATTCGCATTCATTCACACTAGCTCAGACGAAAGTGTGTCGGTCGGGCCAGCCCCAGTTGTTAACGAAATCCGTGGAGTTCACTCCTCGAAGTTCGCGAAACCGCATTCAATTTAGTAGCTTTATCTTATTTACCCGGAACGCCACCTTGCTCTTGAGTTTCTTCCCCTTGGCGGTCGTCACCTCGATCGCGCCGGTGGTTGCGCCGGTTGGGACTGTGGCGGTGATTTCGGTTCTTCTGGCCACCGTGAACGTCGCGGCTGTTCCGTTAAAGGTAACGCTGGTCGCGCCCGTTAAGTTGTTTCCTAGAATGATAACCGCCGCTCCCACCTTGCCAGATGTGGGCACTGATTCCACGAACGGTGCAAGCCCCGCGGAATAGCTAAAGACCGTGCCCGAGCTTGCTAACCCGGAATGCGAACTTACCGTTGTGCCATAGAAGGTGCCGTTGGTGCCCTGCAGCAGCCCCCCGTAAGACCATTGGGTGATGGCGGGGTCGAAAATGTAAAGCGTGGTTGGCTTGCCCGCGGCAGTAATTTCGAAGATTGTGCCACAAATCGCACCGGTGCACCCTCCATTACTACCTTGCGTTGTGCCATAGAAGTTTCCGTTGGCGGCTTGAACCAGCGTGCCGCTAGGGGCAGCGCCAGCGAAGAGGGAACCTCCGAAACTGTAGAGTGTGCTCAGTTCGCCTCCGGCGGTAATCTCAAAGAATGTGCCAACGCCATAGGCGCCGCCAGCGATCGTTGTTCCATAAAGATTGCCGTTGGAAGCTTGCACCAGCCC
>JBAPOI010000600.1:0-1890 GCA_049279555.1 Candidatus Sulfotelmatobacter sp.
GGGAAATCGTGGCGCATTGCCGGAGCGGGAAACGCTCGGCAGAAGCTGTGGACTTTTTGCGCAAGGCGGGATTCCGCAAAATACTCAACCTCAAGGGCGGAATCCTTGCGTGGTCGGATGAAGTCGATCCCAGCGTTCCGAAGTATTAAGCCGGTTCCTTGAGTTCGCGGCAAAGACTGCGTAATCTAGGAGGCGCGTTCGGCGATTTGCCATCAGGTCGAATGCGCTTTTACTTTTTCGGAGGCCTGGATGCCAGCTGCCAAGATCACCATCAATAATAATGGGTCGATTCGCGTGGAGGGGGACTTTGAGATTGTCGACCCCGAAGGCCGCGCATTTGGGCTGGCTGGGCGCACGGCGATCGGCCTTTGCCGCTGCGGGCACTCCGGCAATAAGCCGTTCTGTGATGGATCCCACAAGGCGGTGGGCTTCAGCGACCCCGTCAGTGCGCGAGAGCTACCTCCACCGAAGCCCAAGATTTAGGTGCAACATCGCGCTGTAGGTGAGATTGTCTTGCCGAGTGAGACTGTCTCACCCTGAGACACTGGCCGATTCCTGTCTGATACTGTACAAACTGTCGGTAACTCTAAGGGAACAAAGATGATAGATTCCTTAGGGCGGCTTTCTTCCGTGTAAATTAGTGTCTCGCCGGAACACCTTGGCAATGCCCTCCCTTCCGCCTCTCTTGTAAGCCATTTAAAATCAGCATGCTGCGGACTACTGTTTTCCCTTTAGAAAGGGCACAAACTTGCATTCTCACGGGGTTGTAGTCGTTTCTTCGGTATTTGGGGGGTTTCGTGGGTGGTTGGGGCCAAATCGTCGGGTTTCTCCGGAAGGAGCGGTCGCGCGTTCTGATCGCTTCAGCTGTCGCCCTGACGTTTGTGTTTTTTGGCGCCGTCCTCTACCTGCGGCAGGCCGCGATTTCCGGCTCGCCTGAGATTTATCTGTACCTTGAGGTTGGCGGCACGCTCGTTAGCTTCTGCTATGCCGCAAACGCGCTGGTCCGGTTTCGTGGCACGCACGACCGCACGGCGCTCATCCTGGCCTTCGGATTCGTGCTCTCGGGGATTATAGAGACGGTCGGCTATTTTGGCTTGAATGACGTTCTGGTGGCCGGGCCGGCGGCGTTGACCAAGATTCCCATGGGCTGGATGGTGGGCCGCACGATTCTCGCTGTGTTCCTGCTGTCCGCGATTGCGGTGGAGCGCTACATCCCGACCGCGCGCCAGCCGAGCAAGGAGACCGCGGGTGCGTTGCTCGTGGTTGCCGTCGCGACCTATCTTACAAGTGCCGCTTTTCTGGCTGCCCCTTCGGCGCCACTCGCTCACGTTTCCAGTTTTATCTCCCGCCCTTGGGACTTGCTTCCAGGCGTGCTCTTCTTATTCGCAGCCATTTGCTTCGGGCAGCGCTTGCGAAATGGGAAAGGCGATAAGACGGCCGTCAGCCTGTACGATTATTCACTTTTCGTCGTGGCATCGCTCAATGTGGTTTGCCATTTTGCCGCGGCTTTTTCGCGGCATCTTTTCGACGGGCCGTTCTTTCTCGCGGAGTTGAGCAAGACCGCCAGTTATATCGTGATGCTCTCCGGAGCGCTGCTGGATCAGGCGCGCTTGTTCGATCAAGTTCGTTCGATGGCCGTCAGCGATCCGCTCACGGGCTTGGCGAACTACCGGCGTCTCATCAGCGTGCTGGAAGCAGAGCTGGATCGCTCGCGACGTACGCAGCGGCCTTTCAGCGTCGTGCTTCTGGATATGGACGGTCTCAAGTCGATCAACGATCACTACGGCCACCTTACTGGAAGCCGGGCCATCGTACGCCTTTCCAAGATTCTTCGGAGCCATTCTCGCGCCATTGACACGGCTGCTCGCTACGGCGGCGACGAGTTCGCTC
>JBAPOI010000601.1:0-10824 GCA_049279555.1 Candidatus Sulfotelmatobacter sp.
TTCCGACGGAACTCTGGCCGACGCGCCGATCGCATTGTGCGAGGTGCAGGCATATGTATATGGAGCCAGACTCGCTGCAGCCCGAATTGCGGAGAGTTTTGGACAACCCCAACTCGCGCAAAAACAAATCCGGCAAGCCCAGAGTTTGCAGCAAAGGTTCGAGTCCGAGTTTTGGGATGACAACCTTGGCAGCTACGTTCTGGCACTCGATGCAAATAAGAAACCTTGCCGCGTACTAACATCGAATGCTGGCCAGGCGCTGTTTACAGGTATTGTGAGCCCGGAAAGAGCTGCGCGTCTCGCGACGACCTTACTCGACGAGAATTTGTTTTGCGGTTGGGGTATTCGCACGGTGGCTAGCAACGAAATCCGATACAACCCGATGTCTTATCACAATGGTTCGGTATGGCCCCATGACAATTCTCTGATTGCCGCAGGGTTGGCGCGTTACGGCTACAAGGAGCAGGCGGGAAAGTTGCTTGCAGCAATTCTAGATGCCAGCACTTTCATGGAACTCAATCGGCTTCCAGAGCTATTCTGTGGCTTTCACAAGCGGCCGGGGGTCGAAGGTCCCACGCTCTATCCAGTAGCATGCTCGCCTCAGGCATGGTCGGCAGGCGCGGCCTATCTCTTTGTGAATGCATGTCTGGGTATGACCTTTTCGGTCGACAACAAGACCGTCCACTTGTCGAAACCCTACTTGCCCAGTTTTATCGACGAGATCCAACTAGTTGGTCTGCGGATTGGCAACGCGACCATGGACCTCAAAGTTCATCGGATTTCGAGCGGAGTTGCAGCGGAAGTGCTGGACAGTCATGGGGAGGCGCGGGTCGAGTTGGAGGTATGACAGGACCGCACCGGGTGAGGCTGACTATTTTATCTTTATCCTCATAGGGGTCCCTCGGGCTGCCTTGAGCGATTGCCGTCTCTCGCCGGTTCGGGTGTCGGAAATTCCTCCTCTATTCTATTCAATCAGCCATTACGCCACCTCTTTCCGTTCCACAGTCGTTGGTACGTGCACCAGTTCCTCAAACAGGGAGCGATAGTGAATCATCGCCGTTCTCAGATCTTCTGTACTTGCCCCATTTTTTCCAACTCGGAGACCAATATCATGCGCAGACCGGTAGTTTTCCACGACCCGGGGATGGTCGACAGAAATGTCGGCCGCACGTTGATCGAAATCGGATACCGGATAGCCACGAGTTTTCATCAAAGAGGAGACCAAGTCATCCGCTTCTGCGACTGCCCCTCTAGGGGAATCGACAAAACGAGACTGTACAGACTCCCACTGTTTCGAAAAACGTTCGCGTTCCATCGGGTCAAGATCGCGAATGTTGAGCTTTCCAACCCGCTCCTGGCGATCCGCTAGTTTCGCTTCTGCTTTTCGTTCTGACCCCTGCTGCTGGACGGCTCGGTCATACTCGGGCCCAAACTTTTGTCGCAGGCCTGCCGTCATACCCCTGCGTTTTTGCACGTACAGCCACGCCAGCACCGCGATAACCAGAATCACCACGCCGGCGAGCATAATAAATTTCGGATCTAGTAGATGTTCATTCATCGAAACCTCCCTGCAGCAAGAATGTTCACATGACCAAAATGGTCACGAAGTTCCTTCTGCCGTTAGAACTCTGTGAATCGCCAGTATTAAACATTGAGGTTCGGAAAGCTGGTCAGAATTGATCGTCCTTTGGAAAAGTGCCCGCCAAACCAATTTTCCGAACTGTGCAATTTGGATCGGCAGAACCATTCTTGCCAGGCGGGCACGGGTCGCGGAGGCTGGCGGCGACGCTTGCCTGGACAAGGGCTGTCTCGCGACTGAATTGCTTGAGAGATTAAGAAACTAACGTCGGATCATCACGGCCTCTAATCGAGGAGCGCCGAAAAATGAGAAGTCGCTTTTCAAGAAATTGAAAACGTTTCCTGAAACCCATCGCTTTACATAAACCGCATATGTTTTCTTGGCGGAGTAGCTGCGCCATGTCAAAGTGATTGCAAACCGGAATCCTGCTCATCACTTCCCACAAGCCCGTTTATCGGTACGGTGTGGTGAAATTCTCCAAACCGACTTCAGGCCACTTTTATGTGCTATCGCGCCCAGAACCGTCCGCTAGTAAATGGAAACTGCGGGTCAACTGATAGACCTATTCCCTAAGACTGCCGGCTTTGGATGCGACGAAAAGGCGCATGACGGATGACCATGGCTTCGAACTCACTTCTATTAGAGTATCTGCCCTATTGACGGCGGCATTCGCCTTAGCCACTCTTCTGAACAGAGGTCTGGCCATGCTTTCCATCAGGAACTCCTGCCTTCTTTTTGCAAGTTGCGCGATTTTCTCCAGCACTCTCGCATTTACGTTTGCGCAAGTGGTTCAGTGGCCGGTTGCTGGCCAAGGAGCCACCAATCTTCGAAGCCAGCCGGCCGAAACGTATCTCGGCGCAGCGAATGCCGCCTCGCTGATTCCCAAGTGGATATTCACCACGAGTGGTGACGTTTCGGCGACGCCGACCGTCGGCACCACTGCGGTGTTCGTCCCCGATTGGGACGGCAATCTTTTTGCCATAGATCTGGCAACAGGAGCGCAGCTCTGGTCTCATCAAATCTCGGAGTACGACGGCTATGCCGGCGCGGTCACACGCGTTAGTCCTGCCCTCTATAACAGTTCCATTTATTATCGGTGACAGTGAAAGCACGGGCGCTCCCCACAACGGTGCCAATGTAATTGCCTTGAACCAGCAGACCGGGAGCTTGCTCTGGATTACACAGGTCGACCCTCATCCTGCAATCTGTGGCCAGTCGGTGTCCTCGGCTTGTCCGGCTTCGTCGTGAACAACGGGGATCGCGGAATCGGCGGGCAAGCGGTGTTAACAGGGTTATGGTGCAGCCAGACTACAGTCTAATTGAAAATAACTCCGACCCCGACATCCCAATTCTGAAGCAAGCCAAAAGCCGAGTACCCGAAACGGCAATAGCGACTCCCGTGGTCACGGAATCAGTACGATTTTCCCAGCTAGTCCGCTTTGCTCAAAAATGCGATGCGCATCTTGAATGTCCTGCAGCTTCATTGTGCGAGCAATCGGAATAGAGAATTCATGGCGAGCAACATCGTCAGCCAATTGATGCAACCGGGAAGCGTCCGGCTGCGCCATGAACGCCTCGATCCGGATGTCATATTTGTCGGCTCCCTCTGGTTCTCCGAGCACTGAGCCGAGGACACCGCCCGTTCGGACTGTTTTGAGTAGCCGCTGAATTGTTGTGCCCCCGACAGTGTCCGCGATGGCATCAAGGTCGTGCAGGTGCCCGATCTCTTCTTCGCTGTCGATCCCGACAACTCCGTCAACGTTTAATTTCGACGCTTCTTCTTTCTCCTTCGCACGCACTCCTGCCAGCACACGCGCTCCGTGT
This sequence comes from Candidatus Sulfotelmatobacter sp., assembly GCA_049279555.1. Lineage (GTDB taxonomy): Bacteria > Acidobacteriota > Terriglobia > Terriglobales > Acidobacteriaceae > Sulfotelmatobacter. The sequence goes on from JBAPOI010000601.1 coordinate 3,404, forward strand.
TTCCGAGCGACATGCACCGCCGTTCGTCCTACGCCTCCCAATGCCCCGGTGACGAGTACGGTCTGACCCGCTTTGGGTTTTACTGCCCGTTCGATCAATTGAGCGCCGGTGGTGGTGACCAGAGGAAGTGCCCCCGCCTGCTCGAAACTCAATGCATCAGGGATCGGAGCAAGCACATCAGCTTTGGCGACTGTGTATTCGGCGTACGTGCCATTTGCCAATGCCATCACCCGCATTCCCGGCTGAAAGCCGGTAACATTGCGACCTGTCTCGACGACTTCTCCGGAGAGGTCTCTGCCTAGAATCGCCGGGAATTCGATTGGCATGCGAGACTTTGCGGCTCCACTGCGCATTTTCACGTCAATCGGATTGACGCTGGTGGCGTGCATTTTGACCAGTACGTCGTTGTCGCCGTATTGCGGTCTGGCGGTTTCTTCGTAGCGCAACTGTATCGGATCGCCATATGCATAAAGCAGAACAGCCTTCATAGATGCTTCTCCTCTCGGACTCAGATGCGAAATTCCGTTCTACAGAAGTCTTCTAATTTCTTGGGGGTACTTCACAATCTCGTCCTACGCAATGCCCGTCGAGCGGGGAACGAAAAGTTGTAGAAGATCAGGGTATCCGAAGAGGTAACAGGCATTCTTCGCGTGAAACAGCCTATCATCCTCTAAGAACAATCAGCAGGAGCCCAAAAATGATTCGGAGAGTTGCTTTGCAAATCGGAATTCTCGTACTACTTGCTTTCATCGTATGCAATGCATACTTCGGTGTCGGCTACCTAAAGCGTATGCAGAATATCGCCACGCTCACGCTGGGTAGCTCCGCCATTCAAGCGGAACTCTCCGGTGTTCTGAAAGACTTGACTGATATGGAAACAGGACAGCGCGGATACCTGCTTACCGACAACCCCTCCTATTTGCAGCCCTACAATGATGCGAAGGGCAGGATCGAAAGTGATTTTTCTGATCTCCAGGCGGGGCTTGCCAAACGGACGCAGACTGATCAATCGCTGGAGCCGCAGTTGGAGACTTTGGCTAAATCAAAGCAGGCGGAGATGGAGCGCTCCATTAGCTTGCGCCAGCAAGGATATCGCCTTCGCTCATTCAAACTGGTAGATACAAACGAGGGGGAGGGCTCCATGGATGAGATTCGCCGCATCGTTTCCTCGATATCGTCTCTGGAAAGTAGCAATTTTGCAAGAGTCGATAGCGAGAGGATTGCCGCGCTGAAACATGCGGTGCGGGCGACCATCGTTGTTAATTCCGTCTTGCTTGTACTGGCAGCATGCCTGTTCGGGCTGATGGGTCACCATGCGCGGGTGCTCGCAAAAGACGCAGCGCAGAGCAAACAAGAATTAGCCGTGCGGGATTTGCAACTGGAAAAGATAACGTCTGCCCTTTCCGGTCCAGCGCGTTCCGATATCAGTACCATCAACACGATTTCCCGGTTGCTGCTGGAGACTTACGGGGGATTTCTTCCCCGACACGGACAGGAATATGCCGAGCAAATCAAAGAAGCTGCGGCACAAATGGAGCGGTTGCGACAAGAATTAGTTGGCAGACAGGACGCCGAAAATGATCTAAAGGCAGCTTAGACAGCCCCTCTAATTCTCAGAAGGTTGATTCAGATTTAGCCTATTGTTATGCAGAATCCCGTCAAAGATCGCATCGTAAAGCTGCGAGAGGAAATAGCGCAAATCAGTGAAGCGAATCGGCAGTACATGGGAGGAGGGAAAAAGATACCCGGCTCAGCTGGAGATCACGAACGTCGGCTTCAAAGATTGCAGGAAATCCTGGACGAATTGGTGGCACTAACAGACTGGAAAAAGTTGTGAACATGGCGTCTCGACAGAGTTGCGGTTACAGTTGAAATCGTGGCCTCGTCCTTATAGCAATCCGGCAGTCTGTACCGCCAGATCATTCAGCGCCATCTCCAGCTTCGTAATAGCCGCCCCGAAGTCTGGATGCTCTCCGATCTTCTCTTGCCAGGCTTTTAGAATCTGCTGAGCGCTTTTGATATGCGCGATTGTTGGTTCCCCGAATTGGATTTCGGCGTTTCCATCCTCGCTCCTTGTGTCCCCCGATTCCTTATGGCAACAGAATAGTAAAATCGGTTCAAATCGTGAATCTTCAACTGGAGAACTGGCGGTGACGAGAGACGAAGCTCGGAGTCTGGCCGATCTCTGGGTCGCGGCGTGGAACGCTCATGATTTGGATTTGATCATGACGCACTATGAGGACGCAATCGAGTTGACTTCGCCAGTTGCTGCCCCGCTATTGGGGACCTCTGATGGCAAGGTGATCGGAAAGGCAAACTTGAGAGCTTATTTTCAGCGAGGCTTAGAAGCCTACCCAGAACTCAGCTTTAGTCTTGAGGACGTGCTGTGCGGCGTAAACAGCGTAGTGTTCTACTACAAAAATCAAAAGGGTACGCGCACGGCAGAGTTTATGGAGTTGTCAGCGACAGGGAAGGTGGCAAGAGTTGTGGCGAACTACGGTACGTAGACAGGAGCCACCTCGCAGTCGGCCCGAGTCCTGCTGGCCGATCCGAAGCAACGATTGAACATCGCCACATCGCTCATTTGCGCGTCCCAACACTCAGGGCATGATTTCGAATATCACCCCGTCGCCTTTTGTTTCCGCCTGTATTCGTTGTGCCATACAAATTTTCGTCCGAATCCATCGCGAGTAACCTCCTGCGGCAGGGTGCTGTATGCCCACTCCACGATCTGCTCAAAGCTTTCGGGATCTGTGGTGCGGACCATGGGCAACTTTACCATCGAGATAAGTCGCCGCGGGATGTTGGCACCAACAGGTTGTAGGAAGAGTGAACGGTGCCGCGTCCTTCGCATGTTCGATGCCCCGTTCGTGCTCGCCAGCAGCGATTGCTCTCCTGCAGAGAGCGCAGCAATCTCGGCGTCTTTTCGCAGGTGTACGGGAGTCGCGTCGAGCAACTCTCCGTATGGCTGCTCTGGCGGCGCCGACTGAATCCACAGCGACCGAATGCGAGGTATGCGAGCACCTCGTTGGCGACGGCGAGTTCGTCCTCGGGCTGGAGAGCCGCCTCAATCGCCTTGCTGATGCTCGGTGGGACGTGACACTCAGTCCGCAGCGATTAAGCGTCGATCACGGTGCGGTGTTGTACGGGGCTGTCCGGAGCCGAGTTCGCACTTTTCGCCCGGCCCCGCGCCACAAGTCGGACAATGCACAGTATTTACGTGTTTAAGAGTTGGCTTCTTGGCCTTCATGGCTGTTAATGATGCGGCAATCCCAAGAGGAAAAATGGTCAATTTGGAACAGTGAATCCGCATGGTTGTTGAAATATCGCAATGCTAGCGACTTCCATTCCTAAATCCGTGGACTCTCGCTTCGATTACCTCCGTTGTTGGCATTATGGGAGGGGTATTACGTTGCGGGCGAGAATCCCAGTCGGTCGCGGTCAATACACGAAACACTGTATAGGCTGCTATTGGGGGCTTCGTGCATTCTTAGGCAGCAGATAACCGTATCGGTACCTCGATGGGGGACTGATCCCTGCGGCTAGATCGCATTCGCGTTGGCAGTTATCGAAGCAGCGGGCGATAGACCCCAGAAATCTGTGAGGATCGGTATGAGCTCCGTCGAAGTCTTAATCGTCGATGATCAAGCACGGTTTCGGCGCATGGTTCGATCCTTGATTGAATCTCAGCCGGAGTACCGCGTCTGTGGCGAAGCTGGTGACGGGATCGAAGCCGTGAAAAAAGTGCAGCCTACATCCTGACTTAGTACTCATGGACATCAACATGCCCCGCATGGACGGCTTGGAGGCGACACGAATCATTCGGCGTGAGAGTCCTGATTGTAATGTCGTCAGGTTACGCAGAACGATTGCGACGGTTGCTCGTGAACAAGCCCGCGGCGTTGCCGCAAACGGCTTCGTAACAAAATCTGATTTAATTCGAGATTTGCTTCCGGAGATGGGGAGGGTGGCAATGGAAAACAATAGCAGGTTGGACGAGACAAAAAACGCAGTGGCCAAAGGTGAGCCCTGGTGCGGTCTTTTAGCCTGCGCTGCGCCGCGCGATCACATCGTCCAGCTTTATCAGGATGAGCAATTTCTCAATCGGGCCGTCTGTCGCTTTGCGGCGGCGGCGATTGCTAACGGCGAAGGGATAATTCTAGTTCCGACGATCGCTCATTGGGACGCTTTTCGGCCCCGATTGGAAAGCGAGGGCGTGGATGTGAAAGCCGCGGAAAGGCGCGGACAACTAACGATTGTTGACGCGGACGATCTGCTGCCCACCTTCATGCGTGACGGAATGCCAGATTCGCCTGTTTTCTTAGGCTTAGCTGCAAACGTTGTTTCACAAGCTCGCGGAGAGGGGCGCTACCCGAAAGTACGCTGGTGGGGCGAGATGGTTAACATTCTTTGGGAGCGCGGCGACGTTGCCGCGAGTATGAACCTCGAAGATTTATTCGACAAACTCGCGCATGAGCAGGATATTGCAATCTTCTGCTCGTTCTTAATGGATAACTTCAACGGAGACGTGCACGCTCGTATGCTGCCAAGACTCAGCGAGAATCATTCCCATCTTATTCCAGTCGAGGATTACTCTCGGCTTGAGCGAGCCGTGTCCGAAGCACTTCGAGACGCCGTGGGCCCGGACGAGTCCCGCGTCCTGGAGGACCGGCTTCTGTCGCGCTATCCCGGTTCGTTCCACATGCCCCGCTCTCAGGCGTTGCTTTTGGCGTTGCGTCAGACTCTCCCACTTGTAGCCGATGATGTGCTGCGACGGAGTAACACGCTGTATCGTACGACTGGCTAAAAAACAGAGATAATCCATGGCCCAGGATGACGAGCTCTCTCTAGCCGGAACTGTGTCAGGCGGCGCTACGACTTTGGACGGGATGACCGCCAGCGAGATCGGTGCGCTTGATGCTGTTGATGTTCCGATAGTTGTAATCAGCCGCGAGTGCAAAGTGGCCCGCATCAACAGGGCCGCCATGACGGTGTTTGGCCTGAAGGTCTCGGATCTCGGTCGTTCTCTTGGCAACACTCTTGCGGGCGTGGAGGATCTCAATAGAATCTGCACGCGGGTGATCACTGACGGAGCACCACACCGGGTCGAAACCCGCGATGGCGATAGGCGTTTTGTTCTTCGAATAGCTCCCTACACCGGAAGTGATCGCCAGATTCTGGGCGCGGTGCTCACATTCACGAATGTCACGGCCTTTCGCGCAAGTATCGAGCAAGCCATCTACGAACGGGAATATACGAAGGCGATCCTCAACACGGTAGTTGATCCCGTGGTTGTTCTCGATGCCAAATTGCAGGTACAGACGGCGAACCGGGCGTTCTATACCACATTTGGAGTTTCGCGGGACCAGACGCAGGGCATTTCGATCCGCAAGCTGGGGAACAACGAATGGGAAACCTCCGAAGTGTGGGAATCCGTAGAAGCAGGGCTTTCTGGCCTTAGTGAATTTCAAGCTGTCGAGATCGATCGCGAATTCCCTGCCGGTAGAAGGACCCTTGTGATTGACGCACGCCGATCGGCTGGAACCGGGGATTCTCTGATCGTTCTCACGTTCCATGACGTCACGGAGCGAAAGCTGGCAGAACGGACAACCTCCCTATTGGCTGCCATTGTCGATTCTTCCGATGATGCCATCCTCAGCAAGAAACTCGATGGGACGATAACCAGTTGGAACCAGAGCGCCGAGCGACTGTTCGGATATAAGGCAAAGGAAGCCATCGGTCAGCATATTACGCTCATCGTCCCTTGGGAACGACGTTCGGAAGAAGAAGACATTCTCAGGCGTCTGGCAGGAGGCAAGCGAGTCGATCATTTCGAAACAGTGCGCAAACGGAAGGACGGCACTACTTTGGAGGTTTCACTCACGATTTCTCCCATCCGTGCGGCGGCGGGAAGGGTGATTGGAGCATCGAACGTAGCCCGCGATATTACTGAACGCAAGCAGGCGGAGCGAGCACTGTGGGAACAAGCTCGCCTACTGGACCTGAGCAACGATGCTATCGTCGTTCGCGACGCCGGCGATCACGTTACCTATTGGAACAAGGCTGCGACGGAGCTCTACGGCTTTACGCGTAGGGAAGCGTTGGGCCGAGTAACGCACGAGATCTTGCAGACCCAATTTCCCGAGCATCTGGAAAAGATCAACGAACAACTGCACCGCGATGGGCGCTGGAACGGCGAATTAGTTCACACACGGAAGAATGGCACGAAAGTCATAGTCATTAGTCGGTGGGTGCTGGATCGGGAAGCCAATGGAAATGCGCGGTGCATTCTCGAAACTAACAATGACATCACGCAGCCAAAGCGGACAGAGAAGGCACTGCGAGAAAGCGAAGAACGTTTCCGGGCGATTGTTGAAACCACTCCTGAGTGCGTCAAACTAATGTCGGTAGATGGTACGTTGTTGCACATGAATAGGCCCGGCCTGGAAATGGTTGGTGCTCGTTCCGCAGACGAAGTGGTTGGCAGGAGTGTTTATGACCTGATTGCGTCGGAGGATCGGGATCGATTCAAAGCATTCAATGAGAGCATCTGCCGGGGCGAACAGGGTTTATTACAGTTCGACATCGTTGGGCTAGAGGGTAAACGGCGACACATGGAAACCCACGCCGCACCCTTGCGAAATCCGGATGGAAGCGTAGTGCATCTTGCTGTTACTGCCGACATTTCCGAACGGAAGCAGGCGGAGGAATTGCTGCGGCGGAGCGAAGAGCGGTTCCGGGCACTTGTGAACGCCAGTTCAGACGTGGTTTATCGCATGAGTTCCGACTGGAGCGAGTTGGGCCAGCTCGATGGAAGGGGCTTCGTTGCGGATACGGGCGGACCGAGGAACGATTGGCTGAACGAATATATTCACCCTGACGATCAGGCGCTTGTGTTGCAGGCGATACGCGAAGCGGTGCGGACAAGGAATCCGTTCCAGCTTGAACATCGTGTCCGCCGGGCGGACGGAACGCTGGGCTGGACCTACTCGCGAGCCGTTCCGCTGCTCAATGGAAACGGCGAGATCCTGGAGTGGTTCGGTGCAGCCAGCGACGTAACTGCTCGCAAAGAGGCAGAGGACAATTTTCGCAAACTGGCCCAAACACTAGATGCAGAAGTGCGTGCTCGCACGCGAGAACTGGAGGAGCAGTCCAACCGTGTGCGCCAGCTTTCCTGGCGATTGCTGCGAAGCCAGGATGAAGAACGCCGGCATATCGCGCGCGAATTGCACGACAGCGTTGGTCAGACATTGACCGTACTTGATATAAACCTTGAACTATTCATGCAAGAGGCGGGGTACAAATCAGCCGAGGTTGCCTCGAAGATTGAGGAAATCCAAAAAACCGTTCAACAGTTGCATCGCGAAATACGCACGACCTCTTATCTATTGCATCCGCCGCTGTTGGATGAAAGCGGATGA
>JBAPOI010000602.1:0-1945 GCA_049279555.1 Candidatus Sulfotelmatobacter sp.
GTTCTGCGCACGCAGATCCCTCCGCGGCAAACGACCAACGACTGTCCGATCATTGCAACAGTTTGTGAACCGTCTGCAACAGCTTCGGCAGTAAACCCGCGCTTGAAACCGTTTGCAACAGATTGCAACAACCACCCGCAGCCAAGACGGCCAAAAGACAGCCAACGACGCGGTAGTGGAACATAAGGGTTGTCTGACGATTTGGTTGTCTTTGGGTCTGTAGCTCAACGATTTCAGGCCACTTGAATCGTCAGCCAAACCGGCGGCTGTGGCTGCCACTCGTCGGACGGAGTGTTTTTGAAGCCGAAAACGTCCCCAGGGCGTGCCGCCGCTCCCTTTACAAGTAGAGGGACCAATGCCGAGACGAACGATCCGATTGACTACAGACACCGATGATCGTATCCAATCCGCAGCAAAGCAGCGAGGCTATTCAAGTCCCAGTTCCTTTCTCAGAGCTGCGATCCAGAAGGAGTTGGGCGAGCGTGAGGACGGCATGATCGGAACCGAGGAGCGACTTGCGGCCAGCATCGAGCAGGTCAGGCGCGAAGTCTTCCGCCTCGGACGAACCCAGCAGGCTTTGTTCGCATTCGTGGATAGTCTGGCCAAGGTTCTTTTGACGTGCGTGCCGGAGCCAGGCGGCGAGGCTATGGAAGCAGCCGTCGCGCGGGCGCGAGGCCGACACGCTCGATTGCTCAAGAGTGCGGGCCAAGCGATGGTCGGAGACTCGCAGGTGGCGATGCAGGATTTGGTGAACCGTGGCGAAGGATGACGAGCGCGAATTCCGGCTGCGACCGCGGAAACCACCTGCGCGAAACGAGCGCGCGGCCTGGGCGTCAGCCTACAAAATTCTAATGCATCATGCCCGAATGAGCGGGAGCCGGAAGGGCCGTTCTGCTGGAGGTGGCGCAGGCCCGAAGCGGACTCGGACTTACAACCAACGATGTGCGGTGCGGGTTATGTACGCGAAGAACACCATTGCCGGACAGTGGCGAGCCCATGGGCGCTACGTCGCCCGCGAAAGCGCCACTCAAGAGAGCGACCCCAAAGCTGTGGGGTTCGATGATCGCGGAGAATCTATCGACATCGCGGCACGGCTCGAAAGCTGGCAGAAAGCGGGAGATGAACGCCTCTGGAAGTTGATCGTATCGCCGGAGTTTGGCGACAAAGCCGACCTGAAACGGCTGACCCGCGATCTCATCGCGCGAATGGAGAAAGACCTGGGCACGCAGGTCGAATGGGCGGAGTCAGCGATCCCGCTGCCCGGGCCGTCAGTGGCGCAAAACGAGGACGGCGGAGAAGGTCAACGGACATGATTTTCCCAGTCCCGAGGTGCCTCGTGCCTATCCATACGGCATCTATGACCTGGGGCGCAACGCGGGCTTCGTCAACGTAGGCACGGACCACGACACTGGCGCGTTCGCGGTGGCTTCGATCCGCGGTTGGTGGCGCGCCGAGGGCCGACGCCTGTATCTGCAAGCGGGCCGCCTACTGATCACTGCCGATGGCGGCGGCAGCAACGGCTGGCGCCTGCGGCTCTGGAAGTGGGAGTTGCAGCGCCTGGCCGACCAAACGGGGCTGATACTGACGGTCTGCCATTTCCCGCCAGGCCACGAGCAAATGGAATAAGGTGGAGCACCGGCTATTTTCCTTCATCTCGTCCAACTGGCGCGGCGAACCGCTCCGAGACTACGAGACGGTAGTGCGCCTGATCGCCGGGACGACGACGGCCAAGGGCTTGAAAGTTACTTGCCGCCTGGATCATCGCAGGTATCCCGTTGGGCGCAAAATCACGGATGAAGAATTTGCTCATGTCAATCTGACGCCCGACAGATTCCACGGGGAATGGAACTACACGATCCATCCGGGCAGCAAACGCCAGTTGTAAATGTTATTACTTTACGCAGCCTTACTCCAAGAACGAAGTGGCCGGCGGATCGTAATACGC
>JBAPOI010000603.1:0-2362 GCA_049279555.1 Candidatus Sulfotelmatobacter sp.
GGAATAAAATCCTCCATTGATTCCACTGATCATCTGGAGCTTCTGATGAAACTGTTTCGTCGAGGGATGTTCCCGAGTCTTGCATTCTTGATCTTCACATCTGTACCGTACCCAGCCACCGCCCAGATTCACGTCGCGCCGCTCGTCTATCCAAAAACAAAGACGGTCAACCAGGTCGATGACTACCACGGCGTGAAGGTCGCCGATCCTTACCGCTGGCTCGAGGACACGGACTCCGCCGACACCAAAGCCTGGGTCGAGGCCGAGAACAAGCTCACCTTCGACTACCTCGACAAGATTCCCTACCGATCGGCCATCCGTGATCGACTCTTAAAGTTGTGGAACTACGAGCGCTTCACCGTGCCCGGGCAGCATGGCGGACGATACTTCTACGAACACAACGACGGCCTGCAGAATCAGAACGTACTTTTGGTTGCGGACTCGCTTAATGCCGAACCGCGAACGCTTCTCGACCCCAACACGCTCTCATCAGACGGAACGGTCGCGCTCTCCGGAAGGGTTGTTTCGGACGACGGGAAACTCATGGCCTACGGTACGGCCGCCTCAGGATCGGATTGGATGGAGTGGCACGTCCGTGATGTGGACACCGCGAAAGATCTGCCCGACCAGATCAAGTGGGTGAAGTTCAGCAGCGCATCGTGGACGAAAGACAATAAAGGTTTCTTTTACAGCCGCTACGATGAGCCCAAGCAGGGCACCATGATGCGCGATACCAACTACTTCCAGAAACTTTATTACCACCGGGTGGGCACATCGCAAGCGGAAGACAAACTCATCTATGATCGGCCCGACAACAAAGAATTGGGCTTCGCCGGCGACGTCACCGATGACGGGCGCTATCTCATTATTTCAGTCTGGCAAGGCAGTTCGCCGAAGAATCGCCTTTACTACAAAGATCTCACGCAACCCAACTCGCCAGTTGTGAAGTTGCTCGACGACTTCGACGCGCAGTACAACTTCGTCGACAACGATGGTTCCGTTTTTTGGATTCAGACCGATCTGGACGCTCCCCGCGGCCGCTTGATCGCAATCGACACGCGCCATCCGGAGAAAACCGATTGGAAAACCGTTGTTGCTCAAGGCGCTGACAAGCTTGAGTTCAGCAATGTCGTCGACGATTTGTTCCTGCTCGGCTATCTGAAAGATGCTCGCACCGAAGTTCGGGTTTACGACTTGACCGGAAAGTTCATCCGCAACGCGGACCTGCCCGGCATCGGCACGGCCAACGGCTTCGGCGGCAAGCGAAAAGACAAGGAAACTTTCTACAGCTTTACCAGTTTCATCTCGCCAGCGGCCATCTACCGCTACGACCCGCAGACCGGCACGAGTTCGTTGTTCCGCAAGCCCAAAGTGGAGTTCGATCCCACGAAATATGAAACCGAGCAGGTGTTTTACAAGAGTAAGGACGGCACCCGCATCCCGATGTTTGTGACGTTTAAGAAGGGGATGAAGCTCGATGGAGAGAACCCCACGATGCTTTATGCCTACGGCGGATTCGATATCTCGCTGACGCCGACTTTTAATGTGCCCAACATCGTGTGGCTCGAAATGGGGGGCATCTACGCCCAGCCCAGCCTGCGCGGCGGCGGCGAGTATGGGGAAGAGTGGCACCAGGCGGGCATGAAGGCGAAGAAGCAAAACGTCTTCGATGATTTCATCGCCGCCGCGCAGTGGCTCATCGATAACAAATACACATCAACTCCCAAGCTTGCGATTCACGGCGGCAGCAACGGCGGACTGCTGGTTGGCGCCTGCCTTACGCAGCGTCCCGATCTTTTCGGAGCGACCCTGCCTGAAGTCGGCGTAATGGACATGCTGCGCTTTCAAAAATTCACCATCGGCTGGGCGTGGACTTCGGACTACGGCTCTTCCGACAATGCCGACGACTTCAAAACCTTGTACGCTTACTCGCCACTGCATAACTTGAAACCGGGAATGAAGTATCCTCCCACGCTGATCTCAACCTCGGACCATGACGACCGCGTGGTGCCGGGACACAGCTTCAAGTTCGCAGCTACGATGCAATCGGATCAGGCAGGGCCTGCTCCCGTGCTGATTCGCGTTGAGACCAAGGCTGGCCACGGCGCGGGCAAGCCGATCTCAAAGCGCATCGACGAGACTGCGGACTCCTTCGCCTTCGTCGCCAGCAATCTCAACATCAACGTGACTCTGCAATAAATCGCGGTTCTGGTGCGAAACAGAGTTTCTAGACTATCGATAAGAGTGAAGGCGGTGTCAAGGACAAAAGTATCCTGTCGGTGTTTTTGGCACCGCTTTTTTGCCAGAGAGGTTGAGGACCAAGACCTCTGGAAATCTCACGCTAATCACCTGCGGTGGTAAT
>JBAPOI010000604.1:0-4106 GCA_049279555.1 Candidatus Sulfotelmatobacter sp.
GCTGATCGGAGGGGTGGAGGTTGTAAATGAAGGAGCCGAAGCCGCCGACGCCGTTGACGGCATCGTGTACAACCTGCGGAACTGGAGGCTGAAGGCCGAGGTTGCTGCGGTTGCCGTTGAGGCTGGCATAGTAAGCGAAGCGTTCGGTGTGGCTGCCGAAACTGAGGGCGTCATTGGTCTGGTAGAAATTGCCGGCGCTGAGGACGAGTTCAGCTTGGTTGTTGCGTTCAAAGCCGGTGCGCGGAACTACGTTGAAAACGCCGTAGGTGCGGTCGCCGAACTCAGCGCCATAGCTGCCGCGATTGACTTCAACATATTCCAAATCCTTCGGATCAAACTGGGGGCCGACATTCTGCGCGATAGCGGTGTTGATGACGGGAATGCCATCGAGCAGCCACTGCGTCTGGTGTCCGCCGCGGATGTGCAGCATGTCGTGGGTTACATAGGAGCCCGGAACGTAGTCGGTAATCATGGCCAGGCTATTGGAACGGTCCGCGCCTGGCGTGCGGGTGATGTCCTGCTGGTCGATCAGCGTGATGGGCGTGGGCGAGTCGGTCGCCACAACTTCAGACTCCGCCGAGACCGTGATCCTTGCGCTTGCCGTGGCGATTTGCAGTTGAAAGTGAACTACCGGCACGGTTCCGGAGATAACGGTGACGTCCTGCGCGATCTGAGCGAAGCCTTTGCTGGCAACAGTGACGGTATAGTCGCCGAGAGGCACGGCGTTGAATTGAAACTCACCGTTCGCGTCGGTGATTGCGGTCTTGGCCAAATCCGAAGCTTTTGCTTTGAGCATCACCATGGTTCCCTGAACCGGACGATGTTGCGGATCATGCACAACGCCGCGGACAGCGCCGTAGACATTAGCGAACGCGGGCAGAGCCAGAATAAGCGCCAGCAATGGCATTAATAAAATGACGCGCGATGGGAAATGCATAAGTCTCCTCGAATGGTCGGGCCGCATACCCGCGGCTCAGAAGCGGCTACAGACGACGATTGCAGCATCCAGTTCGAGGAATGCGATATCCACACGATACGGCGGATACGATTCGTGCCCGGATGCCTATGGACTTAGCTAAGGAGATGGGAAGATGCGGGGGGAGCGCGCGTGGATTGAAAACTGGACCGTTCCGCAGCTAGGGCAACGAAATCGGGTTGTCCTAGATAAGCTTCGACCTTTCGCGTTGCTAGGCCGACTGCAGGCCGCTGCGCATGAGCCCATCGTGCAGTGGTTACGGCGCGGCAGCAATCCTGTCGGCAGCAACCGGAGCCGCGAATCACAAGCTCTGTGGAGTCCGAAGCCGCTGAATCCTGGCAGCGATGAACCCCCTTGCGGAGGCAGCAGGCGTGCGGCGAGGCTGTAGTGGTTGCTGCCAGAGCCAGCGGCCCGAGATTTCCCACCAGCGCGAAAAACAACAGCAATCTGGCGGTCAGGCGTTGCATGCTGGTCCTAGGATCACCGGAGCTTATCAAGTTACGATGATTAAAGCAATCACAGTGTGTCTCCACGATCCAAGATCAAGCTTTGCCGTGAATCTTGGCCCACCACCAGCGCACGCCGACGAACAGGAAACGCCAGTCGCTAAAAAACTCAGGCGGCTTGCCTTCGAAGGCATGGCCGATGAATTGGAATATCCATCCGAGGACAAAGAGCGCGAGCGCGTAAGGCCACAGGCGGTGAAAGAAGATGCTGCCTAGAAAAACCGGGATCGAGAGCAGGATGGTCGGGATGCCCAGCGTATGGCAGGCCCGGTTCACCGGATGCTGATGGCTGGAGGCGTATTGCACGACCCACTGATCGCTGGTGCGGCGGCCTAACATTGTGGGCATGATACTACGGGCTGGGTGTGGGCGGAGTCGAAAACCAAAGCCAAAACCACTAGGTCACCCCCGAAGGCGGCTACGCCACCTCCACCCTCAAATCCCTCATCAACTTCTCAAACTCTTTCTTATACAAATCATGCTCTTTCCATTGGCTGAAGTCCGGAATATAGAACCGCCGAATCTCCCCCGCCGACTCTTTCCCCTCCTTCCCGTGATACAGTGCCCAATCCCGCAGCGCGGCCAGCACCTCCTCATGGCCCACTAACTGGACGGGAAACAGTACCCGCTTTCCCTCCTTCGCCTCGCGCTCGCGCGCCTTCCCCACCTCCACCTGAACCCAATCGCTGCGGATGCTGTTCGGCGAGAGAATCAGCAGCACCTTCTCATGCACCCGAATCGCTGAGTCGATCTGCCCCTCAAGGAGCTTTCCGCCCTGAACATCGTGGGGCGCATACCAGCACCGAACTCCCTCGTTCTGCAAATCGCCATAGAGTCGGTCGGTGAATTCCTGATCCTTCGTCGAGTAGCTAATGAAGCACTTATAAAATTGAATCGCCCCCGGCGCCACCAGAGACGGCATGTACTCGATGAAGTTCTCCGGCACCCCGCACCCGCGCAGGAACACCGGCGGAATCTGGCCCTGGGATTGGTAGATCGTGTCAATCCCAATGCTCGACGGAGCGTCGTGCTGGACCAAATCGAGACCCTTGGTTGTCCTCAGGTCGCTGCCCGCGAAAATGGTATAGCCCATCCGAGCTCCCCTCATGTCGGCAGCGCCGAGTGTTGCATTGCTGAGGTCCGCCATGGTGAGGTCCGCCCCGCTAAGATCCGCCCCCCTGAGGTCCGCGCCATGGAGGCACGCTAGGTCGAGGTTCGCCTCGCTGAGGTGCGCGCCCCTGAGAATCGCCGCGGTCAGATCCGCCCCGGACAGATCCGCCTCGGTCAAATCCGCCCGGCTGAGGTCCGCCCCCTGGAGGCACGCTAGGTCGAGGAGCGCCCCGCTAAGGTCCGCGTCGCTAAGGTCCACGTCGCTGAGATCGGGGCGAACGTCCGGGTTTGCGCTACGCCGCCAGTCATTCCACACGTCCGCGCCCTTCCTAAGCCTAGCCAGATGCTTCTTATTCGCCACGTCGCCTCCTCCCACAAACCACGCCATTCTACCCGCCCGCGTCGGCGCACATCATCCTTATGGACATCCGCCCGCCCAAGTTGACCCGTACGGTTGAGACTCCGCTTCCCGCGTGGTAGCATCCTAAGTTTTGGCAGGTAATGTCGGGCTGGCCTGTTCCTGCACTAATACTCTTCTGGGGCCGTCTCTCTTCCACGCCTGCGAAGGAGCCTAATCGTGAGAGTCTATTCCGGAGAAAATATTCGTAATGTAGCAATGGTGGGGCATGGGCACGCAGGCAAGACCACGCTGCTCTCGGCCATGTTGTATACCGCGGGCGCGACGCCGCGGCTGGGCCGCGTGGACGACGGCTCGGCGACTACCGATTATGACGACGAAGAAATCGCCCGCAAGATGTCGATCTCGGCGGCGGCGGCGAGTGTGGAATGGGGTAAAACGAAAATCAACGTCGTCGATACGCCCGGCTTCAGCATGTTTGTCCACGAAGCGAAAATGGTGCTGCCCGTGGTGGATGCGGCCATCGTAGTGGTCGACGGCGTGGCTGGCGTGGAAGTAGTGACGCAACGCGTGTGGAAGGATTGCGACGAATACAAAACGCCGCGGCTGATCGTGGTGAACCGGATGGACCGCGACCGCGCGAATGCCGAGCGCGTGCTCGAATCGCTGGTGAATGCCTTCGGCCGCGACGTGATTCCAATCGAACTGCCCATCGGCAGCGAGAAAAGTTTGACCGGCGTAGTCGACCTGGTGCGCATGAAGGCCTACACCTACGAATTGGGTGGAAATGGCAAAGGCAAAGAGACGGAGATTCCGGCAAACATGCGGGCCCAGGTGCAGGAAGCTCACGAGCAACTGGTGGAATTGGTGGCCGAGGGCGACGACAAGCTGATGGAAGAATTCTTCGAGAAGGGAACCATTCCGGAAGAGGATTTGATCCCAGCGCTGCACAACGCCATTCGCGAGGACAAACTGTTCCCCGTGATTTTCAGTTCGGGCTTGGGGAATGTGGGCGCGGACCGCGTGATGGATTTTATCGTGGACTACACGCCCGCGCCTTCCGAGCACGAATGGGTGCAAGGCGAAGCGGCTTCTTCCGGAAACGGGGACGCGCCGAAGCGGCATGAAACCGATGCGGAGCCGATGTCCCTGTATG
>JBAPOI010000605.1:0-5959 GCA_049279555.1 Candidatus Sulfotelmatobacter sp.
GCAATTTCTACCAGACCAATGACGCCCTCAGTTTCGGCAGCCACACCGAACGCTTCGCCTACTATGCCAGCGTCAACGGCAACCGCAGCGATCTCGGCTTGCAGCCGCCAGTTCCGCAGGTTGTAAACGATGCCGTCAACGGCGTGGGCGGCTTCGGCTCGTTCATCTACAACCTCCATCCCTCCGATCAGCTTCGCCTCGTGACCTCGCTGCGCCGCGACTATTTCCAGGTGCCTTACGATCCTTTCCCCGATGACATCGAGAACGGATCGATCGCGGCCAACGGCTTCAGCCCGCAATATCCCAGCATCGGCCTGCGGGACGGCGAGCATGAGGCCGATGCTGGCGTGCTTTTCACATGGCTTCACACTTTCAACTCGCATCTTCTGACCACCGTCTCGCCTTTCTACCACTACAACAGCGGCGACTACGGCAGTAAGCCGAACGACACTCCCGTGGCCAGCACGTTAGACCGCAGCTCCAATTACGTCGGAGTTCAGGCCAACCTCGCCGCCAATTACAAGAGGAACGATCTTCAGGTTGGATTTCTCACCTTCTACGAAAAAGACAACCAGTTCTTTGGCGCCCTTTTCAACGACGGCAGCGGAAACTCGCCTATCGCCGACACCGAGCATCCCACCGCCAATCTCGAAGCCTTCTTCATCGACGACAAATTCAAACCTTTTCCCTGGCTCACGCTCTCGGCTGGCATGCGCCCCACGCACTTCTCCGAAGGCAGCTTTGCGGTCACGGCGGCCGCTCCGGCGGTCGACGAATCCGCCATCCAGCCGCGCTTCGGCATCACCGCCACCGTTCCGAAGCTGAACTGGACGTTCCGCGCCTTCTATGGACACTACTATCAAGCCCCGCCCATCGAAACGGTATCCGGCCCGGCCCTTATCAACTATACCGGACAGCAAGGTCTTGGCTACGCCACGCTGAACGGCGAGCGCGACGAAGAGCACCAGTTCGGCGTTACCATCCCTTACCGTGGATGGGTACTCGATGTCGATAACTTTAAAACCAACGTCCAGAATTTTCTCGACCACAGCAATATCGGCGCTTCCAGCATTTTCTTCCCGCTTACCGTCTCGCAAGCTGTGATTCGCGGCTGGGAACTCACGCTCCGGTCTCCGCGTTTTGCCCATCGCGGGCAGTTGCATCTCGCCTACTCCAACCAGATTGCCGAGGGCGCAGGAACCATCACCGGCGGACTGACCGATTTCTCGTTCGATCCCGGACTATCCCCGCTCGACCACGATCAACGCAACACGCTCAATGTCGGCGGCGACGTTTCACTCCCCCGGCACGCCTATGCCTCCACCAACGTGTACTACGGCTCCGGCTTCAGCAACGCTTTTCCCGGCCAGCCCTATCCCGGCGATTATCTGCCGCAGCACACCAGCTTCGATCTCACGCTCGGCAAAGACTTCGGCGAGAGCTTCTCCGCCTCGCTTACCGCGCTGAACGTGGCGAATCGCCGCGTCGAGTATGACAACAGCCTTACCTTCGGCGGATTCCACTGGAACAACCCGCGCGAGATTTATGTGGAACTTCGCTATCGCTTTCACTACTAAAGAATCCATCCGATGGAATCACCGGCTCCTCATCGGAGATGATAAGAAACAAATATGACTTTTGACACAGTACAAAAACCTTGTCATCCCGACCGGAGCGTAGCGATAGCGAGCGAAGTGGAGGGACCCGCTTTTCTCTACATCGAGTCACGCAGCCCTCGCGACTCGTCCCGCCGTCGTCTTGCATTACTCTGTTTCTTAACCCTGATCACTTTCTCGGGAGCTTGCAATCGCGAAAAATCGCAAGCCTCATCCGTCACCAAGCGCTATGCTTTCAAGGGCAAAGTCATTTCCGTCGACAAAAATACCGGTACGGCGAACATCGATAACGAGCTTATCGCTGGATTCATGGATCCGATGATTATGCCGTACTCTATGAAGCCGGCCTCGATGCTCGATCAGATTCAGCCCGGCGATTCCATCGCCGCCGAGGTGGTCGTCGAGCCAGAAAAATACTGGCTGGAAAATATCAGGGTCACCGCACATTCGCAACCGCCAGCTAAACCAGCGGCGAGCATGCACATTCCGTCTCCCGGAGACGAAGTACCGGACTTCAAGCTGGTGAACCAGAGCGGCAGAAATATTTCGCTGCATCAGTATCGCGGCCAGACCCTGCTGCTTACGCTCATCTACACACGCTGTCCGTTCCCCGATTTTTGCCCGCGCGTCAGCCACGAGTTTGCCGCAATCGACCGCCAACTCCGCGCCGATCCCACTCGCTACGGCAAGACCCATCTGCTCAGCATCAGCTTCGACCGGGAACATGACACGGCGAAGGTCTTGCGCGCCTATGGCTACGAATGCGCCGGAAGCAAAGATCCCACGCTCTTCACGCGCTGGGAATTCTCGGTTATTCCGCAAACCGAGCTGCAGGAATTCGCCGATTATTTCGCGCTTACCTACAAGGAAGAAGGTGGGCTGATCACGCACTCACTCAGCACCGCCGTGATTTCGCCCGACGGCAGGATTCTCAAGTGGTATCACGGCGCCGACTGGCGGGCGTCCGATCTGCTGCAGGAAGTTGCAGCGGCACATCCCGGCAGCAAGAGCTGAAAAGATAATTGCTAATTGTTGATTACTGATCGCTGATGGAATCCCCCAACGTAAAAAGATTTTCAATCAACAATCGGCAATCAAAAATCAGCACTCTTCAAAGGAGAAGCACATGAAGTACGTTCTCATTCTGTCAGCGGCACTGGGGATGGTCGTTTCCGCTCTCGCCTTGCGCGAGCACTACCGCACTGAGGGCGACTCACCGTGCAGCATCAACGAACGCTGGGACTGCGGCATCGTCAACCACAGTCCTTACGCCATGCTCGCAGGCATTCCCGTGGCCGTGCTCGGCATCGTCGGATATCTTCTTATAGGCGCGCTGGCCTGGCGGCGCGCTTATCGCTTGGTTCTCGCAGTCGCTCTCGTAGGACTGGGTTTCTCTCTTTATCTCGCCCACATCGAGAAGGATGTTCTCGGCGTCTGGTGTATCTACTGCGTAATCTCGCTAGGCATGATCTCACTCATCACACTGCTGTCGCTCGGAAACGCAATCGCAATGTTATTCGGCAGATCGCCTGAACTGGCCAAATAGGCACATGAAAAGATGACTGGGAAAGGTCGACTGAGCCACGCGATTCAAATCCCCGTGACCTCCTAGGACGTTCTACAAGCTAGCCGTGTTCCACGCGCGCCTTTATATCCGCATACGCCGCATCGATGAGCCTTCTCAACTCCGCGTCGTTTGTGGCCGTTCCCGGTCTCAACTTCACATGGCGCATGAACTTGCCGGTGCCTTGCAGCAAGCCCGCCGGATCCCGCAGTGCTGCGCCGTGAAAGAACCCCACATTTGCGTGCGAAGTGAATACATTGACGTAACCGAAGGGCGCATCTCCCAAACAAGCAACCGGACAGCCGTCATGCAAAAGCTCCCGGACTTCGTCCCCGCATTTTCGCATCATTGCAAACCATCTGTATGCGATGGTCCCTAATTCACCGGCATGCGCTTTCATCCACGCATCGATGGCTGGATCGCGCTCGACGGTGCCGTCGAATCGCAGAAAATCCGTTCTCATCATCGCTCCACTTTTGCTTTCGAGATCTGTGGTTACGGGCACAATTTAAGACATCACCCGGTGTCGTTCTCAATTGACAATTATTGACACCGCCGCAGATACTGCAACCTGCGCATGTAGGATGCAACGGCGCGCCGCCGAAGGGCAATGCCCACCTACGATCTCATCGTGGAGGCCTGCATGCCCAATCTAGAAAACCTCAAGAAGCAAGCCAAGCGCATTCTGCGGTGGCATCGCGAACGCCACTATCCGGTCGCCGCACAAATCCGCGGGCATTTGCCTCGTTTCCTGAATATGCCCGACTCCGAGATTCTTGCGGCGAGCTTTAAGCTCAGCGATGCGCAGGAAATGGTCGCAAGGCAGCAAGGCTTTGAGAGTTGGCAAGCACTAAAAACCGGTCTTTCGACTGCGCCGCTCAAGCCGAAATCATCGCCATCCAAAGCCAAAGCGACGATTGTCGGCGCAGAGCCGCAGCTGTTCGTCACCGATATCGAGAGATCATGCGAATTTTTCTGTGGGAAGTTAGGCTTTTCGCTTGTACTCAGCTATGGCAAGCCTCCCTTCTATGCTCAGGTTCGTCGCGATGCGGCACGTCTCAATCTAAGGTGCGTCGAGCAATCAGTAATCGATTCGACGGTCCGTGATCAGGAAGAACTGTTGTCGGCTTCGTTGAACGTCGCTACCGCGGACGAGATCAAGCTGCTGTTTCTTGAGTTTCAGTCCGCTGGTGTGGCCTTTCAGCAGACGCTGAAAAAGCAGCCCTGGGGCGCAAAGAATTTCATTGTTAAAGATCCGGATGGCAATCTGCTGCTGTTTGCTGGACCAGCAAACTAACAATCTGCCGAGGGAGCCGACCTGGTCGATCTCAAGTCTCTACTCTCGAGTGTCCCATATTCCCACTCGCAATGATTAGAGACACTCCATTGACGAACCTGCTCCGCACACCCTAAGATTACTCGGCCTGTGGTTTGCTGCAGGCTGGGTCCCGCTCGTTCATGATCGGCCAAACCATCTCTCACTACCGCATCGTTGAACTTCTGGGCGGCGGTGGCATGGGTGTGGTTTACAAGGCCGAGGACAGTCTGCTGGGCCGCTTCGTCGCGCTCAAGTTTCTTCCCGAGGATTCTTCAAAAGATGCCCAGGCGCTCGAACGCTTCCGCCGCGAAGCCCGCGCCGCTTCTTCCCTGAACCATCCTAATATTTGCACGATCCACGAGATCGGAGAGCACGAGGGCCATCTCTTCATCGTGATGGAGTGCCTGAGCGGCCAGACTCTGAAGCACATGATTCAGGGCCGGCCCATGGAGCTCGACACCCTGCTCACCCTGGCCATCGAAGTCGCCGACGCGCTGGACGCCGCGCACAGCAAGGGAATCGTCCACCGCGACATCAAGCCTGCAAACATTTTCGTTACCGACCGAGGCAACGCAAAAATCCTCGACTTCGGCTTGGCGAAAATCGCGCGCGCGGCGCGCTCCACCAGCGGCGACTCTCAAACCGTGGCTGAGGCCTCTTCCCTCGATCTCACCAGTCCCGGCACCGCGGTCGGCACCGTTGCCTATATGTCTCCCGAGCAATTGCGCGGAAAAGAACTCGACGGCCGCACCGATCTTTTCTCTTTCGGCGTCGTTCTCTACGAAATGGCCACTGGAGTTCTTCCGTTTCAGGGAGAAACTTCCGCCGTGATCACCGAGGCGATTCTCAATCGCCACCCAACTGCGGCGGTCCGGCTAAATCCTGGGCTTCCTCCCAAGCTTGAGGAAATCATCAACAAGGCTCTCGAAAAAGATCGCGACATGCGCTGCCAGTCGGCAGCTGAACTGCGCGCCGATCTCAAGCGATTCAAACGCTCGGTGGATTCTTCGCGTATGTCGGTGGTTGCAGAAGCAGCGCCATCTTCCTCGGGCACACGATTGACGTCGAACTCGGCTACTGGCGTAGCACTTTCTCCGCCGCCCGCCACGAGCAAGAAATTACCGATCGCGTTGATCTTCACATTGGGCCTGCTGATCGCTGCGGGCCTCGGTCTGTTCGCCGGCAAGAAATTCTTCGCGTCAGCTCCTGTCGAGCCTCCCATTTACCGTCAGCTCACCTTCCGCCGCGGCAGCATCCGCGCCGCGCGCTTCGCTCCTGACGGACAAACCATCCTCTACAGCGCCGCCTGGCAGGGAAATCCGGTTGACGTTTTCACCGCGCGCCCCGAAGCGCCCGAGTCGCGCTCCATGGGCCTCAGCCGCACTCAGCTCATGTCGATCTCCCCCACTTCCGAGATGGCGGTTCTGCTGAACAGCAAAGCCATCGGAGCCTGGGTAAGCA
>JBAPOI010000606.1:0-9648 GCA_049279555.1 Candidatus Sulfotelmatobacter sp.
TTTTTCAGGTTCTTCTGTCGAGTGGCGAAACTGCCTACACGCGGTCTGGCAGCTTTCATACGGATGGGTCGGGCAACCTGGTAGATCAGGATGGCGATCCGGTGCAACCCGGGATCGCGATTCCCACGGGAGCAACCTCGATCACGGTGGGCTCCGATGGTACGGTCAGCGTGACTTTGGCAGGACAGACTGCGGCCCAGCAGGTGGGATCGTTGCAGCTGGCGCTGTTCAACAATCCGGGAGGCCTGAATAGTGTAGGCGGGAACCTGCTGTTGCAAACCACGGCCTCGGGAGCACCCATTGTTGGAACCCCCGGCGGCGCCGAAGGCCTGGGCAGCATTGTGCAGGGCATGCTCGAACAATCGAACGTCAGCGTGGTCACGGAATTCGTGAACATGATCGTCGCCCAGCGCTCTTATGAAGCCAGCTCACGGGTAGTGAATGCAGCGGATCAAATGTTGCAGACCATCAACAATCTTGGCCGATAACGGCAGCGAGGTTCGGGTTCGATGAAATGGCTTGGCATGGCGCTGATGATTGGAGTGCTGCTGTCACCGGTGCTGCGATGTTCCGCACAAACGGCATGTGCCACGTTGTCGGTTCGCGCGAGCGTCGATGCGTTGCACGAAGACTTGACGTTGGCCGACTTTTTGCCGAATGAAGCGTGCCCGCACATGCGTCAGGCGGCTGCACAAGTGAGCATGGGGAAAGCTCCGCGGGCCGGAGCCATACGCGTAATGGAAGGTCAGCAAATTCGCGCTCTACTTGCGGGGCTTGTGAGCGATAACGCACGCAGCGCTGCCAGCTTGCAAATTCCGGATCGCATTGTGGTGCGGCGCGCAGGAGCGACGAAGTCCTGCGTCGAGATCGCGGATTTCCTGGCGGGGGCGGCGCAGGACGGCAGGCTGTCTTCGCACTCGTGGCGAAACAATCTGGAGTGTGGTGCGATTCAGGGAATCGCGGAAGGCGCGGAGCTCGAACTGATTAAGACAGACTGGGCTCCAGGGCTGCGACGCTGGGAGTTTCTGCTGCACTGCGTCCGGGCGGAGGATTGTGTGCCGTTTATGGTTTCGGCACGCGATCCGGAGCAAGGGAATTCGCCGCATGCAGCCTCCAGCGGCGAATCTTTCGCCAGTGCGGCCGGTTTTACGTTGCTGGTAAAGCCGGGCGAGACCGCAATGCTTACCTGGGATCAGGCAGGGATTCGAGTTACATTCCCCGTCACTTGTTTGGATGCGGGCGGATTAGGACAGTATGTGCGGGTGCGGTTGAGGAGCACGCCGCAAATCCTGCGGGTTGAGGTCGTTGGTGCCCGGGCAGTTCAGGTGAAGCTATGAGTACGGTTCACGAGTGCATTTTCCCGCGAAAAAACGTGGGGCCGACGACGATCGCGGAGAGAAAAATCCTGCGCCGAAAAACCAGTGGGATATTTCCGCTGGCAGTGACGGTCCTGATGTTAGCAGCGCTCGTCCTCGGCGTAGAAGCCAGTCCCAAAAAGAAGACTGCGTCTCCTAAGAAGGATCCGCTCGGCGATTATCTGCAGAGGGTATCGGGGCCGGTGCAACCAAACCTAAGCACAACCACGATCGGCAGCTTATGGATCGACAACGGCCGGCTCGCCAATCTGGTCACCGATTACAAGGCCTCGCGTGTGGGCGATCTTGTGACCATCAGCGTGTCTCAGAACCTTTCGTCGACGAATACCGGCAACATCGCCACGAACCGCTCGTTTTCGGCGAGTTCGGGAATTACCGCACTGGGCGGGCACATCAAGACAAGCGGCGTTGCCAGTCTGTTTTCGCCGACGTCGACTCAGGCGCTGACGGGCAAAGCGCAGGCCACCTCGACCACGGCCCTGAGCACAACGCTTACGGGACGCGTCGTTGCTGTTCTGCCCTCCGGAACTCTCATCGTCGAGGCGGAGCGCCAGATCGTGATGAATGATCAGCGCGAGATCGTGATCCTGCGCGGGATGGTGCGCACCGGCGACCTCGATGCCACGAATACGGTCGCATCGAATCAGGTGGGCAATCTCGAAGTCGAAGTCAAAGGCAAAGGCATTATCAGCGAAGGCGTGCGTTCTCCCAATCCGGTCATGAAATGGATTTTGAGAATCGTGGGTTTCTGAAAAACTGGCTTTCTGAAAATCGTGGCTTAAGGGAGATGTATGAACCGGTTCCGCTGCCAGCCTAAGGTTGCCATGCGATGGGCACGACGGTGCATGGCTGCACTGATTGCATTCGCGATCGCGACGGCAGCCGGCCTCAATGGCCTGTGCCAGGAACTGCAAAATTTAGATCACAAAATCCTAGATCATCGGAGCAACGATCAACTAAAGCAAGATCAACCAAGGCAAGACCAGCCAGCACAGCAAAAACCAAATCGACAAGACCACAAGGTACTGATCCGCGACGTGGCCAGCGTCGAGGGTATCCGCTACAACTCGCTCATCGGTTATGGACTGGTCGTGGGATTGAAGGGCACGGGCGACAAACAGCAGACGTACTTCACGATTCAGACGCTGGCCAGCATCCTGCAACGCATGGGAGTTGAGATTCCTCCCTCGGTGGTGCAATCGACGGTGCAAGTCAAAAACGTTGCGGCCGTCTTCGTGACTGCGAATCTGCCGCCGTTCTCGCGGCCGGGCATGCCACTCGACGTGCTGGTTTCTTCGGCGGGAGACGCGCGCAGTCTCGAAGGCGGACTGCTTTTATTGACGCCGATGTATGCGGCCGATGGGCAAGTGTATGCAGCGGCGCAGGGACCGCTGGTAGTCGGCGGATATTCGGTGGGATCGGCGGCCAACTCGAAGCAGGTAAATCATCCCACGGTCGGACGCATTCCGAGCGGAGGGTTGGTCGAACGCGACAGCTCGCTCGACCTCACCAAACTCCCGCGACTTTCCTTGTTGCTGAATGAAGCGAACTTCTCTACAGCCGAGGAAGTTGCAGCCGTAATCAACACCGAACTGGCGAGTCCGGCGGCAGCGGTGATCGACAGCCGGCGCGTGGAAATTCAAACTCCAGCGTCGAAGGTGGGCGATCTTCCAGCACTGCTGGCTCGAATCGAAAACTTTGAAGTGCGGGTTCGCCGCAAGGCCAAGGTGGTGGTCAACGAACGGACGGGCACGGTGGTGATGGGCAAGGACGTACACCTTGGAGCGGTATCGATTCTTCACGGGACTTTCTCGATCGAGGTAACGACAACCTACGGGGTCTCCCAGCCAAATCCGCTGGGCGCCGGAGAGACCGAGGTGTTGCCGGACACCAAGATCAAGGCGTCCGAGGCTCCGGCGCGCAATGTGGAACTGAACGAAGGGGCCAGCGTGGAAGAATTGGTCACCCGCCTGCAGGCCATTGGAGCGACGGCGCGCGACGTGGTTTCGATTTTGCAGGCCATCAAGGCTGCGGGCGCTCTCGAAGCCGATCTGGAGGTAATCTGATGAGTTCGATTTCGGTTTTTTCTTCTGCTTCCGGGCTGTCTTCCGGAAATGTTTCTGGAGCTAGTATGCTGCCTTTGGCCAACGCTCCGTTGGGCAAAGGCCAGAAGGCGGCGCGGGAGTTTGAAGCGCAGCTGATTGGAACGGTGCTGCAATCGATGGAAAAGACCTTCGCCTCAGTGCCCGGGCAAGAGCCCATGGCGGGCGAGGATAACTACAACTACATGGAGACGCAAGCTTTGGCGTCGGCCATTGTGGCGGGGGGGGGATTTGGGATTGCGCGGATGATCGCGCAATATTTCGAACGCACCAATGGCTCACCGGGAAACCAAGCCGCATCTGCGCGTAACCCTGTGCCGGTAACCTAAAGTTTATGTAACTTCTGCCGATAGAGCAACATAAGGCCACAGTAGAGGCCAGCAGAAAGGCTGGAGCTGAGGCTGAATTAAAGTTTTTTAACCATCCACCGATAGTTCAATTGCAAGGGCAATTTTCGGGGGAGGAACCAATTATGAGAATCGATGGAAATGCGGGAGCGCAAGCGCTTCCGGAAAGCAGTCGAACCAACAGTGCGGTACCTGCAAGTGGCGATACGCGCGCTGCCGCAACCAGCGCGCCCGGCGAAGACCAAGCGCAGCTTTCTGGGAGTCACGTTCAAGTGCAAGCCCTGACGGCTCAAGCTTTGCAGCTTCCGGAAGTTCGACAGGAGAAGGTGAACGCGCTGCGGCAGGTGATCCAGAGCGGCAACTATCAACCGGACGCCGGACAAACGGCCGATGCGCTTTTCATGCACCTGCTGGTCGAGCCGGCGGCGTAGATCGGATCGGGCTGACACAACATTAGTCCCTAATCTAGTTTTACGGAGGCGGGCGCGTGGCTCCAGAGAGAATTGAATTGCCCTCCGGGGTGGGCGTCGAAGGGCCGGAACCTTTCTCGACGCCGCAGGCGCTGCACGGACAGAGTGCCACGAGCAGCGGAGAAGAAAGAATTAAGGACGAGAAAACAAGCCGCGCCGTCGAATCCCGTCAGCCGACGAGCTATCCGAGCTCAGCAGTGGGCAAACTGCGGACCAGGATCGCGAACCAGAAACTGAGGGACGGCAACAACAAGAGCAGACAGACGATAGGGCGCCACATCGCATTGATAGTCTCGCCTGAGAAATTGACGGACGAGTCGTCCAGAGGCGCAACTTGAACGAGTCGCAGCTCGAACTACGATGCAAACCGATTTCACTCCCGCACCGCAGCTCTCCTCGGAAAGCCACTCCGTGATGGCTGAGCGATTCTCCCTAGAGCGTTTGCAATTGTTACGAGAGTTGGAGGCAAGCCTTAACGGCAGCCGGCAATCGCTGTTGGCGCTCGACCTGGCCGGAATCGAACAGGGAACTCGAGAACAGGTTGGGCTGGTCCGAGAGATTCAGAGGTTTCCCGAACGAGAAATGCACATGCCCAGACCAGGACGAAAAGAAACAAGGGAGAGACCGGAAGGCGGAACGCAGGAAACCAGTGGGAGTGAACGATCCGCGTGGTCGCGGGAGATGGCGGAAGAGGTGAGGCGTTGTGAACAGTCCGTGCTTCAGGCGGCGCGAGTGCAGGCGGCGTTACTGGCGCGAGCGCGAAGGAAGCTTCGCATTCTGGCCAATATGCTGGCGGGACCGAGTCTCAATTATAGCTGCCTGTTTGCCAAAGCTAACGGGTCCGCCAGCGTTTATGGCATGCGCGAGGGAGAGCTCTGATCCATGTCGAGCCTGAATGCCAGCCTGGCAACCGCTCTCAGCGGATTGATGGCCGATCAGGGCGCGATGCAGGCCACGACCAACAATGTGGCGAATGTCAACACGCCCGGCTACTCGCGCGAGGAGGCTGTGCTGGTGGCAAGCGATCCGGTAGCAACGTCACCGCTCACCTTCGGCACCGGCGTGACGCTGCAGAGTGTCGAAAGCATTCGCGACCCAATCCTCGAATCGCAAGTCCAGCAACAGACTCAGACTCAGGGCCAGTTCAGCACGCTGACCTCCGCGCTGCAGCAGACTCAAGTAAACTTCACCACCACCACCGCTGATATCGGCACTCAGATCTCTAATTTCTTCGACAGCGTCAACCAACTTTCAACCAACCCCAGCGATTTATCGCTGCGCCAGGGACTTCTGACATCAGCGAACAATCTTGCCACCAGCTTCAACAACACCGCTAACAAGCTGTCCCAGCAACAACAGAGTCTGGACCTGAGCGTAGTGCAGACGGTGGGGCAGATCAACCAGCTTTCACAGCAGATCGCGCAACTCAATGGACAGATCAGCAACCTGGAAAATGTCGGTGAGAACGCAGGGACTTTTGTTGACCAGCGCATGCAGGCGATTGACCAGCTTTCGGCCCTGGTGGATATTTCAGTGATTCCGAGCGACAACTCGCTTACCCTCACGACGGAGAGCGGGGCGCCGCTGGTGGTGGATCAACAGAGTTTTCAACTGCAGACTCAGCCGATTGCCTCGGGCCTGCATGACATTTATTCGCAGGCAGGAGCCGACATCACCAGCCAGATTACCTCCGGCCAGTTGGGTGGAACGCTGCAGGCTCGCGATCAGAAAATTCCGGCGATCGAGACCCAGCTCGACACGCTCGCCTCGGGACTGGCAACCGCGGTGAATACCGTGCAAGCGGGCGGATTCGATCTCAACGGCGTCGCCGGCACCAACCTTTTCAATCCGCCTCCGGTCAACGGCGTGGGTGCAGCCGCCAGCTTGTCCGTTGCTATGACCGATCCGTCTCTGATCGCGGCCAACTCCGATGGCACAGTGGGGAGTAACGGGAATGCCGAAGCCATGTATGCGCTGGACGATCAGCCGATCATCGCCGGCCAGGATCCCACTGATTATTATTCCAACATCGTTTTCAACGTGGGTAACGCTGCGTCCACCGCCTCCGCGGAACAGACTGCTTCCAGTCTGGTATTGCAGCAACTGAACGACCAGCGTTCCGCGGTCTCGGGAGTCAGTCTCGACGAGGAGGCGGCCAACATGGTGAGGTTTCAGGACGCTTATTCCGCGTCGGCGCAAGTGGTGACCACCATCAACGACATGATGTACGCCGTCATTCAAATGAGCACGTTAACCGGGTAATCCTATGCGTGTGAATCCCAACCCGTATCCTGATTTGCTCAATGCCGTCGCTCAGACTCAGCAGCAGATCAATACTTACGAGCAAGAGATCTCGACCGGGCTGAGCGTGAACGTTCCATCCGACAACCCCACAGCAGCTGCAGTCCTGGTTCAGAATGCGGATCAAACCTCGACGGACGATCAATTCCAACGCAGCAATGGCAGCATACAAGGCGAGATGCAGAATGCCGATTCTACGCTGAATTCGGTGATCACTTCACTGCAGCAGGCGATCAACCTGGGGGTGGAGGGGGCCAATGGCACGCTCAACGCCTCCGATCGAGACGCGCTGGCAACGCAAGTACGCGGTATCCAGAGTCAACTGGTAAGCCTGGCCAATTTAAGCTATCAGGGT
Organism: Candidatus Sulfotelmatobacter sp.; assembly: GCA_049279555.1. Lineage (GTDB taxonomy): Bacteria > Acidobacteriota > Terriglobia > Terriglobales > Acidobacteriaceae > Sulfotelmatobacter. Next base: position 6,952 of record JBAPOI010000606.1, read on the forward strand.
AACTACGTGTTCGCCGGGACTGCCACTCAAACCGCTCCCTACATACTCGATCCGAGTTCTCCTTCCGGCGTCACCTACGCCGGCAACTCGGGTGTCAACAGCGTTACTTTGGGCGACCACTTCAAGCTGCAGAGCAATTTGCCGGGATCGCAGTTATTTTCGGCGTCGGGGACCGACATGTTTCAGAGCATTCAGGATCTCATCAACGGCCTGGAGAGCGGTTTTAACATTCCAGCCGCCGTCGCCGAAATCAGCAACGCCTCGGCTTCGATCGATAACCAGCGGGTGTTTTACGGCAACGCATTGAACCAGATCAGCGCACAGCAGAGTTATCTCAACAGCGAAAGCGTCCAACTGGCGCAGCAAGAAAATACGGTTGCCGGCGCGGACCTACCCAACGTAATCAGCAATCTCACGACCGCGGAGACCTCGCTTCAGGCCACGCTGACGACGATCGGGCAGACGGCGCACATCAACCTGTTTTCTTATTTGAAGTAAGAATGATTGAGAAAGAAACGAAAAAACTGGAAGGGTAACGCTTCTTTCGGTAATTCTTCTTTCAAAGGGTGCGGCGGGAGGCACGTGCCCATTCGGCCGCGGCTTGTACGCGGGCTCGCTGGAATTCCAGGCGTGCCCGCTCCACCAGCAGCTGACTATGAATGGCCGGCAACATTCGCTGAAGCCGTTCCACGTTCCAGCGATACTTCTCGAGTTCGTGGTCCAGTTCGGGGTCAACTCCTGGTTGCGGGATTGGTTCCGCGCGCAACCCTTCGCCGGCCTTCAACAGTTCCGAAAGCAATCCAGCCATCTGGTCCGGGGTCGCTACTGCGGCCTGCTCTTGCCGGGCGACGACACAGTCCAGCCAGTCGGGAATGCGGTGGTTGGCTTCGCGCAAGGTCTGAACTCGTGACGGCATCATGCGTTCCAGCCGGCGATTGGGATTTGCGGCTCGGAGAGCTCGGTTGCAGCCTGCCCGCTCGCCGGGAGTTGCGGCGCGGGCGTAGCCGTGATGCGTTCCACCTCCTGCCAGGCTTCATAAATGGTGACGAGCAAGGAAATTTGTTCTTCGAGGATTCTTGCCGATTGCCTGGCATGAGCCTGAGCTAACCCAGCGCGGACTAAACCATAAAACCCATTGAGGTTGGCCGCCACTTCTCCGCCTTGCTGCATGTCGAGGGATCCCTGCAGGTGGGAAATCACGGTGAGGGCGTGATTGATACCGCGAGTGCGGGCCTCAACGTCGTCTCTTTCCAGAGCGGCGACGGCACGGCGAAGGTCTTCGATTGCCTGCTCATACAAGCAGATCACAAGGCGTACGGGGCTCGCGCCCCGTACGGTGGTTTCACGGTAATGAGATCGTGCATCCATTTGCTATAGCCCCGAAGTGAGAGTGGGTCCGCCTGGAGTCAGCGATCCCGAACTGGACGTGCTCGAGCCCAGTGAGCCGAGCGTCTGGGTTATCTCCTGCAAGAGCAGGGGATATTGCTGCAACGAAGCGTTGACCGCTTCGTATTGCGATGTTAGTTGCGTGGTCTCGAGCTGAGTCTGGGTTTGGAAATTGTTGATGGTTGTGGTCAGGTCTGCTTGTTCCGCCTGGTTTTGCGCGAGCGCGACGTTTAAGGGCCCCGTCGTGGGAGCGGTTAAGCCCGTCAGATCGGCATTGAAGTTATTGGCGAATCCCGTCCCTGACGCGTTTTGAAAAAAGTTTAGGACGGCCGAGGGATTCGCAGCCAGAATCTGAGAAAACGTCTGACCGCCCGCCGTAAGACCGCTGGGATCTGCCGGAGTCACGCCCAGAGTCAGCGTGCCATCGTTGTTCTCGTTAATCCCGAGCGACGCCAGATTGACCAACCCGCTATTGCCACCGATGGCATACGCTTGGTCATTCAAGAGACTGGATTGCAGAGACCGAAGAGAAATGTCAGATTCCAGCGGCGGCGCCGGAATGGATCCGGTAGGATCGACCACATATTGGGTGTTGATGGTGCTGATCACGGTGTTGTAAGCAGAGATGAAGTTATTGATCGCGGATGTGATCTGGTTCGTATCCGGCCCAACAGTGAGTTGCACCGGACTTCCGGGCAGTTGGCTGGCCAGATTCAAAGTGACTCCCTGAATGGCACCAGTGACCGTGTTGCTAGTGCTGCTGAAGGGAACGCCATCGATGGTGAGGCCAGCGTTTGTGCCGCCGACCGGCGCGTCAAAAGTCAAGGTGGTCTGGGTGTTAGCAACGATGGCGAGGGCCCCCGGAGTGCCTGAGCTCTGGCTGAACAGCGCGAGCCTGGAACCGTTGGCGTCGCTGACCACGCTGGCGGTAACCCCCCAATTATGAGCGGTGCTCTGCGTATTGATGTAATTGGACAGCGTGGTGAGCGTGTCATTGGTGCCCTTGGTGATGGCAATATCGCGAGTCGTGCCGCTGGCTCCTCCGACTTGCAGTTGAATGTCGCCGTTGTTCTGTCCGGCTGCCAAAAATGATGTTGCCGCGCCGGATGCAACGGGGTCGGTATAAATAGTGCCCGCCGTAGCCAAGTTGTTGACGATGATCTGGTGAACACCGGGAATCGCCGAAGTGCCAGCGGTTGCACTTAGCACTGCCGGGTTTGAGGAGGTTGCCGCTTGAGCTGTGAGTGGCCCCACGGGGTTGGCCAATGCGGCGACCGCAGTCTGCAGATTCGTAAGGTTATTCTGTATCCC
>JBAPOI010000607.1:0-1855 GCA_049279555.1 Candidatus Sulfotelmatobacter sp.
TTGCTGGGCCATTGCCTTCGCGTCCTCCGTCCGCTGTAAGAGTTCATAACACTTGATTAGCAGAACACACGGACCCAGTTCCTTCTCAATGAACGCAGTCTCGTCGGATAATTCTCCCATCCAAATCCCTACTTACGATTCTTTCGGATTGTATCCGCCATTCGGCTTTGTGAGCTCGTCCGCTTCTCTCTTGCCCCTGATTCCGTGCTCCTAAGGTCGGTCGCGATCTCCTTAAGTTGGCTGCTGGTTTGGTCGAGAAATTTTGCCAGAGTTTCACCGTCACGGATACGGGAATCGGAGGGCTTTATGGCATCTGCCTTCTGGCGCTCTCTCGTCGTTTCCCGGTCGACGCCTTCAACCGATTGGCGATGGTCAGCGGCCTTCTTTTCTGCCGACTGCACTCGGGAAGCATCGTCGGTGCCTGCCTTTTGCCCCGTGTCCAAGATACGGTTCCGCTCGGCTCTGATCATGTCGTTGACGTCGCTCAGCTTTGATTGGATCGCGCCGACTTGTTCTGCGACACGCACGACATCCACCTCTGTCTTCGTCAGCTTATTCACTGTCTCGGACGTTTCCTTTTTGTGTACGTCTCGTTCTGCCTGGTGCCCCTTTAGAGAGTTGCGGCTCATGATGATCTCCCGGTCGTAGGTTGAATGCCGTCTAATTGAAGCGTTGCTTCGGCGATCAAGGTTTTCATTCTTTCCAGGCCGTCGAGCTTTTCGATCGGCAATGTCTTCAGACGAAGCCCCGGGGCGATGCTTGCGATCGCGCGCTGCTCAACGTGGAGAGAACGCAACCGTTGCGTGTAGATCTTAAGCTCTTCCTGCCACGATGCCCGCAGCCGAACGCGCACGCTCTCCCATTCCGAATAGTCAGAGATCTTTGTCAGTTGCTCAAACCCGCTCCTGACACGGTCAAAGAACGTCGAAAGCATCCGTGCCGTTTCATCGACCCGAGTGGTCGCCTCGTGAAGCCGCACTTTGACCGTTTCCTTGAACCAGTCTGCCGTTCGCAACCATTCGGCGAGTTCGAGATCAGACGGTGGTCGCGAGTCGGCGGCCGTCGCAGTCTTTGTCATCGGTGTGTCCCCCGTTACGAGAACCCCCTGCATGAGGTAGGGGCGGAAGAATCGATCGGCATAGACATATGCCTGACCAGGCACCAGTCGCCCAAGAAGCTCAGCGTGTGCCGGATGCATCAGCATTGCGTCCGCGAGGGTTTCTCTGTCTTGCTTTGCCACAGTTCTGTGCGCGATCTTCAAGTTAGTATTTCGCACGACCTGTGAAGCGACAGCCGCCGGTGTTTGGTCTACGACGAGGATCGCCAAGCCCATGGCTCTCATCTCGGCCAGCATATTGGAGATGTACCGCGACGCTTCGATCTTCGCGCTGGTCTCTTCGCCTCCTGCGCTTTCATCAGGAATGGACGGGACAAGATTGTGGGCTTCTTCCAGGACTATCACGAGTCGTGGTTTTCCTTCGGGCGCCGCCGAATCAGACAAATGTTCCCGAATCCCAATCAGAAGGAACATGGTGACGAGATTGGCTTCCTGCTGGGTTAGAGTGTTGAGTTCGATGACAGATTGAGCCTTGCATAGCTCACCGACTGGCGGTAGCGACGAGCCACAATCGAAAAGTCGACCAACGCTCCCTCGGGACAGGCGAATGAACCGTGACCGTATAACACCCTTAAAGCGTCCCGAGACTTCAGGGTCGTATCCCAGGGATTCAATGATCTTACAGACACGCTCTGGGATTTCCTCCACGCGGGGCAGGTCCGGTCTAGAATTGCCACGGTCATCCTCTTGCCAACCCCGCGCCTCGTAGAGCTCCCAGAGGGCTTCCTCTAGGATTGT
>JBAPOI010000608.1:0-1747 GCA_049279555.1 Candidatus Sulfotelmatobacter sp.
GTGGCCGCCGGCGTAGCGGGCAACCACGGAAAAATTTTCCGACAAAACGTCGACGATCTTTCCCTTGCCCTCGTCGCCCCACTGGGCGCCGACAATCACCGCGGTCTTGCCTGGTTTCAAATGCCAACTCCGTTACAGGGATTTCGCCAACGCATAGCTGCGGCGCACGTATTTGTGAACCCCCGGGGTTGCACACTACTTGCCCCGCGGCAAATACTGTAAAAAAACTTATGGGATGAAAGCGGAGAAGATGTGTACGGAGTATCTTATCGCGCCCGCGCGAGGAATGGCAACGTCCGGATAAAAGTCGACGATCCGCAGGAAGAATCGCCTTTTCAAGTAAACTGGTTAGCGCTGTGAAAGCGACCGCGTAGCATCTGATGTCTCATCTCCTAGGGCAGAGATTGAGAGGTCGATCTAATTCCAGGAATTGCGGGGATTTTTATGCCCAAGTTCGAAAAACATATTTTTGTATGCGGTAACCAACGCCCTCCGAGTAACCCGAGGGGATGCTGCGACCCAGACAGCCAAGCAAAACTGCAAAAACTGTTCAAACAGAAGCTGGCCGAACGCGGCCTCAAGGGTAAAGTGCGGGCCAACCAATCGGGCTGTCTCGACCAATGTGAGCATGGACCGAATCTCGTGATCTATCCCGATGCCGTCTGGTACGGACACGTCACCGAGGCTGACGTCGACGAAATTATCGAATCCCACATCATTGGCGGGAAACCGGTCGCGCGCTTAATGCTCGCGGATGAATGCCTGAATACGGCCACTTGTGAACATCGGAAGGGGAGTGTTAGCTAGTGCTGGGTCGCTAGCCAGTGAGCATGAAACGGTAATCCATGGTAGGCGCGGCAGGACTTGAACCTGCAACCACCGGATTAGAAATCCGGTGCTCTATCCGATTGAGCTACGCGCCCATGAGAGGCTATCTGTCAGATTCTACAACGTCACTGCAATTGCATCGTTTTCGGTTTTGCAGATTCTAAAGCACAGGAAGGGCACAGAACCGCGTCTAGCGATTCCAGCGCCCTCACTGAACCCTGATTCGCCCTACCGGAGAATGAACGTGTGGAAAGGACCAAGACTATTGCTTAGTTCTATAGCTTCTTCAAAGTAGCAGAGAAATCCTCACCGTGTTTGACCGTCATTTCCTGCCGTCCGCAGAGAAGCGGGGGGGGACCTCATTGATGAAGTGGAAACCTCTTGAGACCAGCAGGAACGAATTCCGGTCGGTCAACTGAAGCTCCATATGAACCTGATGATTGTCCATCCGGCCATCCAGGATGAGCTGATCCCCGGCAGGCCGCTGGAAGGTGAAGCTCGCTGTCCAGTTCTTGTCGTCCTTCTTCGTGAGGGCGAGAGTTCTGTCCGGGAGATTGACGGAGGCGCCATAAAGAGCGAACGATTCGTCAATGCGCTGAAAGACCATCCGGTCGGTGTAATCGAAGATGGCGCGCCGCCAACGGGTGGAGTCGGTGAGCAGCGGCGGGCGTGGTTGTTCGTCGATCGACATCTGCTTCACCTCCCAGATGCCATAGAGCGCCGGGAGCGGTCTGCCCCCGGCCTGGGTACTCCAGATACCCCAATAGAGGTGGCAGTTCATGCCTAAGAGCCACAGACCCAATATGATTTGCGCGGCAAGTGCGATCCGGTTGGCCCGGACGCCACGGAAGAGTTGCGCTTCCGTGGGAAGCGACGGGGTCCGGTGCAGCAACAGGAATCTGACCAGGCGTGGAACGTC
>JBAPOI010000609.1:0-1675 GCA_049279555.1 Candidatus Sulfotelmatobacter sp.
AATTCTCGTAACCGGGGGCGCTGGCTATATTGTAAGTCACGCGTGCAAGGCGCTCGCGGCAAGAGGCTTTGAGCCCGTCGCTTACGATAATGTGTGCCGCGGCAACCGCTGGGCAGTGAAATGGGGCCCGCTTGAAGAGGGAGAGATTGCCGACGGCGTTCGCCTGCGCGAGGTTCTTGATCGCCATCGGCCCGCAGCAGTCATGCATTTTGCAGCTTACGCCTACGTCAGCGAGTCGGTGGAAACGCCGCTGCTCTATTACCAGAACAACGTCTCCGGCAGTGCTGCGCTCTTTCGCGCCATCGTTGATTGGCGCGTTATCCCCGTTGTGTTTTCCTCGACATGTGCGACCTATGGGATTCCGGAGAGTGTTCCGATCCAAGAGGGACACCCACAGCGGCCGATCAATCCTTACGGCTTTTCCAAGATGGTCGTGGAGCGAATGCTAGTCGATCTCGATCAGGCACATGGCCTGCGCTCGATCGCGCTGCGCTATTTCAACGCGGCGGGCGCCGATCCCGGCGGCGATATCGGCGAGGCGCACGATCCCGAGCCGCATTTGATCCCGCGCGTGCTAGCTGCCGCTCGTGATGGGGCGGCGGTAACTGTATATGGCGACGACTACGAAACCCCGGACGGAACCTGCATTCGTGATTACATTCATGTAGCCGATATTGCCGACGCACATGTTCTCGCTCTCGACCATCTGCTATCTGGCGAATCGAGTTGTGCGCTAAATCTTGCGAATGCGCAGGGTTACTCGGTCATGGAAGTGATTGAAACCGCGGAACGAGTTTGCGGAAAGACAATTCGCGTCGAGCGGGCGGCTCGCCGGCGCGGCGATCCACCGGTGCTCGTCGGGTCGGCGGAGCGTGCTCGTACGCTGCTTGGCTGGAAGCCGGCACGTTCCATATTGGAATTGCAGATAGCAGATGCCTGGCGATGGATGCAAAGAAATAACGCGCCCTGAGTCGATGGCGTCACTACTCTACCGCGTTTGCGGTCTATTTTGGAGTGAAATATTCTCATGAATGACAACTGCGTGAGTTTGAGTTGTGAATACAGTGACACCTCCCCGACGTGGGCGAATGCCTATCTTTGGCCAGTTTTGAAGGATATTCTTAGACAACACGCATTTTCTCATCGGCGCGCTTTTGATCTAGGATGCGGCTCCGGCGCCACGGCAAACATGCTTTCTGATCTCGGCTTCGACGTGACTGGGGTCGATATCTCCGAGACTGGCATCACGTTAGGACGCCAAAGCTTCCCTCATCTCAAGCTACGTGTTGGCAATGTCTATGACGATTTGGTCGAAACCTACGGTCAATTTCCTTTGGTCGTCAGCCTCGAGGTTATCGAGCATTGCTATGACCCAAGGCGCTTTGCCAAAACGTTCTACGGATTGATAGCTGCTGGCGGAGTTGGGGTGCTATCGACGCCCGATCATGGTTATCTGAAGAACTTGGCGCTTGCCGTGACGGGCAAATGGGATAAGCACCTGACGGTACTGTGGCCCGGAGGCCACATCAAGTTTTTCTCTATCGCGACCTTGCGAGCGCTGCTTTTAGAAACGGGCTTCAATGATATCCGTTTCATTCGTGTCGGCCGGTTCTCCCCGTTTGCCAAGTCCATGATTGCTATCGTTTGTAAATGATCGCTTAGGACACGATGTTGA
>JBAPOI010000610.1:0-4316 GCA_049279555.1 Candidatus Sulfotelmatobacter sp.
CGACCCGCGTCTCGACGAGATGCTGCCCGATCAATGGGCGGCCCATCACCCCGAAGCCGTCCTCACCTATCGGCTCGAAGAATCCCGCCGCAAAGCGGCGACACGGAACATGCGCCGTCGTCACGCCCACGCAATGAGCCCAACCGGTTGATCAGCGACGGGTCACCATGCCTCGGCCGGACGCTTACCCAAAATGCTCTTTTTCAACAGGCCCCTTGGTTTGATGGGGCATTTCTTCGACGGAAATGACCGCCCCGTGCGAAATCCATCGCGGAGATGAGTTTCCGGAACGCCCAGGCTGTGCCAACAATGGGATGGGTTTACGTATGTTGATTTACAGCCTCCGGTCCATCGTCGAACATGAAGTTCCGATGGTCCGGAAGTCGCGAGGAGATCTCATGAGTTTATGGGGCTCGACCTCTTGTCTCTAATTGATCCCTCCGACTTTGGCTGAGGATTGGTGACAGTTTGCGGCCCCGACCGCTGATCACGTGAATACCCCAAGTCAAAGGCCACCGGAGGAGTCTTGCGGCTTCCATTTTTGTGTTTTCCATTCACAGGAAGGAATCTTCATGACTACCACTCAAGCGAAGACGGTGACGACGATTGGCGTCGGCATCGATACCTCTCGGTACGGCCACTATGTGAGTTTCCTGCGGGATGATCTGCAGCCGGCCACCGAACCATTGACGATGACCGAAACTCGGGAGGGATACGACAAGCTCCTGAGCACGCTTCGAGAACTGAGTCGGCGTTACGCCAACGCCGAGTTTCAGATTCGGCTGGACGAGGCCGGTCAGTATGCTGCCAACCTGAAGACGTTCCTCTACGCTCTGCCATTCGAGAAGACGGTTTCCATCGGCGATTGCGTGCGTAACAAGAATTATCGCGTGGCCCACTTTCCCAAACGAAAATCGGATTCCGTCGATAGTCTGTCGGTCGCACGCTATGCCGTGCTGGAGCAGCCCCAAGCGGCGGAAAAGATCCCGCTGCAACTAGGCGCCCTGCGAGACGTCGCCAGTCGCTTGGAAGCTCAAGCTCGGGAGGTGACGCGACACCTGAACCAACTTCACAATGTGCTGGCGCGAGTCTTTCCGAAATTCGATACGATTGTGCGGGACCTGGGCGCCCACAGCGCACTGGAGCTGCTCCGCAAGTATCCCACGCCAGCTCACCTGACGCGGGCTCGTTTGGCTTCCGTCGAAGCCATTCCCCAATTGAGGGCCAAAACGGCCTGCCGCCTTCACGAAGCCGCGCAGACCAGCATCGGCTCGCTGACGGGACCGGTCGCTGAGACGATTGTCCGCACGGTGGTTGACCAAGTTCGCTTTGCTCAGAAGCTTAAATGCCAGTATGAGAAGTTATTGGTCGAAAGCTATCGGTCGCTGCCCGTGACCAACCATCTGGACTCGATCATCGGATTCGGCGAGGTCACCGCCGCCGTGCTCACGGCCAAGATCGTCTCGATCGACCGGTTCGATCGGCCGGAGCAGCTGGTTGGCTACTTCGGAATCTTCCCCGAAGAAAAGTCGTCCGGCATTGGCCCGGATGGCTCCGCCCATCCACGGCGAAAGACCCGCATGTGTCAAAAGGGGGACGACTTGGTGCGTCGTTACCTGTTCATCGCTGCGATGTCAGCCGTGCAGTCCAATCCAGCGGTCCGTGCCTTGTACCAGAGGCGCCGAGCCCGAGGCGCCGGCGGCAAGGTCGCCTTGGGGCATGCCATGCGGAAACTTCTGCACTTGGCGTTCGCTGTGTGGAAGTCGAACAAGCCGTTCGACCCTCACTACTATCCCTGGGACCAAACGCCTGGCAACCTGACCGCCGAAAACAAAGAAGCCGCGGGCCACAACCAGGAAGCGAGTCCTGATCAGCAAGTGGTCACCGCGACTCCAACCGCAACGCTAAGTCCGCCCACCAGCGATGTCAACACCTTGTCGTCCGGCGTCGACTTCCAGTCGGTGCGCTCTCAGACTTCGATGCAGCAGGTCTTGGAACTACTGCAGTTCGATCCTGTCGAAGTGCGCGGCGATCAGCTCCGAGGCGCCTGCCCAGTTCACCACTCGACGTCGCCAAGCAGTCGTTCATTCTCTGCGAACCTCTCTAAGAACACGTTTCGTTGTTTTAAGTGCCAGGCCCAGGGCAACCACTTGGATCTCTGGGCCGCTGCGACGAATCAGAAGCTCTACGATGCAGCCGTCGATCTGTGCCGGAGGGTTCACATCGAAACGCCGCGTGTCTCCCTGGTCCAACACCGTAACCCAACAGGAGAAGAGGAACCCGTATCCGAACCCGTTGTTACCGCAAGAAACTCCAAAGTAAAGCCGGCGTCATCACGCCTGACACCCATTGACAAATCATCGTGACATTTGAGACGGACAGTAAAACCGTGTCTAAACGGTCGATTATTGAGAGAGCCAAGAACTATTGAGTTGATGGCATAGCACCGGGTGCCAAGCGTCACTGCTCTTGGCCAAAGACCCTATAGGTGAATTAAATTCCAGCGCGGCGATCAAAGCGCCGGAGCCTTTGAGTCGACAGGGCCGCCCATCATCTTTCGTCTCCAGAGCGCCAGAGCACCCAATGTCAGCAGAACGAACCCTGAAGGTTCCGGAACGCTAAGGGAAAAGGCTTCGACGTCGGAAATAGTCATCGTGTAGCTACCTGCGGCGATGGGGGGACGAGTGTCGGGGGTGTTATAGCCCACATACTGACCGCCCACGGCTATGTTCATGATGAAGTAAAATGGCTTGTCGAATGGAGCAGCATTCGTGGCCCCCGACCCTCCGGGATTATACCAGCCCGTACTATTTGTACCGGCGTTGCTTCCTGTTTGCGTTTCATATAGCGCGCCATCCACGTACCACGCCAGGACTCCATGGGGATAGGGGGTCCCATTGAATGTCGCTCCGGCGGGAAGCCACAGCAAGTCGTACGTATGGACATCTTGGGTGTTATAGCCGGGATGACTGGCGCTGTTGTATACTTGCGTCGCGCTAATGTCTTTGACATTGCTTGTACCGGAGTGGTAAGAGCCTTGCTCTTGCTGGTTGGAGGGCTGCAGGTTGCCATGGCCGTTCACCCCCCAGGTAGGGCCGGATTCAAAGACGTCGATTTCGCCGGACTTGGGCCAGCCGCCGTAAGAGCTATTCTTCGGCATCATCCAAAGTGCCGGCCATAATCCGCTGCCTGAGGGTGCTGACGCGGTCCATTGAAACAAGCCGTATGTTTGCGAAAAGTAGTTCGAACTGTCGATTTTAGCCGACGTGATCTCCGTGGAATTGACTGGTTTGTGAGTGCTGGTGCCGTCGGTCGTAGTGAAATTGCTGAGGACAATGGCCGTGATGTTCAAGCCGTTGCTGTTAACATACAAGTTGCTATTGGAGAGGTTGCCGCTGGTAGTGGCGTCGTTGTAATACTCCCATTCGTTATTCCCCCAGCCGGTTTCTCCATACTGGGCGCCGGTGCCCCAGTTTGCCGTCCACTGATTTAAATAGGTTTGCGCGTTTGCTGATGTGAAATCGTTGGAGAACGTTTGCACCCACGATGCGCTAGATGGCGCAGACACTGCTGGTGGGGGCTCAGCGCAGAATGCAGATTGAATCGCTGTTGTCAAGATACCGCAAAGTGGTACAAAAAATACAACGAGAGTATTCCGCTTCGTTCGAAGAGCACCGACGACTTGGATCGTATGATTCACAGCTAATGGCACCTGAACACGGAAACGGCGCAAAACCGTTTCCAAATATTGCTGATCGACTCGAAAAATCGCCCAACCAACTCCCCATTCGGTGCTACTCCAAGCACCGCAGCAGATACCAAGAACTGGCAACCCTGATACTACCACACACCGCGAAAAACCTTACTACGAAACAAGGTGGTTTTCATCAATTATCACAGAATGTTACTCGTAACCTTCATTGCACCGCGATTCTGCATCAAAACCCCGTACATGAGTGGCCTTCACTTCACCGCCGAATTGTCCTACACCCGGGCTGTTGCAATATCGGGTACCGATACCGGTCACCGCTCCGTGATCCAGTTCGAGTCCTGTACCGCCCATTTTTTCTTGAACAAAATTGCAGCGGGAGGTAGAGAGACGTTACGAGTTATTGAGAATAGCCGCGCGGGTCAGAATCGGTGGATTTTTAGGACGTGCCACGAGCGATGGCTTCACGGAACTTCCGATGCTTACCGGTCGTAACGACTACAGTCTCAACGTCGCAGGGCGGCCGAGGTAGTAAAATCCTTGCTGCAGCCGTTTGATTTGCAGCGTGCCGCTAAGGACGCCCAAATAGGTGTTGTTTATATTGATT
>JBAPOI010000611.1:0-1631 GCA_049279555.1 Candidatus Sulfotelmatobacter sp.
CAAACCGCGCGCAAAACGGGGCCCAAAATGTCCAGCTTTCCCATCTTCGATCTTTCCAAATTCGCCGCCGCATCTACCAACGAAAAAAAATCCCTCGGCCGCACCGTCGATGAAATCTGCCGCCACACCGGCTTCCTCGCCATCACCGGCCACGGCATCCCCGACGAATTAATCTCCCGCGCCTGGAACGCAGCCCGCGTCTTTTTCGATTTGCCGCTGGAAAAAAAGCTCGCCGTAAAAATGCGCTACGCCGGCTACCCCTACGGCTACTCCCCGCTTCAATCCGAAGCCCTCGCGAAATCCAAGGGCGAAGAAACTCCTCCCGACATCAAAGAAAGTTTCAACATCGGCCCTCTCGCCGTTCCTCCCCACACCGGCAAGGAACCTTTCGCCGATTTCCGCTACGCCACAAATATCTGGCCCGCCGAACCCGCCGAATTCGAGCAAGCCTGGTCTGATTATTACCGCGCACTCGGCGCGCTCGCCGCAAAAATCATGCGCGTCTTCGCCGTCGCGCTCGATCTTCCCGAAAATTATTTCGACGCCGCCGTCAACGATCCCATCAGCGCCGTCCGCGCCCTGAATTACCCGCACCAGAATGTCGCGCCTCAGCCCGGCCAACTCCGCGCCGGCGCTCATTCCGACTACGGAAGCCTCACCATCCTTCGCGCCGACTCCGCCGCAGGCGGCCTCGAAATCTTCAACCCGCAAAAACAGTGGCAGCCAGTCCCCGCCGTCCCCAACGGTTTCGTCGTCAACATCGGCGACCTCATGGCCCGCTGGACCAACGACCGCTGGGTCTCCACACTCCATCGCGTCGTCAATCCGCCGCCCGACTCGAGCGGCTCCACGCGCCGCCAATCCGTCGCCTTCTTCCACCAGCCCAATTGGGACGCCGAAATCTCCTGCATCCCCACCTGCCTCGCGCCAGGCGAATCCGCGAAATATCCACCAGTCCGCTCCGGCGAATACCTGATGCAAAAATTCCACAGCACCGTAAAACTAAGCGCCACCGCCCCCAAGTAGCACAGAGCTTGCCCGCCGTGGCGGGCAATCTTGTTTACCCTGAGGTACGAAGGGCCTGTGCCCCCGACAAAAAGAAGCAAAATCTCTCCGCCCCTCGACCCAACAAAATCACGCGCTCCTGCCGTCCAATAACCTCCACCAACCCAAATCCAAAACACTCCGCCGCGCGTACTAAAAAATACCCCCGCGATCCACGCTCCTCCCCTCGACTCGCTCCACAAATCCCCCTAACAATTCCCCCACCCAAAAGTCTAATCACCGAACTCCACACAATCGAAAGTCGAACTCTCCCGGAGGCTGACAATGCATCCACCATCCATCTCCCAACGAGCAACCATGCTATTCGCCTTCTGCGCCACGCTCGCTGCCGCCGCCATTCCCGCCCGCGCCCAACAACCATCCCCGATTCCCATCGAAAAAATCCAGATCGCCGAAGGCATCTACCAATTCACCTCTGCTCCCGACGGCTACGTCCCCGACGACAACTCGATCGTGATCGTCAACTCCGACGACGTCCTCGTCTTCGACACCCTCGGCCGCCCCTCCAGCGCCCGCACCGTCCTCGCCGAAATTCGCAAACTCACCGACAAGCCCGTCCGCTACGT
>JBAPOI010000612.1:0-2128 GCA_049279555.1 Candidatus Sulfotelmatobacter sp.
CAGATCTCCGACAATCTGTTGTTGAATATCCTCCCAAACGCAGTAGCCGAGGAACTGCGCACGAAAAACTCCGTGGAACCGAGGTACTACGAAGACGCGACGATAGTGTTTACTGACTTCGCTGGTTTTACTCTGTCGACCGCGAATATATCCGCGGAAGAATTGGTCATGACTCTTCATGCCTACTTTACGGGTTTCGACAACATCATCGATCAATACGGGCTCGAGAAACTAAAAACCATTGGCGACAGTTATCTCTATGTCGGTGGCCTCCCTTCTCGCAGCTCGTCGCACCCGGTCGACGCTATTCTGGCTGCCTGGCAAATCATTCAATTTGGAATGCATCGAGCTAAGTCAGGTGATTCCATCCATTGGCCGGTACGGATCGGTGTCCATACTGGGCCGGTGATCGCCGGGGTGGTGGGAATTCACAAATTCGCATTCGACATTTGGGGAGAGTCCGTTAACTTTGCCTCGAGGATGGAATCCAGCGGTGCACCGAACCAAATCAACATCTCAGACCGCACTTATGTCCGGGTCAAGGATTTCTTCGCATGCGAACCTCGTGGCCGGTTGCGTACTAAGGACGGCCAGGAGGTCGAGATGTATTTTGTGAAGTCGTTGGCTCCTCCTTTGATGGTCGACCAGGCCGCCTTTGCCCGCCGTTACCGAGCCTACTTCAGAAAGGACCCACCAGAGGTTCCCGCGGGACTTTTGACTTCGGGCGGAATTGCATGATCTGACTTTGGCGCGGAATATTTCCGTTGAGTGATCGCGAGTTCGCGAAGTGACTTTCTGCCATTAAGCTGGGAAAGCGGTAAGGATTTATGAAGCACGTGCACGGGAACGGGGCTGCATGACCGTCGCTGCGTATTCGAGGAAAGTCTGAATGGTGGGGGGATTTCCTGGCGGCAGGAGCAAGGCTACGGATTCGTAGAATCGCCTGATCGCGACTGGTGCCGCTGCGACCCTGTTGAACATCTCCGTAGGAAGCGAGTTGAGTAAGAGATAGTCGCCCGGGGAGGCCCTGAACATAGGGCCCCGTCCCGAAAGATCGGGGCAGGGCAGAAACGGCAGGAAATCAACCGTTTCCGGATTGTCGAACAGAGAAGCTACCGCGACCACGTCCTTCTGCTCCGCGTCTTCCACAATCAATACACGGTGGCACGCGGTTAACTGCGCCAAAGCTTTTGCGGTATGGCAGACGACGAATCGCTCGTTGATATGGATGCCGGTTTGATTCGGCTGCGCGTGTTGATCGGTCGAACAGCAGCCAGAGCGGTGCAGAGAATACATGCTGTCCGATTGCCGAGGCGTGAGATGCACGCCGGAGGTTTTTCGGACCGACTCGATGACGGCGTTTACCATTCCCGTCGCGGTATTCAAGATCAGCACCTCTACACCACAATGCGCTGCGATTCGGTGAATCGCTCGCTCCAGCAACAATCCGAGCCGAGAAAATTGGCGTTGCGCCTCCGGATGCCGGAGCGTCTCCTCCATCACAGCGACATAAATGGCGGCTGGGCAGTTATATGCTCTGGCCAGTCGTAATGGCACTAATATCTGATAGAAAGTGTTCATCGAAAACCCACCGGTGTCATTTGCGATGCATGGTCCGCCGCAAATCAGGTCGGGCTGCCATTCGAACCTACGCCCTATCAGGAGGTCGTTTTCGACGGGCGACGAATTAGGGAAGCCGCAAAGCAGCTCTTCGAGATCCGGTTCGGTCAAGGCGTAGCATTGCTGAAACATTTTTCGTGTGATATCGCCCGCCCGCCACGCGCACCCAATTGGCTTCGAGGTGCGGATCTCCGGAACAGGATCAGAGAGCAAGAGTGCAATTTGCTCGACCGTGGGCCGCTCGTAAAAGTCGCTGAGTAACAACCCACTATGAAACTCGGCTCGGATTTGTCTCACGATGAGTGCCGCGGTGAGTGAGTGCCCACCGAGGTCGAAGAAATTGTCAGTTACTCCAACCCCGGCCACCCCCAGTGCGACCGAAAAGATGTGACAGAGGGCCGTCTCGACGGGCGTGCTCGGCGGTCGAGAACCTACTGGAAACGAGGCTGGGCCCGGCAAGCTACGTACGTCCACCTTGCCGGTTGCCTCGATTGGCAGGGCCTCCAGG
>JBAPOI010000613.1:0-4128 GCA_049279555.1 Candidatus Sulfotelmatobacter sp.
GACCAATGCCGTCGACTACACATTTCTCATCAACCCCGGCCCCGTTGTAGTCGTCTACACTCTCGGCTATCGCGTCAGCCGCGGTGTTCTCAAGAAACAAATCCCAATTTATGAAGAAAACGCCGTCGATGACGATCTGCTCAATGAGGGCAATCGCAATCTCCTCGATTACCTCCAGTCGCGAGGCCTATTCGACGCCAAAGTGAGCTTCCAAAAGGAAACCATCGATGAGACTCTGCGTGTGATCTATCGCATCGATCCCGGCCCCCTGCACAAGCTCGAACTCATCGATATCACCGGCAACAAATATTTCTCCCGGCAAATTTTGCGCTCCCGCATGCAGATTCAGGCCGCCAGCACGTTCTCCCATGGACGCTATAGCGGCACTCTGCTCAAAAGCGATGTCGAGAACCTTCAGTCCCTCTATGTCTCCAATGGATTTCGCGACGCAAAAATTCAGACCAACGTCGATGACAACTTTCACGGTGCCGAGAATCATCTCGCGGTCCGCCTGCTCATCGACGAAGGCCCACAAACTCGCGTCGGCGATTTTCGCATCACCGGCAACCACGCCATCAAGAGCGAGGACTTCAACGATCTCGAAACCGAAGCCGGCCAGCCCTATGCCGATCAAAAACTGGCCAATGATCGTGAAAAAATTCTCAACCGTTATTTCAACCTTGGATTTTCCAATGCCACCCTCGACATCCTCGCAAATCCCTCGCCCACGCAACCCGGCCGTGAAGATGTAACCTTTAACATCAACGAAGGCGAGCAGTTCTTCGTTAACCAGGTGATGGTTGCGGGACTCGACCACACCCGCGAATACGTGGTACAGCGCGAAATTTTGGTCGCTGCCGGCCAGCCTCTCAGCCAGCAGGATATCCTCGACACTCAAAGCAAGCTCTACGACCTCGGTATCTTCAGCCAGGTCGACGCCGCCGTCCAAAACCCCGAAGGCTCCGAGTCCCAGAAAAATGTTCTTATCCAGTTGCAGGAAGCGA
The DNA here is from genome assembly GCA_049279555.1 of Candidatus Sulfotelmatobacter sp. Taxonomy (GTDB): domain Bacteria; phylum Acidobacteriota; class Terriglobia; order Terriglobales; family Acidobacteriaceae; genus Sulfotelmatobacter. The sequence goes on from JBAPOI010000613.1 coordinate 1,005, forward strand.
AACGCTATACCTTTACTTATGGCATCGGCCTGGAATTCGAAACCGGACTGCCCGCCGGAACCAGCTCCCCCGCCGGTTCTACCGGCGTGAGTCCCCGCGTTGAACTCGACGTCACCCGCCTTAACGTCGGCGGCCGCGACCAGACTTTAACCTTCCAGTCTCACGTCGGTCGCCTGCAGCAACGCGGCCTCGTCAGCTACGAAATCCCCAAGCTCTTCAACAACAGCCGCTTCAAGATTTTCTACACCGCCTTCTACGACAACAGCCTCGATGTCTCCACCTTCACTTCCCAGCGGCTCGAAGGCAAAATCGATCTCCGTCAGCAACTCGGAAAAGTGCAGGCGAATTACTCCACTTCCATCACCTACCGCTTCGACTACCGCCGCGTCAAAGCCAGCAACTTCGCCCAGGACTTTTCCCCGGCCGAATTCAATTTATTCTCGCTGCCCGCCCGCGTCGGCGGCCCCGGTTTTACCTACATTCGCGACAAACGCGACAATCCCCTCGAGAGCACGAAAGGTCAGTACTTCACCCTCGACGCCTTCGTCGCCTCCAGTTACTTCGGTTCTCAGGCTGATTACGGCCGCGCACTCGTCCAGGATTCCACCTACTATGCCTTTGGCCCGCCCAAGCATAAGTTTGTTTTTGCCCGCTCCACCACCATCGGGCAGGAGCAGGTCTATCACGGCACCAGGGTTCTCCCACCCGGAGCCTGTCAAGTCAGCAACTTAGCCACATCCTGCAACCAGGGAATTGCCGTCATCCCGCTGCCCGAAGTCTTCTTCGCCGGTGGGGGCAACTCGCATCGCGGCTTTGGGTTAAATCAGGCAGGACCCCGCGATCCCGATTCCGGTTTCCCCATTGGCGGTACTGCACTCTTCGTCAACAGCGAAGAATTGCGCCTTCCGCCAGTTACTTTGCCCTACTTGGGGGAGGGCTTTGGTTTCGCCATCTTTCACGATATGGGCAATGTCTTCACGGCTGGCCACGATATGATTAAAGGTATGCTCCGCTGGCACCAGCCTGATCCATCGCAGTGCCTGCAATTCAGTCCGGCCACCGAAACCTCGCTTTACAACGGTTGCGTCAGCCGCTTCGACAACTCCGGCTACGACTACACTTCTCACGCCGTCGGCTTGGGGTTGCGTTATAAGACACCCATCGGCCCGTTGCGCTTCGACTTCGGGTACAATCTCAATCCAACGGACTATCCGATCGGTTACACCCTGAGCACAGCACAAGCCCCCACTGCGCCATTCAGCCCGCAGCGCCTGGGACACTTCAACGTGTTTTTCAGCATCGGTCAGCCATTTTGATTTGGCATTATCGGAATTAACAGGAGCTTCAGAACGGAACTCAGGCCGAAATTCAAAAGCGACTTCAGAGTGGAGTTACCAAAAGTTAAATGAGCAGAACGATTCAAAAAACCTTCGCCGTCACACAAACGCTCCTGGCGTCGGCGCTCCTCCTCGTTCTAACGCTCGCTGTCGCACCGTCTCGTGTCTCTGCCGAGGTACTGGACCGCATTGTCGCCACCGTTAACGGCCGCCTCATCCTGCAAAGCGATCTGGACGACGCCATTTGCTACGAAGCTCTTCTGAGCAATCGCGCCCTCGATCAATTCACCGCCGATGATCGCCGCGCCGCGCTCGACCGCCTCATCGATCAGGAGCTTCTTCGTGAGCAGATGAAGTCCGCGGATTTCCGTCACGCCGCCGAAGCTGAAATTACATCTCGCATCGCCGAAGCCCGCAAACTTTATCCTCAAGCCGCCACCGACGATGCCTGGCAATCCCTTCTCGCGACCTATCACATCACCGAAAAAGATCTTCGCGCCCGCGTTCAGCGGGAAATCGACCTGATGCGCCTGGTCGATGCCCGCCTCCGTCCCGCCGTTCAGATCGATTCCAAATCCGTCCAAGCCTACTATCGCGATCAGTTCGTTCCAAAGTTGAAACAGTCGGGCGCATCTGAAGTCGCACTCACCGACGTTTCCGCAAAGATTCGCGAACTGCTCACCGAGCAGAAGGTCAGTGAAATGCTCGTCTCCTGGCTGCAAACCCTTCGTTCTGAGAGCCAGGTTCATCTCCCCGGCATCACCCCGCCCTCCATCGACCCGGGAGTGAGTTCGCAGTGACCGTCGATACCAGCGAAGCTCCCGCCACCCCAACTCGCCGGTGGAAGTACCCGCTAGTTTTTTTCGGCGCGGCGTTGCTCGCTTCTCTCGCGTTGTTCGCCTACATGAACACCGCCTCGTTTCAAGCACTGGTCCGTCGCCGCCTGGTTGCCGAAGTCGAGCGCATCACCGGAGGCCGCGTCGAAATCGGCAGCATCCACACTACGCCCTTCCGTCTTCAAGTCGATGTCCGCGAGATCACCGTACATGGCCGCGAGTCCTCCACCGACGTCCCGCTCGCTCACATCTCCCGCATCGTCGCCCGTCTCAAGATCAGCTCTCTTCTTCGCTCCGAACTCGCTTTCGACGAAGTGGTCCTCGATCAGCCCGTCTTCCACGTCGCCTTCTATCCAGACGGCACCACGAATTTTCCAACTCGAAAAGCGGCTACACCCTTCGATCCTGGCGCTGCGGTTGAGCAACTGTTTTCTCTCTCCATCAATCGTTTTGAAGTCCGCCACGGCCATCTTTTCTGGGACGATCAAACCATTCCTCTCGATTTCGCCGCCCGCGATACCGCGCTGCAAATGGATTACTCCTTCCTCAGCTCTCGCTACGATGGCCGGCTTTTACTCGGCTTCGTCGATACCAAACTTTTGGATTACAGCCCCTTCGCCTGGACCGGCTCCGCGGAATTCACTCTCAATTCCAACTCCGCCATCGTTACCTCTCTCAAATGGAATTCCGGCCACTCGCATCTCTTCGGCAACGGACAAATCACGGATTTCCGCCGCCCTCACCTTCAAGGCTCCTACGATGCTCAACTCGACCTCAGCGAAGCCGCATCCATCGCCCGCCGCCGTGATCTCCGCTCCGGCATTCTTGAATTAAAGGGACACGGCGATTGGTCGCTCGATCAATTCGCTTCCGCCGGCTTTCTCACTCTTCGCGATTTTGCTTGGCAAGACGATCAACTCACGTTCTCCAAAGCCGCACTCAGCACCGGCT
>JBAPOI010000614.1:0-9604 GCA_049279555.1 Candidatus Sulfotelmatobacter sp.
AAGCTGTACAAAGTGGTTGCGCTCGTTCCGTAAGCGAAATAAGCCTGCCCAGCGTCTCCCTCCGGATTTATCGTGCCAGACAGAAGCGCACTGCTCGCCGTGATTCTAGCCGCGGCGGTTTCGGTCAGCACCGGGTTCTTGGTCGTGAAGGAAAGAACTGAGCCGTACACGGTGTTGCCATTGTTGGTGTCGTAAAACTGGATCTGAAAGTAGTAAGTGGTGTTGCTCTGCAGACCTGTCGGCGTGAAGGAGAATGCCTCGGCCTCCGAACTTGCCGTCACTTGACAGTAGCCGAGCCCGCTTGTTCCACACCCGAAGCTGTACAAAGTGGTTGCGCTCGTTCCGTAAGCGAAATAAGCCTGCCCAGCGTCTCCCTCCGGATTTATCGTGCCAGACAGAAGCGCACTGCTCGCCGTGATTCTGGCCGCGGCGGTTTCGGTAACCAGAGGGTTGTTGGTAGTGAAGGAAAGAATCGAGCCGTAGATCATATTGCTGTTGTAGGAATCGTAAAATTGAATCTGGTAGTAGTAGGTGGTGTTGCTCTGCAGGCCCGTGGGCGTGAAGGAAAAGGCCTCAGCCTTCGAACCTGCCGTCACCGGACAATAACCCGTCCCGCTCGTGCCGCACCCTTCGTTATTCAGCAGCGTTGGACTCGTCCCATAGTAGAAGTAGGCCTGCCCGGCATCCCCCTCCGGATTTATCGTACCCGACAGAAGCGCGCTGCTCGCTGTGACAGCTGTTGCGGATTTTGTAATAACCGTTGTTGAGACGTACCCGTTCACTTCTGAGACGATAACGGCTTGTGTGTTGCTTTGAGCTCCGAGGCATGTCATAAAATGCAGCATCGGAAGATCTAGAGGGCCTCCGACCCAGCATGCGGCGGTTCCAGCTATCCCGGAGTCATTGCTGAGGTAGCTTACAGGTACGTCCTGCAGAGCTGCTGTAGAGTGAGCTGCCGACAGATTCGCTTTAATCGATTGGCTCGGAAGTGTTACAACATCGTCGGAATAACCATCCAGAAAGCCGTTAAAATTGTCCCACGGATTGGTGGTGTCACTGAAATAGTCTTCGACCGCTTCGATCGGAGAGCCGTTCTTTGAAGGTGAAACTCCGGCTATTGTTGAACCGTCATAGTCCAAGGCCTCAACAAGCCCAGATCCTCCAAGAGCTTTCAGGTTGAGTTCACTCCGATTGGTCGAAGAATCCGCAATACACGCCCCTAGAATGGGCTCTAAGTATTGCGTATTTAGCTCTGCGATCGGCGCTCCTGCGTGTGGAGTATCCACTGTTATGAGGCTGGCTATATTTCCCTTGTAAGGGCTTGATCCCGGTACACATGAAATCAGCCCATAGTCCGGAACATTGTTTTGGTAGTCATAGCAGGCGCCCGCCGAAGCCATATTTTCTATGTAGGCCCTCGCGTCCAAGCCACCCATGCTGTGTGCAACAAGGATTACATTTTTCGCTTTAGTAATGATCGTGATTTGGTTTATGACCTCGGAAAGTTCGTTCGCTTTATTAAGGACAGAAATCTTAACCACGTCTGCGCTATCAGTGCTGTTTGATACTGGGTCATAAAAGATGATGCTGAAAAATCGAGCTGTAGAGGGTATCGAGCTTTCATTGACAGGAACCAATAGACCGTTGGCCAAGATATAGAACGACACGACGTTGGAAGAACTGTTGTAAGACACATAATAGACGGTTTGATTTGGGTATAAATTAGATGGCAGCTGTTGATAGAGAGGAGTTAATAAGGGTTGAAAATCAAAGGCACTACCACAGTAGCCATGAACAAACAAAATTGGCTGACTCTTTGGGTTCTGTGCAAAACCCATCGGGCTTGCGAAGATGGCAGATATCGCCAATAACATCCAACCTAGAGATTTGGGCCAACCGAAAGCCGATCTTGCACTTCTCATATAAAGCTCCTTCGGGGGAAGGATTGAGTAAGCTTGGGCCCTAAGACGATATTCAATTTTTCGTATGGCTTTTCTAGCGGGCTAATTGTGTCATCAAGCCGTAGCTATGTCAATCGCCCTTCGCTAAATTGCAGTGGGAATCGCCACGCTACCCGAAGGCGGAGATCTCAGCCTTCCGTAGTAGAAATGCCTTGGCAGGCCGACGAGGTGTGAAGGTGTAGGGATCCCCTTCGGCTTTGCTCCGGACGACAGAGATTAGTGGTGATCCGGGAATTCGAGGTCCGGGTCGTAGCGTTCTGGATCGGCTCCTTCGGGATAATCGGGATCGATGCAGGCGTGGATGTTGAGTGGGGGATCGAGGAGGTGCCAGGCTTCGCGGTAGGGTTCGAGGCGCATGCGTTTGGCTTGGCGGTGGGGGTAGAAGCGGAGCATGGGTGCGGGCGAGCAGACTTCTACGGGGATGATGTACCAGATGTCGAGTTCGATTACGTGGGCGGCGATGAAGTCGATGTCGCGCTTGGTATAGACGGCGCGGCCTTTGCCGGTGGTGTAGGTGGCGCGAGTTTCGTAGGCGCCGGCGCGGAGAGAGTCGGTGCACTTGACCCATTCGGTCGCTATCGCTCTCTCAGGGCAAGCTCTGCACACGGAAGAGGTGAACGTTTGGTTTGGGGCGGTTGTCGAGGATGAAGTCGTAGCGCTCGCTGTCTCCCCAGGGCTTGCAGATGCCGAAGCTGCGCTGGGTGGCCTGGTAGAGGAAGGCGGCTTCGGAGCGCTCTCCGGTGCGCTTGGTGTTGGAGAGGTTGTGGTTGTTGTTGGGGTTGCGACGGCGTGGGGACAATGGGACTCCGGCGAAGTGATTGCTTGTAGTTCATGGTAGTTGCGATGCGGGGTTTTCGGCTGTGACAGATGTCACTGGGGGGTCCACAGGGCGGGGACAACAGGTTCCTCACCGGGCCTTCGGCCCTGTTCGGAATGACAAAGTTAGTTCTTGATGGTTCTTATCGCAGCGCTGAAGCGCTGCGCCACCCAAAGGCCGAAACTCGGAGTGGGAGCGTTGCGCTCCCACTCGACGGGACAGCCGAGGGCCCGCCCCGAGCATGCCGAAGACCCCGGCTATTCCCACATGAGCATTCTGCTACATGATCCGGCTAATTCAGCCCCGCCGGGATCACGAGCTTTCGCTCATGGGCTCTTTCATCTCCAGCGCATCCAAAACGGCGGCTGTTACGTCCCGCGACTCGCGCGGGTTCACAAAGCCACAGAGATGCACGGCGCTGGAGACGATGTCAGTCAGTTCGGGTGTTGGCAATCCGCACAATCCTCCCGCGGATCTCTGCAGCTGTCGCAGCAGCAGGAATAACTGAGCGACTCTTTTATCTTCGAGATACGTGGCGGAGTCGGAATGAGTTTCGGCCAACACATTGTTGGGGCGTATGTAGCGGGGAGAGAGATGAAGAAATACCTGATTTACCTTTTCCATGTCCATGGTAGCCTCACTAAGAATTGGTTTTGCACCGGCGCAGCGCGCTGGTGGCTGGTTTTGTAGAAATGCTCCCCAAAAACCGTTAACTTGCTTTTTCATTGCGACCTCGCCAGCCATCGATCCATCGAGAAAAGAATGGCTGCGCCTGACTGTCCGCAGGCCTGGGCCGGGAATATTGAATTGCAGGCGCCAGGGTTGCGTCCCGAGGTCGAGCGGTTAATACGCTCCCTCCGGCCGATCCGCGGGTGTAGACGACAAACTGCGCTTCGGATTTGCCGGGAAGAACTTCGCGCAGCGCCCAGTCGATACGGCGAACGCAGTCTTCGACGACGTTCATCTGCATCTTGGCTTCAGACTCCTGCGCTACGAAGACGAGGGGTTGAAGGGCGTTGCGAATGTGGTGATTCATCAGGTCGATCAGGTGAAGATGTTCGCGCAAGCGCCGCAATCGTTGGCGCTCGTACAAGTGAAAAATGGAAGCGGAAATCGCTCCGCCCAGAAGGTCGTCGGCGATTCGCTGATAGCCATGAAGGCCGAAGCGCGTCGAGAGCTGGTCGATAGCGATTAAGAGCCCTGAGACGACAACGAATAAAACCGTCGCGCTCCACAGGGCGGAATGCTGCGATTTATAGCGCTTGAGAAAATTCAACTGATAGCTCCTTTGGACTGTTGAAGGTCCAGGGCAGGCTCGGTCGCGAGCTGCCATGCTGAGGGTTGCTATGACTTGAATGTCGCGGTTGGAAATGCCTTGGCAAATACAGCCTTGGCACTCGTCACGCGGAAATTCAGCAGCAATTTGTGGGTAGCTTCAGATCAGCAATGTACAAAGGAGACTTTGGAGAGAGTGCCGATGGCCCTGACGCGGTGCGACCGGCCGATCGAGCACCACGCTGCTCACGGCGCAAGGCGAACAAGAGGCTGAGACCGCTGGCGTCACGGCTACTGGATCGACGGAAGGAAGAACTACAAGACTGCCAAGCCGGGCCGGCGGAGCCAGATTGACTGGAGCATCGGCCTCGTTAAAAGTAGTTTCGGGCGCGTCCGCTCTGGGCACGACGGATACAAAGACCGCCGCCACCAAGAGAAAGAGAACGGATATCGAACGAAGTTGCTTCACGGCCCGCATGACTCCAAGTGCCTTCAAAGTACTCCGGCTATTCTTGCTTGTCAATGCTGCTTCCGGGCTACAGAAGCCGCATTCGGCGCGGCCAGAACGCCTCTGCGGGTGGCCTCTCCGCGCCGGTTTGACACGCCTGAAGCCCTCGCTATCTTCTTTCGTATCAGCCCGCTTCCTATTATCTTGCACGTGAATCACAGCTCGAGTCGAGGCCGGAGCGAGCGCGATTAGGTACTTTGGTTTTTCGGTCGCAGGGCCGGAAGCGGTTGTCGAATATGCGCAGGCCGCTTAGAATTGACGGACGCTACTCCCCCTCAAGGAGCACTATGCGATTCCTACGTGCGGTCGTAGTTTGTGCGCTTTCCGTCTGGATGGGGGTGGGAGGGCTTGTTGTCCATGACGCCGCAGCACAGAGCTGCGTCGCCGTCACCACTTATCACAACGACAATTTACGCACGGGACAAAATCTTTCCGAGACAGTGCTGACTCCCGCCAACGTAGGCACCATGACTCAGCTGTTTGCGACTACACCGGTGTTTGACGGCTGGGCCGTGGCGCAACCTCTTTACTTGCCACAAACTCCGATTAACGGCGGCGTACACAACGTGGTGTTTGTGGCGACGCTGGCGAACAGCGTATACGCGTTCGATTCAGATCACGGTACGCAATACTGGCATGTGGTTTACGGTCCGCCCGATACGTATGGATATCAATCGACCGGCGGGTGCACGGACTCCGGCTTCAATAAAAATCCCAGCGGCGGCGCGGGCATTGTGGGAACGCCGGTGATCGACACGTCGGTCTCGCCTCCTGTGATGTACTTCGTCACCAAGGAACTGAACTATATCAACCTGCAGAACGTGCATCAGCTGAAGCTACACGCGGTGGATACTTCCACCGGCAAAGAGTTGTCTACGCCGATTGTGCTCGCGGGTTCAGTCGTCAATCATTCGGGCAAAACAGTTACATTTGCCGCGGAGTATCAGATGTCGCGCCCTGCCATGTTGCTGTCGAATGGAACCATCTATATTGGGATTGGCTCGACGGGATGTAAGGAATTTCCAAACTATGGCTGGGTGATGTCCTACACTTACTCGCCGACCGGTGGATTTACTCAGCAGGCCGTGTTCAACACTTCGCCCGATCTGATGAATAATCCGAAGGGGCCTTACGCCAATGGCGGCATATGGCAGGCTGGTGGCGGGCTGGCGGCGGACGCCAGCGGCAACGTTTACTTCGAGACCGCGGACGCGAACAACTTTTTCAATAACCCGGCAGGCTGGCAAGGATCGGATTTTGGCGACAGCATCGTAAAGCTGACCCCGAGCCTGGGGCCGCCGGCATCGTCGGCCAGTTACTTCACGCCTTATAACGATCGCACCTTGTACTCGGCCGACCTGGATCTCAGTTCAACTGGTCCGGTGCTGTTGCCGGACCAGCCGGGACTGCACACGCACATTCTCGTTGGCTATGATAAGTCGGAAAATATCTATGTTGTCGACCGGGATAACATGGGTGGTTACACGGGCCCGAATGGGCCGAACAACGTCATTCAGGATGTGCTGAATCCAACCGCTTCCAAATGCTCGACTCCCGTCCAATTTACAGCCTGCGCGAATCAATCTGGCACCTGCGGCTGGAATGCGCCGGTCTATTGGAACAACAATCTTTTCTTCGCATCGAATCCTGGGCCTCTCATGGCCTACTCATGGACTCCGAGCAGCGCGACTCCGCTGGCGACTTGCCCCACGATTGAATCCGGGTTTGCGAGCGGCGCTTACCGCGCCGCCGCCAGTCCATCGATTTCCGCCAACGGCACCACGAACGGTTTGCTGTGGGTGGTGACTTGGCCGAACACAAGAGTGGGTACGCTGCGCGCATTTGACGCCACCAATCTGGCGAACGAACTTTTTGAGGCAACTGTTTCGGGAGTAGGCGGCTACCCTTCCCCTACCATCGCAAACGGAATCGTCTACGTGGAAACCAAGGGACGGCTGTATGCGTTTGGAATTAAGAAGTCGTCCGGGTGCAGAACCAAAGCGGCTGGCGTGACATCGCCGCTCAAGCAAGTCGGAGACGATGCGCCGTCGGCTACTGGAAAACCGTCGCGCTGATAACCTGACCGAGCATTGACACCCGGCGTCAAGACGAAGATTCTGCCGGATTCCACACAACTGCCCACTTTTCCACGCCATTGCACAGGGGAAATGCGGGAACGAGGAATGTTCACCATTTCTGGTGGCGAGGTCACCCTCAGCAGCTGAAGCCGGGTTCATTTCTTGCGAGGCTCTGCGGCACGGCTGAACGCCGTGCCCTTCCCCGGTCAAGATCAAAATCAAAGGCAAGCGGACAAAGCCTGCCCCTTCGGCAAGCTCAGGGCAAGCTTTGAGCTTGCCGAAGGGAGAGTCCGCTCCACACGAGCTTGTGAAACGAAAACATGCTGGTTTTCACCATATGACGACATTGAAATTACGAGGAAGGCTGGCGTTTGCAGGACTCTTGGCATCGCGAGCAAACGCTTAAGACGATACCGGATATGAATGTGAACCAGGCAAATTAGCCAACTACCGCTAGGACAAAAATCTTGTACAATCGGTGCCGTTTTCTGCTCGACGACGAAATCCCCGGTTGAGATAACGACCGGACCGGTCTGCAGCGGGTCTACCTGACTGCGTTTTCTAGAAGGAGAAGAATCTATGTCACCCACACAAATTCTTGATGTTCAGGTGAAAGCCAATCGGAATGGCTCACGCGGGCGGGTGCTGGCCTGCGCTCTGCTCCTGGCGTTTGCGGCCGCTCCTCTCCATGCGCAATTTAATTACATTGACCTATACGACTTTGAGAACTGCGGTGATGGATGCCTTCCGCAAGACTATGGTCAATTGTGGCAGGGCAAGGACGGCAATCTCTACGGAACTACCGAGACTGGGGGCAAGCACGACCTGGGAACGATCTTCAGGGTGACGCCTGCGGGCGTGCACAAAGATCTGGTGGACTTCGACGGGGCGAATGGAAGTGGTCCTTCCGCATCCCTGACCCTGGCAACGGACGGAAATTTCTACGGGACAACTATTGTCGGCGGCGCCAGCAATCAAGGAACGATCTTTAAGCTTGCCATCGGCAAGAAGACAGTCACGTTCACCACGCTGCACAGCTTTAACGGCACTGACGGCGCTAGTGTTGATGCACCTCCGGTGGAAGCCTACGACGGCACCACCAACGCGCTGTACGGCGTGACCCTGTCCGGAACAACCTATCGCGTGACGCTGCCGGCAGGAACTTTTCAACAGCTTTCCGGCAATGCACCCGGTGAATCCGAAGGCCCACTACTCGCCCTGGGTGAGGACTTGTACGGCACGACGATAAATGGCGGCAACAACAGCTGCACCGGAGGCTGCGGGACTGTCTTCCACATGACAACCAAAGGAGCCATCAACACCATTTACTCTTTTAGCGGCACGGATGGAGCCGAGCCTAGAGGTCCGCTCGCGCTGGGAGCCGATGGCAACCTTTATGGAATCACGGAAAAGGGCGGCGTCAACGGCACCGGTGAGGTCTATAACTTGAGCCTGGCGGGCGTCTGGACGCCCCTTCACAATTTCGGCGCGCTCGCTGGAGGCTTCAACAGCGATGGTGCGAACCCAGTTGCCGGCCTGCTGGCTGCAACCGATGGAATGCACTTCTACGGGTCTACCGCATTTGGCGGCACAACCGGCGACGGCACCATTTTCGAAATTACATCGGGCGGCACCTTTGGTCCGGTCTATGACTTGACCGGAACCGGCGGTATGGAGCCGGGTGCAACTCTCATGTACCACACGAACGGGTTGTTCTATGGAACCACCGAGGCTGGCGGGGCCAATGGAGTAGGAGTCTTTTACAGCGTGACTCCCGAGCAACTGATTCCCAACATCGCATTCTGCTGCTGGTGGGTCGAGCTCGACGAACCGGTCATTGTTATGGGGAACGGCCTGAGGGGCGCCGTCAGCGTTAGCTTTGGTTCGGTGCAGGCGCAATTTAAACAGGGCTCGGATACTTATCTAACGGCGACGGTGCCCGGCGCGGCCATTGATGCCCCGGTCACCGTTACCCTAGCCACCGGTCTGCAGGTCGAGAGCCAGCAAACGGTACACATTCTTCCCAAGATCACCAACCTCGATCCTTTAAGCGGCACGGTGGGCACGCAGGTTGGGATCGTGGGCGGCGGTTTCGCGGGAACAACCAAGGTCACTTTCGGCGGAGTGCCGACGGGCAATTTCGTTGTGGCCTCCCCGTCCCTGATCCAGGCCACCGTGCCGTCGGGCGCGAAGACAGGCAAGGTCGGTGTGGTGACTCCCAACGGCGCGACGATGAGCAAACAGACCTTCACTGTCAACTGAACAAAGGATACAGTTACGTGAGACAGCAGGGGGGCGGCATGAATCGAGAACAGGCGCTGAAGATTGTGTTGGTGGTGGTGGGTTTGCTGTTCTCGGGTTTGGTTTATCCCTTGGTGGTTTTTGGCCGGCAGGAGCCTGCGGTGGCAATGATGCTTAGCGTCTACGTGACGCTCGGGATTTTCCTGCTGCTGGCGTCGCGTGATCCATCTGCAAATCGCAGCTTGATTGCATTCACAGCGTGGTCGAGCTTCGCTCACTCCGGCCTTATGGCGTTTCAGGAGTTTCAGAATTTGATTGCGCGCGGCGAACTGGTGGGCGTGGTTGTGCTGGCCATCATCGGAGTAATCTTGCTCGTGCTGGCTCCGGCAAAGCGTACCGGCGAGCGGGTGTCCATAGCCGCTGCATAGCAGCATCTTTCTGAAAGATGCCGCGGGTGCGGGCCCAGCCTTTCTCTGCACAGAACCTGAGGTTGCCCCGTCCTTAGTCCCTGCGCTCTTTGCAGGGACAGGGCGGGGAATTTGATTTCGGCTGCAATCATCGAACCCAAAAGGAGGTCAAAAGTCCCCGCTCTGTCGCAAAAGGCGCGACAAGGATTGATTGGATAAGAGTGAAGGCTCGATTCGAACCCATGTAGTCTTTGTTTGAGGACGAAGACGCTGGGAAGAAAGGAGCCTTCGATGATGATTATAGGATGTGATTTCCA
>JBAPOI010000615.1:0-2923 GCA_049279555.1 Candidatus Sulfotelmatobacter sp.
ACATTCGGCGGCAGCAAATACGCCTGATCCGGATCGTAAGCAAAAAATCGTGACATGCCTCTCTGTCTATCATCTTTTTCCCAAAAAACAAGACCCAGTTACGACACAGACTCCGTAGGGACGCGTCACGATTTTGCGGTTTTACCCGGCGCTGAACGCGCCGGGCTATCTTCAGACGCCCCTACGGAGCGCAATCGGTAGCATTTTATTAAGATACCGCCGAACAACACCGTGACTCGCCGGTGGTTACTTCATCCGGTACAATCCTGCTAGATTTTTCCACGCGAGGTGAGACGTATGCGGAAGTTGGGTTTTGTATTGGTGTGCGTCTTAGTTGGGATCGGAGTTGCGTCGGGCCAAACTTTGTCGCCGCAGGTGCACGGCTTTGTGAAAGTGGACGCGGCGATTGTTGCTTTAACGCACGTGCGCGTGATTGACGGTACGGGTGCGGCGGCGCGGGAAGATCAAACTGTGGTTCTTAGCCATGGGAAGATCGAGTCGGTATCCGATGCTACGTCGGCGAGCGTTCCGAAGGATGCGCAGGTGCTCGATCTGCACGGGTATAGCGTGATGCCCGGGCTTGTCGGGATGCACGATCACCTTGTTTATCCTCTGGGTAACGGTATCTACGGGGAGATGGCGTTCAGTTTTCCGCGATTGTATCTGGCCGGCGGCGTGACGACGATTCGCACAACGGGTGCGCTGGAGCCCTACACCGACATCGAACTCAAGAAGCAGATCGACAAAGGAGAAATTCCGGGGCCGAAGATCCACGTGACCGGACCTTATCTTGAAGGCGCGGGAACTTTTGCGCTGCAGATGCACCAGCTCAACGGGCCTGAAGATGCCACGAAGACCGTCAATTATTGGCTGGATGAGGGCGTGGACAATTTTAAGGCATACATGTTCATTACTCCGGCGGAGTTGTCGGCTGCGGTAACCGCGGCCCACAAGCGCGGCGCTACGGTTACGGGACATCTTTGCTCGATTGGATTTCGCGAAGCGGCTGCGATTGGAATCGACGATCTTGAGCACGGGTTGCTGGTGGACACAGAATTTTTTCCGTGGAAGAAGCCGGGCGTGTGTCCGGAGAAGCTGGACGACGAATTTATTTCGAAGCTGGATGTGCAGAGCGGTCCAGTGCACGACATGATTGTGGATCTCGTACAGCATCACGTCGCGGTGACGTCGACTCTGCCGGTGTTTGAGATGTTTGTGCCGGGACGGCCTACGATTCAGCAGCGCGTGCTCGATGCGCTCTCGCTTGACGCTCGTAGCGCATTTCTTAACAGCAAGGAGCGAGTGAGCGATACGAGCCTTATCCGACAGCGCTACCACAGCGACGCTTCGCCTTGGGCGGCTGCCTTCAAGAAAGAGTTGGAGTTCGAGCATGCGTTCGCGCAGGCCGGAGGGCTGTTGCTGGCGGGACTCGACCCCACGGGAATGGGAGGTGTGATCGCGGGCTTTGGCGATCAGCGCGAAGTGGAGTTGCTGGTGGAAGCAGGGTTCACGCCAGTGGAAGCGATTCACATCGCAACCGCAAACGGCGCGCAGTTTCTGGAAGAGCTGGACCGCATCGGCACGATCGCGCCGGGAAAGCAGGCGGATTTGGTGGTGATCAAAGGCGATCCCTCGAAAAAGATTGAAGACATCGAAAATGTTGAGACGGTGTTCAAGAACGGTGTGGGATACGACTCGGCGAAGCTGATCGAGTCGGTGCGTGGGGTGGTTGGGAGCCGATAGGAGCTAGTACCTGGTACCTAGTACCTAGTACACTTCCCAAACTTTTATTAGATGGCCTTTTCGTCTTGGTTTCCTAGTCTTGGTTCTCCTAGTCTTGGTTGTATTCTCAGCAGCAGGACGGGGTAGGAAAGCGGGTTCCCTTCGACTTCGCTCAGGGCAGGCTCTCACCGGGCGTACTCGACGGTTGGAGGCGGGTGTACCTCAGGGGCTAAAGCCCGCGTCATTCTTGGCTCTGGGTGGCACGACTGAAGTCGTGCCCTTCCCGAAACCATTTATGAGATAGCTTCTGGTACCTAGTTATGAAAACCACGCTGGGCTTATCATCCGGCGGTTCATGTTTTTCCACTAGAATCGTGTCGCATGATCGTTCTTGCCTCCGCTTCACCTCGACGTCAGGAATTGCTGCGCAGCGCCGGAATTTCGTTTACGGTACAGCCCGCTGACATCAATGAGACGCCGCTTGCTGCGGAAGCCCCGCGTGCTTGCGCGGAACGGCTGGCGCGGGAAAAGGCGTTCGCCGTTTATCAAACGCAGACGCAAGATTGGGTTCTGGGAGCAGATACGATTGTCGTAGTCGACGGCATGATTCTGGGGAAGCCGCGCGACGTGGACGATGCTAAACGCATGTTGCGAATGTTATCGGGACGCACGCATCTGGTGACCACGGGCGTCTGCCTAGTCGGTCCAGTTCCTAGTGAGGAATCGGAATCAAGAATGGCGACTGGGCGCCAACAGCTGGTTGCTGCTTCTGAGAGAATCGTTTCCGACACCACGCTCGTGACCATGTGCGAATTGTCCGAAGATGAAATCCGCGATTATGTGGCGACCGGCGAGCCGATGGATAAGGCGGGAGCTTATGCGATTCAAGGTATTGCCTCGCGCTGGATTCCGCGCATCGAGGGCGACTACAGCAATGTGGTGGGACTGCCGGTGGCTCTGGTGTATCGGATGTTGCGAGAGCGGGGAGCGATTTGAAGCTCAATCGCATTTGGAACTAGGACTTCTTTTCTTCTTCCTTCTTTTCTTTTTTGTCTTCTTCGGGTTCCTTCATTGAGGCCTTGAAGTTGCGGATGCCTTCGCCCAGACCCTTGCCGACCGCGACGAACTTACCGCTGCCGAAGACGAGGAGAGCAATCGCGATCAGCAAAAGCAAATGAAAAGGCTGAAATAGTCCTTCACC
>JBAPOI010000616.1:0-1804 GCA_049279555.1 Candidatus Sulfotelmatobacter sp.
TCTTGAGCGAATCTAGCGCCAAGGGCGTGTATGTGTTCAATACCATGCGCATGACCGGAACCTGGCGCACCGAAACGAAGCCTGAAAGCGAATGGGGCCGGGCCGAATGCCCGCCCATCGTTTCCGAAGACCTATGGAATCAGGTGAACCAGATCATTGAGGAACAGTTAAAATCATGGAAAAAGCCCGGCAAGCCGCCCGTTCACCTGTTCAGCGGCTTGGCGCATTGCTCCTGTGGCCATAAGATGTATGTCTCCGCCAACAGCCCGAAATACTTCTGCCGCAAATGCCGCAACAAGATACCCATCACCGACCTTGAGAACATCGCGCACAATGAGCTAAAGGTCTTTTTCGGCCAGCCAAAGCGGATTGCCGGCCACCTGAAAGAAGCCGGCCGGAACTTGGCCGAGAAGTCGGCCTTGCTCGAGGCCCACCAGCGGGAAATCCAAAAAGTGCGGGATGAAATGAAGCGAACGCACCAGCTTTACATTCAGGAGCAAATCACACCACAGGGATTTGGCGACTTCTACAAACCCGCCGAAGCGCGGTTGAACCAGCTTTTGGCTGAATTGCCCAAGTTGGAGGCCGAAGTGGACTTCCTGAAGGTCAACAAGCTGTCCGCCGACGATGTGCTACACGAGGCCAACACGTTGTATGACCGTTGGCCGAAATTGCCGTTTGAGGACAAGCGCAAAGTCGTTGAAGCCCTCATTGAAAAGATTGTGATTGGCAACGGTGAAATCGACATAACCTTCTCATATTTGCCCACTTCTATAGAATTGTGCAAAAACCAACAGGGGTTAAGGCCAGGATGAGGGCGGGCGTCAAAACAAACTTTTCAGTTTTCCCGCCATCCCTTAAAGTCGTCTCATGGCCGACATTGAACGCGCCCGCCAGCTTCGCAAAAGGGAAACTTGGGCCGAAAATCTCATGTGGTGCTGGCTGGGCGGCCGTCGTTTTTCCGGCTATAAGTTCCGCCGGCAACATCCCGTCGGCATCTACCACTTGGATTTCTTCTGCGAGGAAGCGGAGTTGAATGTGGAACTGGATGGCAGTCAGCACGGTTTTCCCGACCAGCGCAAGCATGATGTGGCACGGGAAAAGTTTCTGCAATCACTCGGCATCAAGACGCTGCGGTTTTGGAATTCGCATCTGCGCCGCAACGCCCAAAGTGTTCGTGATACGATCTTCAACGAATTGCAATCCCGCGCGCAGCATTCCTTGCCGGATTATACGCGGCCAATGCGCCCGGCGGAGCAAAGTTAGAATGAACCCCCGTCCTCACCCCGGCCCTCTCCTCCGAGGAGAGGGGGATAAGTCCGCCGGCTCTTTGCAAATTATTCGCGCCAGAGCCGCCGCAGAGCACGCAGCCAAAATCAAGTGACCAAACCCATTAACAGAACCCGTCTCATTTGCGGACTGATGGCCCTCGCCGTCGTGGCGGTCATCGCCATTTGCTACGCGCAACCGTTTCTGGACGGCGACCTGTTCTGGCACATGGCCTACGCCAGACAGATGCTCGACCACCACACGTTGCACCTCGACCACACCGCCTTTTCGTGGACACCCGCCAGCAACCAGATGATTTACTGTGCCTGGGCAAGTGAATTGATTTTCTACTGGCTGTGGAACCACATCGGTGTCTGGAGCCTGTTCGCGCTGCGGTATCTGGTCATCCTGTTCGCCGTGTGGCTGCTGTGGAACTATGCGCGGCGGCTGAAGCTGGCCGGCCGGCCGGTGACTTATCTCGTCCTGCTGGTGGTGGTGCTCGCAGCCAACGCGGGCACCATCATCAAGCCGGAGC
>JBAPOI010000617.1:0-6808 GCA_049279555.1 Candidatus Sulfotelmatobacter sp.
GTGCTACTTTCATCGTTGTTGTGACAGTGCGAGTCGGCTCGGATGCTGTGCTCATGATTTATTTCTACCACCGCTAAATAACTATTGCAAGTAAAAAACGAATGTGATAGAAAAATAAGTGGGAGGCGACAATGTTCTGCGAACAAAACACACAACAGGCCCGCGAGGATTACGAAAGTGGTCGCCGGATGCCAGAAAAGAAATGCCGGTGCTGTTTCAACGAGGTTGCTGAAGATCACGATACGCTCTGCGAGGCACATGCCCTGGAATCGGCCTGGGATGCGATCATGCCGCGCAGCCGGGAAGAAGCGGCAATCCTGGTCGTTGGGATATGCTGTCACGCCCTGAAAGCCTACGGCGTCGAGGCGACTCCTACTCCGTTCGACCGTGAGTTCTTCCGCCAGATCTACGCTGACCAGTCGCTACCGTTTAGCCTGAGGATGGATTGATGAAACTCGACTGGGAAGACTCGGTGTTCACGATTATCGTGGCGATTTGGAGACAACTATGTGCTCGATTCATTTCGTGATGGTACGGGCGCTCGTCATCGCGGCCGGCTGGCTCCTGCTATCAGTCATCGGCGGCCTGCTGTTCGGCGCCTTCATCGGCGCGGTGAACCGGAGATGCCAAGGGCCAGAGGATCAGCAGTGATTCTCCGCTACACGATCCCCGGCAAGCCTGAGCCGAAGGGCTCCCTGCGCTTCGTGACCAAGTATTATGCAAAGTCGGACAACCCCAATCTGGCCCCGTGGACTGCGGTCGCTCAGTGGATGGCCCGCCAGGCACTCATGGACGCTGGTCAGTCGATTACCAACCGTGCGGTGAAGGTTTCTTGCTTTTTCTACTTCAAGAGGCCCAAGAGCGTTAAGAAGACGGAGTACAAAATCACCAAGCCCGACTGCGACAAGCTACTGAGGGCCGTCCTAGACTCACTGACGGGCATTGTGATCGAGGATGACGCCCAGGTAGTGGCTGGTTCGTATGCCAAGTACTTCCTGGATTGCTTGGGCAAGCAGTACATTGAGCCCTGTACGCAGGTGATCCTAGAGGTATTATGACGCTCTACGTACTTTCCCAATGGATCATCAGCCTGCCCATCGGCACCGACATGCGACTGGTCCGCAAGCTGTTCGACCTGTGGCGCGCGGAAGCGGCGAAGAGGGGCGTGCAATGAAGCCATATTATGAGCACGCTGGGATAGTCATTTTTAATTGTGATTGCCGCGAGATCCTGCCGACGCTTCCTGGTGTGGATTTGGTGCTGACGGACCCGCCCTACGGACATGGCGACCGATGGAGTGGTGGGACTTGGGGCGCGGACCCAATGTACGCCGACGCGAAGCGGTGGGATGCCTTGCCGGTGGACGCCGAACGTCTTGGCTTGGTGCTTGCAGCCGCTCCTAATTCCATAATTTGGGGCGGTAACTACTTTAGTTTGCCGCCATCTCGCTGCTGGCTTTCGTGGGAGAAGTCATCCAAGATGGCGACGCTTGCCGACTTTGAATTGGCGTGGACGAATTTTGACAGGCCGTCCAAGATGTACCGAGAGGATCGCAACCCGGATGGGAAGCGTTACCACCCTACGCAGAAGCCGCTCAACCTGCTCGTTTGGTGCCTAAAATTCGCCCCAAATGCGAAGATTATTCTAGACCCTTTTTGCGGAAGTGGGTCGACCCTATTAGCCGCAAGAAACTACGGTCGCCGCGCCATCGGAATCGAGATCGAGGAACGCTACTGCGAGATCGCCGCCAAGCGCCTCAGCCAAGAGGTTCTCCCGCTCTCCGACGACTACCTAAAGACGATGGGCGCGGTCGACGAGCAGATCGAACTGGAAGGGATGAAATGACCGACAAACTCAAGGCGCAGCTCGCCGCGGCGAAGGTGATGGACGAAGTGATCCCGCTGGCTAAGTCACGGCAGGCACTCTGGCAGGACGAGATGACATCCCTGGGCCTGTGCCGACAATGTGGGGGATGCGAAGTGGCCGAGTCACGCAAACTCTGCGCTCGGTGCTTGAAGCGGGCGACTGACCGAAATGTAGTCTATCGTGCAAAGAAAAGACTTGCTTCTTTGACGACACCTGAAGCAAGATAGAGACACACCTCCGATGACACAAATCAAGGCGATTGAAACCGCCTACGCGGGATGCAAATTTCGCAGTAGGCTGGAAGCCCGGTGGGCTGTTTTCTTTGATGCTTTACCGATTAAGTGGCGATATGAGCCCGAGGGATTCGAGTTGCCGAGTGGTGCCCGCTACTTGCCGGACTTCTACCTTCCTCAGTTCAATGTCTGGGCCGAAGTAAAGCCGTTCATCCCGACCGAAGGGCGAGATCACCTCAAGATCCAAGAATTCGTTCTATCCAAGCCCGACACGGCAATCCTCATACTGGATGACGAGCCCTCCTACCGGCTGTACGGTCTGATTCAGGCTGAGTCGGCGGCCGGAACTTGGACATCATGGACGCTTCTCGACATCCACATGCGTCCGAAGTGGACGCGACAGGGAAGGCTCGGCGGAGGGTACGAGTTCAGCGAGTTCAACGAACCAGAGCATTTCACCCCGGAGTACGAAGAGGCAGTCATTCGGTCTCGTTCGGCGCGGTTCGGTGTTTAGAAAATGGCACTCCGAGCCGTTGATGACCACCCCAAACTAGCACGCCTCAAATCTCTCCTAAATTGCGGTCGAGGCGAGGCGTTGGGGTATCTTGAGGCACTTTGGCACTTTTCGGGGAGATATACCCCACAAGGCGACATAGGGAAGTATTCTGACGCCGAGATTGAAGCCTGGATTGAATGGAAAGGGTCTCCTGGACAGCTGATAAGCGCCATAAAATCATCGTGTTGGCTTGACACATCGACCACCCATAGGCTACTCGTACACGACTGGCACGAGCACGCCGATGACGCGACAAGGTTGGCGTTAAAGAGGAAAAAACTAGATTTTTTAACTAGGTGTCCCGATGGTGTCCCTACAGTGTCGGGACTACCAGAGCCTGTACCAGAGCCAGTACCAGAAACCCCTCTCCCCACATTCGTGGGGGTTGGGGCGCCCCAATTCTCCCTAGCGCCCGTCGAACTAAACGGCCACGGGAAAAAGCGAGTGAGGGCGCGGGTGATGTTTTCCAAGGAGCAGGCCGAGCAATTCGAGGATTGGTATCGACTGTACCCTCGGCACTTGGCGAGGGATGACGCGGAGGCGGCTTTCGCCAAGCGGGTGGACGGCGAACTATTTCCGAGGATCATGGCCGCATTGCGATCTCAGCTTCCAGGGTTCCGGCAGATGCAGGCCGAGGGACGCGGCAGCAAGATTCCGTATCCTGCCAGCTGGCTGAATGGTCGTCGATGGCTCGACGAGATTGAGTCCGACCAGCCGCCGCAATTCTTGCAACCGACCGCTGTCCACCCATCCCGAATCGTGAGGTAATAAATGGAATTCACCGAACAAGAAATATCGCTCTACTACACGTCGCGGGCTCCTGGCCTGAAGACGGCTGGCGCCACAATGCGGGGGCCATGTCCGGTTCACAACGGGAAGGACGCCAACTTCTCCGTTGAGCCGTCGACCGGCCTTTGCTATTGCCACTCGCAATGCGGCCGCGGTTGGGATGTTCTGTCGCTTGAGCAGGAACTACACTCATGTGACTTCGTATCAGCCAAGCGATTGGTGTTTGAATTCCTGGGGCGCCCCGAGCCAACGTCCGAGGAGCGAGACATTGAGGCGCAGTACGACTACACCGACGAAAAGGGAACCGTCCTGTACCAGGTGGTGCGCAAGACGGGGAAGCGATTCATGCAGCGGCATTCGCGCCCTGGCGGTGGCTGGAGTTGGGGTCTCAAGGACGTTAGAATAGTTCCGTATCGCTTGCCCCAATTGCTTTCCAAAGATTGTGTTTGGATCGTTGAGGGGGAAAAGGATGTTCGGACCTTGGAGCGCCTGGGATTCACCGCGACGTGCAACAACGGCGGAGCTGGAAACTTCAGGCCAGAATTGGCTCAGTACTTCAAGGGAAAAGACGTGGCCATTCTTCCCGACAACGACACCAAGGGACGGCAGCACGCACTGCGGGTGGCGGAGCTTCTGTACCCTGTGGCGGCGACCGTTCGGGTTATCGAGATTCCCGAACTTCCTGAGAAGGGAGATGCGACGGACTTTGTACGGGCCGGTGGAACCTACCAGCAGTTGTGCGGATTCTATGCGGCGGCGCAGGAGTGGACACCGGAATGGGACTTTTCGAGCGACGTTCCGCACCCTGACGATAAGTACATCCACACGCTGCCAAGCGTGGTTTCAGCCGCCGGTGGGTTGGATCGATTCTGGGACTACACGCTGGCGGCCGGAGTACCCACTCCATTCAACGGGCTAACGCACGCCCTGGCTGGCGGGATGCGACCTCGCGAGGTTTACATTCTGGGCGGGAACCAGGGTTCCGGGAAAACCAGTTTGGCGTTACAGTTCGTTGCCAAGGCTGCTCGAAGCAAGGCTGGCGTTCTCATGTTCTCGATGGAGATGAGTGAGCGCGATGTCTTTCACCGCATACTGGCATCTGAAGCCCGAGTGAATCTCCTTGATTTCCAGACGATGCAGCGGCATCACGAAAGTGTCGATACTTCCCGCGCCAAACTGGACGAGGCAACCCGCCGATACTGGCACTTACCGATTCGTGTTAGCACGAAGCCCGCAGTAAGCCCGGATTACATTGCAAGCGAGGTGGTGAGACATTCTGGGCGGCGCCCAGTTGGCTTGGTGGTTGTCGACCACATGCAACTGATGTCCTCAAGCGGCAAGGGAATTCGGGGCGATTACGAGAAATTCACCAACATTTCCCGCTGCATGAAGCAGGCCGCAGTTGAGGCAAACGTGCCCATTCTGGTCGTCAGCCAAACAAGCCGATCGAATGCGCGGCTGGCGAAGGCCGAACTCGAAGAGAGCGACCTGCGTGGTTCGGGGGCGCTAGAGGAAGACGCTTGCGCCGTCATGATGCTGTTCCCTGACGCGGCAGATAAGAAACGGGCGGAAACGGATGGCTCTTTTTCGTGGTGCGATCTCAAGGCGTGGCTTAAGCTCGCCAAGAACCGCTACGGGATGTCCGGGATGATGGTGCCACTGAAACACTCGAAGCAGTTCACGCGGTTTGATTTGCTGGAGGCGGACAATGCCTAAGAAGCTCGTGCACTCCGATGGCTGCGTCTGCGGCCGCTGCTATCGCCAGCAAAAGAATCGCCAATACCGCGTAAGGCAGGCTAACGGAACGACGAAGCAAAAGGACTGGATGGACAAGCGGGCTGAGGAAGTCTGGGAAAAGCTCAAGAGCGAAGAGCCGCGGCCATTCCGCATGTTCCGAAGCCCTCTGGTGGACTTATGAAGCCGAAAGTTCAACCCATCTCGGGCTGGCGGGAACTGCGGGCGCTGGATCACCGCGGCAGGGTTGATCCGCGATCGCCGGCCAATCTGCTGCTTTGCCTGCGGGAGCATCCGGTTTTGCGTGGCGCTCTGCGCTGGAATGAACTGGAATGCCAGATTGAGTTCGCCCGTGCCGTTCCTGAAGTCGCTAAAGCCAACGAACCATTGGATTTGAGCCACCACCAACTGCTGGCAATATGGCTGGAGCAGAACGAAGGGCTACGAGTGAATTACAGAGAACTCGATAAAACTTCGTTCATCGTCGCCAAGGAAAACGCAGGAAATCCCCTCCAATCGCAATTAGACGCGCTAAGATGGGACGGAAAGCGTCGGATGGATACTTGGGTGCGGACCTACCTAAACGCCGCAGGAGACGACGCGCAAATCGCAAATTACGGGAATCGTATCCTGCTGTCGGCCGTCGCCCGCGCTTTAAACCCTGGGTGTGGGATCGACACGCTATGGATGGTTCAGACCAGACGCCCAGAAGAAATGCACGCTGCGTTCGAGGTTCTGTTTGGGGACTACTACTACCGCTGGTGCGACTCCAATACGTTCTACGCCTCGACCAGCAACGAGACGCGAGGCAAGTGGGTAATCAATCTGCTGGGCGGCGAGGACTGGAAGGTTAACGTCGGTTTGGGCCTCAAGTCGCTCACGCGTCGGCTGAGTGATCCCGCCGTGCCGACGCTGGCGAAGTACATCCAAACCGTTCGGCGTCACTGCATTTTCCTGGCAGTCGTCGAAAACCTGATGCCGGAAGCGTGGATTAAGTCGGTCAACGGCAAAGACCCGCACTTTGATTCTCTGGTCACCGGGGCCATTGCGCTGACCCACCTGAAGCGGGACAGGAACCAACTGCTGGCGGAGGCGGTTGCGCTGCATCGTTCGGGCCGGTCGCATCTGCGGCAAGCATGGCGGCTTTCGTTGGTTCCCGAGACGCCGCTCGAAGTTCGGATCGCGGAGTATTGCAAGGAACGCCAGCAGGTCAGCGTTCGAGAGATTGTCGAAGAGTGCTTCAAAAAGCGCTACAATTTAGACCAGAAAACGGATTACATCAAGTACGGATATGCGCTTAAAAAGCTAGGGATGCGCAAAATACGGATAGGGGCGTTTGGGAAGCACATGGAGACGGTTTACAGGTGGCCGCGATGAAATGGCTGGTGCGGTTCAATCGTTGGATGCGCGGGAAGTGGTATGGGTACTGCAAGTGCGGAAATACTGGGCCGCTGTTCGATCCTGTTAAAGTTCTGAACGGGCCACGACACTACGCATTCGGCGAGGCTGAAAAGAAGCGGTCTCGAACGCTCTGCCAATTGTGCGCACAGGCGCTAAAGTTCCGAATAGACGATACGGAGCGCGCCGCGGGACGCCTTTGGGTGGTTACTTCCCGGCGAACAGGAGAGCA
>JBAPOI010000618.1:0-1731 GCA_049279555.1 Candidatus Sulfotelmatobacter sp.
TGTATTCAGTATATCAGCGAGCGCGGTCTCCTCATTCTCGGCACATTAGCTGTGTGGATAGGGTGCCGCCTAGTTTCCTGTCATGCTTCGATTTTCGCTGTGCCAAGGAACGTAAGAGCGAGTGCTGCAGCATCAAACACCCCCATGCGAGCGTGTTCCGAGGTCCACGGTTTGCGATGCGGCGGCACGAGACGCGCCAACGCGGGTACCTGTTTGCCAACAGCATCGGCAATGGCTTCTTTGGTGATTGCCCCAAACGGCGCGAATACCTCCCGCACCTGCTCGCGAGAATAGAAGCGTACTGGCATGTGAAGCGATAGTGCACGCTCTGCTATCTTTGCGTTGAGGTTTCGTATCCTCTCCGAGCGTCGAGCACCCGCTGCTGCCATGTTCTCCAAGAGAAGCATGGCCGGTTGGTAAAGAACGAACAAGTCACCGATCGCAGAGAGATAACGGTACGGTTCGTGCTTGTGTCGCGTGACTCTGAGCCCCCAGTCGACGAGCGATTGCGTACCTTCGAAGACCACGAAGGCGACACCCCGCGAATTCGGATACATGGCGAGGACGAAGCTGTAGGGAGCGCGCACGTTCATGCGCGCGTTTCAGACCGGTCATCCCATTTTATTAGGGTGTCTTCAAAGAAATCGAGTTTGATCTTATTGGCCCTGGATGAATTGCCCTGCAGCTCCTCATATCGGACGCGAATTCGGGCAACCACGTCCTGCCTCACCCTCGCATGAAGGCTCGGAAACAATTCTGAGGATGGCTTTCCCAAAATGATTTCGAAGGCATAGGCAGTCTCAAGGGTCGGGTGGCGCACTACCCGTTCGAGTCGGGAGACGACAGCGCCATTCTTGAAGCCCAACAGTGCCGCAAGTTCATCTTGCGTAAGGCCAACGCGACGACGATGGGGTTTAAGATAGCAATCGAGGTTTGTACTCATAGTCATTTCGTGAGGCCGCATTCACTGGCTTGCACGAGCAGCTATGTTCGCCGAAACCAGAAAAAGGCGGCAGACCCCAAAACTTGCCAAATCGGCAAAACGCCTCTCGGAGGAGATAAAGTCCGACTTCCCCGGAACCCTTCAGCGTCTTGGTAGACGTGGGGACGGGTGGCGTGCCGACAGCGCAAGCATCGACCAGGCGCCTTTGCGGCGACCGCTCTTGCTTGTTTCGATTATTGCACGCTCAAGTCCCCATACTATCCCCGTTGTCCCCACCTCCCCCGTCGTCGAAGAAGGCTTCGACCCACCGATTGGTTCCCGCTCACTCCTACTCGGCGCCATATCGTTCAGCGAGCACTGCGGCGATCTCGGAGACTGGCGCGACGGACGACTCTACGAGGGCTTACAGTGGATCAACTGCGGTAAGACTGAGGTCGCTCGTACGTCTTCCGTTGAAAACTCGTGACCATTTCTCGAAATTGCACGTCTGTTGCAAGCTAAGGAAGCTTTCGACGGTGCACTTCGCGATGCTCACGGGTTCATCGGCGGTCCTGCCCTCGCGGCCGTTCCTCCGAATGGTTCGGGCTCGGCATCATTGCAAGCGGCGTATCTCTGGCCTGGGCTCTATCACACACATCCCTTTGACCATTCGCTCAAACGGCAAACGCCGTCGGACGGGAAACATGCCGAACGAGCATAAAGTCGCGTCTAGTTTCAGCCTCCCTGCCAGATACCATCACAGCCATGGAAAATTTGATCATAAATATCAGCTGGCAGTATTTTCTTGG
>JBAPOI010000619.1:0-4997 GCA_049279555.1 Candidatus Sulfotelmatobacter sp.
TTTCAAAATGAGTTGGCGATCGACCCTGGCCACGCGGCCACGTACTACAAGCTCGCTGACGCATATTCCCGCGTGCAGAAATTTGAGGAGGCAGAAAAGCTCCTGCAGCGGTCTATCTGGCTGGATGCAACTTCGACGGGCCCCTATATCCTGATGGGAAAAGTCTTGGAGAAAAAGGGAGAATTCGAATTGGCGGTTCGCGCCCTGCAGCGAGCCGCCACTATGGACCCGAACAACTCGATCACTCATCATCTGCTAGGTCAAGCGTACCGCGACATGGGCAAGAAAGAAGAAGCGGAGAGCGAATTAAAGCTGGCAGAAGAACTGCAAACGAAGCAGGATTCCGATCCGTAAGAGAGTGTTGCGAGTCGATCCGAGTTGCACTTTACAACTCTACGAGATATGTGACATGGCGATCTTGCCGGTTTGCTCCGGTAACATTTTTAATCGTCGGCTGGCTTCTGCTAGTTCGGCGTCAGTTTTGGCAAAACAGAAGCGGATCAGGTTCTCGCCTCCTCCGTCGTGGTAAAAGGCGCTGCCGGCTACAGTTGCAACTCCGGTTTCGCGCAGCAGTGTCATCGACTTCTCTTTGCTCGTCCTGCCCTCTAGGATGCTGGCGTCGGCCAGCACATAATACGCGCCCTTGGGTACGGACGGCGTAAGTCCGACTTCATGCAGGGTATCGCACAACAAATTGCGTTTATGCAGGTATTCCTTCCCTAGCTCATCGTAAAAACTTTGCGGCAATTTTAAGATTCCTTCTGCAACACCGATCTGCAGTGGCGCAGGCGCGCATACGTAAACCAGATCGTGAAGGGGAGCAATGGCTTGTGCCCACTTCCCGTCACAGACGGTATATCCGATTCGCCAACCGGTAATGCTGAAAGTTTTCGAATAACCGGAGATGGTGATTGTGCGCTCGCGCATCCCCGGCAAAGTCGAAGGGCTGATATGCTTGCCGTCGTAAACAAAGGTTTCGTATATTTCATCGGTGAAAACGAACAAATCATTCCGCTTTGCAAATTCCGCAACCCATTCCAACTCTTGTCTTGTAAAAACTTTTCCTGACGGGTTCGCCGGTGAGTTGATCATAATCGCTCGCGTCCGCGGCGTAACTATTTTGTCGAGATCGCCGGGTTGGAAGGTCCAGTCCGGCTTCTGCAGGGTGACGAAAGCCGGCCTCGCTTCAACTGCCATCAGCGTATTCAGGTGATACCCGTAATAAGGCTCGAACAGTATGACTTCATCCCCCGGATTCAGCAGCGCCAGGCAGCTTGCATAAAAGGCGCCAGTCGATCCGGAATGAATAATGACTTCAGTCTCTGGATCGCACTCTAAGCCATTGTAGCGGCGCATTTTCTCCGCCACCGCGTAACGCAGTTCCGGTAGTCCTTCGGCGCGCGTGTAGCTGTTTACTCCACGCTCCATTGCTTGGCGCGCGCCCTCGCGCACGACCTCCGGAACTGGCGTGTCGCAAACGCCCTGGGCGAGGTTGATGCCTTTGATCCTCGCGCATTCCAGGGACATTGTTCGTATCTCTGATTGCAAAAGGCGTGTTGCGCGCTGGCTGGCAGAAAGCATATGGGCGACCTCTTTAGTTCATGAAAAGTCTGTGGTTTCTTAAGTGGCGTACGGCGTGTGCGTAGAATGCGTAATTCTACGTTAGGGGCATTATATTCTAGTCGCGCATAAAGCTCAGTTTCGGGTTTCGTAACAAACCATGCAGGCGATTGAGTACCTCGCAATTCCCGCTATAATTTTCCCTCTGCAAATTAAGGCCGATAAATATGGGAATTATAAAATTCTTCCTGAATTATTCACGAAGGATCGTTATCATCAGCGTGGTTGCCGCCGTCGTCAGTGGAGCCTGCAATGCTGCTCTTCTGGCGGTCATTAATAATCTATTGAAACGAGAAGGTGTTAC
Source organism: Candidatus Sulfotelmatobacter sp. (assembly GCA_049279555.1). Lineage (GTDB taxonomy): Bacteria > Acidobacteriota > Terriglobia > Terriglobales > Acidobacteriaceae > Sulfotelmatobacter. Next base: position 1,925 of record JBAPOI010000619.1, read on the forward strand.
GCGTTCCTTTCTGTTACTGGCCTTTGCGGGGCTTTGTATTCTGCTGCCAGTGACGCGTTATATCTCTGAGATACTCCTGAGCGATCTCGGGCAAGATTCCTTGTATTCTCTGCGGCTTCGTATAAGCCGGCAAGTGCTGGCGACTCCTTTGCGTCGTTTGGAGGAGCTCGGCACCCATCGTGTGCTTTCCGTGCTCACGGACGATGTGCCCGTCATCACTAACACCGTGCTCCTAGTCCCGTTGCTCTGCCTTAACACCACCATTGTGATTGGTTGCCTCGTGTATATCGGTCTGTTGTCCTGGAAACTACTTTCCATTGTCGGGTTTTTCTTGGTGGTAGGTGTATTGGGGTACCAACTACCGATACTGAAAGCTCAACATATCTTTAAACAGGCGCGGGATGACGCCGACGCTGTGCTGAAGCATGTTCAATCGATGTTCGGCGGCATTAAAGAATTGAAGCTGCACCGCGGACGCCGCGATGCGTTCTTTGCGCGTGTTCTCGAGCCGGCAGCCTCTTCTTTTAGAACGAACAACAAGAAGGCGATGAGAATCTATACCGCCTCGGCGACCTGGGGCCAGACGCTCGTTTTTGTTGTAGTCGGTTTACTTGTGGTGGTAGGTTCGGGCGAAATGAATCGAGCGACTCTAACAGGTTTCACCCTGGCACTTCTGTATCTCATGATGCCTCTGCAGGTCATTATGAACGCGGCGCCTAACGTCGCGCGTGCTAACGTCGCCGTGAGGAATGTTCAGCAGCTTGGATTTGAGTTGTCCGCGACTCTGGAAGAAGATGAGGCAGTCATGAGTGTCTCTGAAGCTTTCGGACTTAGTCCCGGTTGGGACCTGCAATTCAAGGGCGTAACCCACTCATACTTTCGCGAGGGTGAAACGCACGATTTCGTGCTAGGCCCTCTCGACGTAGTGTTTCATGAAGGGGAACTGGTGTTCATTACTGGTGGAAATGGGAGCGGGAAGACTACGTTTGCGAAGCTGCTTACCGGTCTTTACTTTCCTCAGACCGGAACCATCGAACTTAGCGGTACGGCGGCGACAAGCGAACCTGCCGCCAGGGAGAGATACCGGCAAAACTTTGCCGCGGTATTCTCTGACTGCTACGTGTTTGACCAGTTGCTAGGGCTGGAACGAAGCAATCTGCACGAAGACGCGCCGCAGTATCTGAAGAAACTGAATCTGACCCACAAGGTAAATATAGAGCAAGGAAAATTATCCACTGTAGACTTGTCCCAAGGTCAGCGCAAACGGCTAGCTCTGCTTACCGCAGTTATGGAAGACCGACCGATGTTCTTGTTCGATGAATGGGCGGCAGATCAAGATCCGGTATTTAAAGAAATATTTTACTTACAGCTCTTGCTCGAACTTAAAGCGAAAGGTAAAACCATCTTTGTAATTAGCCATGATGACCGTTACTATCACGTCGCGGACCGTGTTGTTAAGTTTGATGACGGGCAGATTTCCAGTGACGTTGCAAAGGAATCAGACAAGGCGGTCATTTCTTCGGTGGCTTGATCAACACGGTTATTGCAACCGGCGGGCAGGGCTCAGCTCGCCGGTTGCAAACTCACCTTACTCGCGTGGCTAGCTTCGGTCTACATCCGCAGCGATTGAGGATTCAGCGTTCATGCCAGAGGGCACAAAGTAGGTTGGTCCGAAGCACACTGGCTCGAAGCCACGGTCGACTCCGCTACCGGTATAGTGCGGTGTCCAACCAGCGGCGTCTTGAAAAAGACGGATCGTGCGAATGCGTCGTTCCGAACAAAGGTTAAACCAGTGTAAGGTGCCGCGCGGTACCCTAATCCAGTCGCCGGCAGTGACCTCGATTGAAACCACGGGCCGCCCTGGCGGGTGAATGAAAAACAGCCCGCGTCCGGCAACAATGAAACGAACCTCATCTTCATCATGAGTATGCTCGATGCGGAACTTCGCGAGCATTGCCTCAAGTCCTGCGGTGTGCGGATTGACGTCAATCACATCGGCGGTGACATAGCCGCCGCGCTTCTTCAGTACGTCGATCTGCTGCGCATAGGCGGTAAGAATAGCTTCAGACGAAGCGTCAATGTCGACGCTGATATCGGACTCCCAACGTTCATAATCGATGCCGATAGACGCGAGGTAGCTGGTGATTTCAGTCGAGTTAGTTAGTGAGCGGTTTTCCTGGGGAATTGTAACGCATGCCATGTTCCACCTCTAGCTCCAGATAATACTGTCGGGCACTAACCAGCCGTGCGGCCAACGACTTCAAAAAGGAACTCAATAATCTCGACGTGGCGTCTTGCAATCGACAGCGTCGGACCCCACGTGTAAAGCCCGTGCCGCTCAAGAAGAAATCCGTGAACATCAGGATTCTCGTCGAGCATGGTTTCAACCGTAGCCCCTAACCGAACCATGTCTTGAGAATTAGGAAGGATGGGAACCCACTCGCGATGACGGTGATCGCTAACCCCTTCCAAGCCCTTTAACATTTCGTACCCCTCAATTGTCAGGCCACGTTGCGGAGCTCCACGCCCTGACAGGATTGTCGCCCAAATGGAATGTGTATGTAATACCGCGCCTGCGCCTCGCGCCCGAATAATAGCTAAATGCAGCATGTACTCAAACGAAGGGCGCGAGCTTCCTCTTAAAACTTCTCCCGCTTCGTCGATTTCAAGAATGTCAGTAGGGTTAAGCTCGCCCTTGTGACTCCCGGTGGGAGTAATTGCGAGCCGCAACGGATCAGAACTCAGAACTGAGCTGAAGTTGCCACCAGTACCGAGCACCCAACCTCGAAGGTAAAAGCCAGCGCCAATCTCAGCTAGCGTGGAAGCGGTGTCAAAAAAAAAGCGCTCGTCCCTGACGACGGCAGTTTGACCCGCGCTATTACCGCTGGGGCCGCGATGGAAAACGTTCATACCGAATGCCTCAGACTAATTTGCGAGCAGTTCGCCAGCATGGCAAACACGTGTGTTGACAGAAGCAAAATCTTAGCATGTTGCCGATATGTCGTCCCTGTACCTTTCGTCGAGGATTTGCTCGTACGGGAGGTTGGTTGTGGCAGCGGAACCGAAGGTAGTA
>JBAPOI010000620.1:0-3267 GCA_049279555.1 Candidatus Sulfotelmatobacter sp.
CGCCATGCGCGCGCCGAGGTATGCGCCGATTGCGCCTGCTCCAACGATTAGAAACTTCATTCGTGCTCACCGGCCAGGGCGGCCGCGACTGCCCGGCGTCGAATTTTTCCCGTCGCTGTGGTGGGGATGCTCTCGACCAAATAAATTTTCGTTGGGCATTTGTATTCCGCCAGAAATTCTCGACTGTGCTTGATCAGCTCCGCTTCGGTCGCGCCATTCTTTTCATGCAAAACCACGGCTGCGGCCACTTCTTCACCCAACGTCGGATGCGCGCAACCAAACGTGACCGCAGCGGCAACCGCCGAGTGCCTTAGCAAAACTTCATCGACTTCGTGAGGCGCAATGTTTTCGCCGCCGCGAATGACAATATCTTTGATCCGGCCTGTCAAATGCAAATAACAGTCGGTATCGAGATATCCCTGATCGCCAGTACGAAACCATCCACTTACAAAAGCCCGAGTATTCGCGTCAGAATTATTTTCGTATCCCCGGAAAACATTCGCGCCCTGAATCGCTACTTCGCCCCGCTGATTGGTTCCGAGATGATTGCCCTCTTTGTCCATGATGCTGATGCGGAGGCCGGCACCCACACCGACGGAGCCCGCTTTGCGGTGCCGCGGAGGCAATGGATTGGAAGTCATTTGATGTGCGGCCTCGGTCATTCCATAAGCTTCGACGAACGGAACGCCAAACAATCCCTCGATCTTGTGAATCAGCTCTGCCGACAGAGGCGCACTGCAGGATCGAATGAACCGCAACGAAGCAGCTTCCGCCGGTTTCTGACGCGTCCGAGCGAGCAGAAGTTGATGCATGGTCGGCACGCCTGAATACCAAGTCACGTGGTTTTCGCGCACCGTTCTCCAGAAGGACAACGCATTGAATTTTGTAGGAACGACGACCGTTCCTCCAGAAATCAAGCTTGCCATGGTTGAACCAATCAAGCCATGTACGTGGAACAGCGGCATGATGCAGAGCGAAATATCTGCGGGTGTAAGCGCGTACGTATTCGCAATATTTGCCGAGGAAACCGCCAGGTTGAAATGCCGCAGAGGAACACGCTTCGGTCGTCCGGTACTTCCGCTGGTGTGGAGGACTAGAGCGATATCGTCCGCAGTCGGCTCGGTAGCCTTTGCGCCGGAAGGAGCATTCACCATGCGAACGATTCCCTGCTCCGTCATCTCAACGGAAAAAATCGGGATCTTGCGGTCGGTGGCTGCCGTACGTACAAATTCTGCTCCGACCGGCGGGCATAGTAAAACCCGGGCATTGGTGTCGCCCAGGAAAAAATGGAATTCTTCGTAGGGATAGGCCGGATTCAAAGGGGCCGCGGTGCCCGCGATGGAGGCGGCGAGGAAACAAACAATCGCAGGTAGACCGTTGGGCAATGCAATCGCCACCGCGTCCCCGCGGCGGATACCAGCGGAAGCCAAAGCGTTCGCCATGGCCAGAACCTGCTGTCGAAGAGAATCGTACGTGATATTGATTCCAAGCTCGGGGACAACAATGGCCGTGTGGCTATCGGCGAAATATAAAACGTCAAGAAGCGTGTCTACCGACTTCAGTGTCATTCATTCTCGCCTCTAGCGAGTGCGTTGGATGATCGATCTACTCTAAGCGGTTGTTCATGTTGCGCGAGCCAATGTCCGCTGTCGGGTACTCGCCAAGCGTTTCCGGCAAACAACAACGACACTCGCGTCGTTGCATGAAGAGTTGCCCGTTTCAGTAATGATCCCGAATTTATCCCGCGTATCCTTCTGCCTTCAGTGCTTTCTTGAATTCGGCAAGGAAAAACTGCACATTTTCTTCGGTCGCGAGAGGTCCCATCAAGCCGACACGAAAAATCTTGCCGGCCAATGGCCCGAATCCGCCGGCGATTTCAATGCCCGGACCTTGCAAAAGCCGGCTGCGAACTTTGGCTTCATCCACTCCGTTCGGCACCAACACCGTGTTCAGCGTTGGAATTCTGTGAGCGGCGGGCACATGCATGCGCAGGCCTATCGCTTCGATCTCCCGCACAAACAATTTGTGGGCCTGGCGATGTCGCTCCCAACGGTTCTCGATTCCCTCTTCCGCAATCACCAGCAACGCCTCGCGCAATGCAAAGAACATGGAAATGGGCGCGGTGTGGTGATAGCGGTGCGACACCGTCGAGTAATCGTGAATCAGCTTGAGGTCGAGATACCAACTGCGCACCGGCGAGGTGCGGGCACGCAGCCAATCCATAGCCCGCGGCGAAATCGCCAGCGGAGACAGGCCCGGTGGACAACTCAGTCCTTTTTGCGAGCAGCTATACGCGATATCGATTCCGGTCTTGTCGAACTCAACCGGAACTCCACCGAGTGAGGTGACGCAATCGCCGATAACCAGCGCACCTGTTTCATGAGCCGCGGCGCAGATTGCGTTGCCTGGCTGTAACGCGCCCGTTGATGTCTCCGCGTGCACGTAACCAACCACCTGCGGCTTTTCGCGCTGGATGAATTCCGAAACCTCCGCGTCGCTGAAAGTCTCTCCCCACGCCTTCTCAAAGCGCACAACATTTGCTCCCTGGCGTTTGGCCATTTCCGTAAGGCGATCGGAAAAATATCCATTCGCGAAGACCCCAAATTTTGCTCCGGCTTCTACAAAGTTGGCGACGGCGGCTTCCATGCCCGCACTGCCTGTACCGGAAATAACCAGCGTGGAGCTCGCTAGGGCGCCATAGGGGATCTTGAGTAACTCTTGCACGTCTTGCATCACCTGGATGAAATAGGGATCAAGGTGTCCTACGATCGGCTTGGAGAGTGCCTGATAGACGCGAGGATCCACCATGGTCGGCCCGGGGCCAAAAAGATAACGCTTCGGTGGCTGCAGAGGTGCGAATAAATCAGAAGTCTGATGTTGTGTGGCGCTCATAAGCCTCTTTCCATTCATACATAAATCGAATACTGCGGCGTAAACCTCCAAAGGCGGAGCTTTCGCAATGACAAGCAAGGGTGGAAGTAAATACCGGCGCAGCGAGTGTAGTCAAGTTAATTTTATTGGTAAATTCTATTAGTTTTTCTTATAGAAAGGTAAACTTAAGGACGTTCGGCATACCGCTTCCGAGTCTATCAAGGATTGAAGCTTATTCTATAGAATCTGAGGCCATCCTACCGGCGAAAAGTGGCCGCGGGAATTCTATTTACTCTTCTGGAAAGCGGGCTTTTCAAAGGCGGGACACGACGGTTAGCAAATCCGAAGATCGACAACGCTCAACGAGCCGTTATGAAGAAATACGCGGTCATGCCG
>JBAPOI010000621.1:0-22130 GCA_049279555.1 Candidatus Sulfotelmatobacter sp.
GAAAGACGATTTCCTTGCTATCGGGCGACCAGAAATAATTGCTGCGAACCGCTAACTCTTCCGCGTAAACCCAATCGATGTCGCCGTTGAACAGATTCTCGCCAGTGTCTTTGGTGAGCTGTTTTTCGTCGACGCCATGCACTCTCTGAACATAAAGATTGTGTTTGCGAATGTAAGAAACGTGACCGCCGTCGGGAGAGAATTTCGGATCGCCGATGGGGTCGGGCGCGGCGGCGAACTGCACACCTGTACCGTTCGCCAAATCAAAAAGCCAGAGCTGACCATTCGGAGCGAAAAGAAGATGCTTCGAATCCGGCGCCCAAATGTACGGGGATACGTGGTAGCGGGTGAGTCGCTCTTTTTCTCGTTCGTCCTTGATCCCGCTGTAATCGGGCGCAAGCGGTCCCAGCTTGGCAGCGCCCAGCAAAAGTTTCCTCTCGCCGGTGGCCGCGTCCACACTCCAGAGTTCGCCGTTTTCTCCGTCATCGTCGCGCTGGATGAACGAAAGCTTGCTACTGTCCGGACTCCACTCAATCGTTTCTGGGCTGCGCCCCGTCAGTCCGCCAGAGGCGTAGATCGCTTCAATCGTTAGCGGTTTAACCGGCGAAATGCTTTGTCCTAAAAGCATTAGCGGATTCAGAAAAGAAACAATGGCCGCGGCAACAACAAAAAGGTAGTTCTGATTTTTCACCATTAAACCCCGGACAAGGAGCGGTTGAACTAGCACGGCATGAACGAACGAGTTTACACAAATAGTCGGAACTCCGGGCAGAGCCTTTCGATTGCCTTCCTTCCCGCACTCCATCCGTTCGCTGAACTGGCCGTAACGAGAGCAGAGACATAGGTTAAGATGCGTGAGTTCCTCCCGGAAACCCCGGTTTCCGCGTGTTAGAATCAAGGCTGGGATGCTTCCAGAAATAGAAAACCTGTTGCGCCTGCAAGAAGCGGATAAGGAAATTCGCCGCCTGCAGGACGAAGTCGCCGAACTACCCAAACGCGTCGCTGCCATCGAACATAAGCTAGCCGACACCAAACTCGAACTCGAGAAGGCGCAGGCTGCAGTAAAAACCGACGAAGCCGCCCGCCGCAAGCACGATACCGCCATTAGCGACCTCCGCGGCAAGATTTCCAAGTACCGTGACCAGTCGCTTGACGTAAAAACCAACGAGCAATACAAGGCGTTGCTCCACGAAATTCAGTTTGCCGAAAAAGAAATCGCCGCCACCGAAGACAAGATTCTTGAATTAATGGTGAACGCCGACGCTCGCGACAAGCAGGTAAAGGCCGCGCAGGCCGAACTGAAGGCTGAGACTGCCGAGATCGAGAAAGAGAAAGAAGAGGCCCGCAAGCGTACCGCAGAGGACGAACAACAACTCACCGAATGGCGTGCTAAACGTGGCCAGATGCGGGCCAGCGTGGGCGAAGATTTGCTTCGTCACTACGAACGGGTTTCAAAATTTCGCGGCAGCGGCATCTCTGAGGTGCGCGATCACAAGTGCATGGCATGCCAGGTCATGCTGCGCCCTCAGACTTACAATGAAGTACGCACCGGTCAGCAAACCGTGGTCTGCGATTCCTGCCAGCGCGTACTCTACTTTAATCCCGCCAACGAAATGCAGGCGCTTGAGCCTGAGCACAAACGGTCGCGCCGCCATCATCCCAAAATCGACGCTCCCCAAGCCTGGTACTATCGCCCGGACTACGGCGATGCCGGCGAAGTTTTCGTCTGCCTGAATAACGCTGACGGCCAAGCCAGCCGCCGCGTGTTTGACATGGCTACCGGCCGCCTGATCGGCGATATTCTCATTCGCGAGGGCGATTTCCGCCACGCCTTTCCTGAAGACATCACCGGCGCCATCCGCCTCAACGGAAACTGGGCGGAAGCCGAAATGGAAACCTGGGGCACAGAAATGCCCATGACCGCTCTCGATTCCCTTCACGTCGATCTGGAAGCCGCGCAGTATGAAATGAGGTCCCGCACCTCCGCCAAGTCGGGCGCTCCCGCCGCCGTTCCCTCCGAGCAAGCCGCCAGCTAATTCGTGGAACGGCGGACGCATTCGTCCGCCGAACGCAGTGCTAATCGAACTCCCAACAGCCTTCGAGAGACAGCCGGAGCCAAAAACACTTCGAATACAAGTCAGGCATTATTCGCATGATCACCGTGAAAACAGCTCGAATCCATCATCGCGCTTCCGCTTTCGAAATGAAATATTTACTTGAGGAGAGGAAGAACGAAATCCTGCCAGGCTTTATAAATCCCGTAGGCAATTAGCAAAAGGAGGCAAATCGTTCCTCCGGCTTCCGCTGCCCCGATCCTGATGTTTGTCAAAACGCCTAGGAAAGTCTTCATAACCTACCGTCTTGGGGGTTCCCATGTACTTCTCATTACAACTACTCATTACTTCTGGGTCGTAATTTAACCTTTGCTCCGGAACCGCAACAGGTCTCATAAGGACATGGCCCGTTTGCAAGTTACGCAGGTACTGTCGGCTGCTCCATCCGTACATTGGCCTAAAGAGACTAGCTCTAATAGTTTCAGCACGATAGGCAATGATGTATATCTGCAGAAACCTAGGGCACTGTCATTCCATAAGGGGCACGCGCCTGCTGGTCAAACTCCAGAGCGAAGCAGACGCACTCGATTGCCATTTAAGATGTCTATATGTCGCAGGGACCCCTTGCGGTCAAACTCTCCTCCCGTGGCGCATCGCGCCTCAAAGACGGCCACGTCTGGGTCTATCGATCGGATATCGTCTCGGCCAACAGAATCCCCCCCGGCTCGCTGGTCGCGGTTGCCGATCATCGCGGTCAATTCCTGGGTACGGCTCTTTATTCGAGCGCCTCGCAAATTGCCATCCGGCTGATTTCGCGCGAGCCGGTCGCCGACTTTGCAGCATTGCTCCGCCGGCGGGTTGCCGATGCGATTGCCTATCGCGAGACGCTCGTTCATGACACCAACGCTTATCGCGTAATTTCCAGCGAAGCCGATTTTCTTCCGGGCCTGATCGTCGATCGTTATGACGACATTCTTTCGATTCAAGTCCTCACTCAGGCCATTGACGCCGAAGCGACGCGCGGCTTCCTCACTTCAGAGCTGACCGCGAAGCTTCACCCGGCCTCGATCGTCGAGCGCGTTGATCCGCGAGTCCGCCAACTTGAAGAGCTACCCCTACGCGCATCCGGATTGATCGTCGGCGAGAAAACTTCCACGATCTTCACCATGAACGGCATTCAGTTCCACTTCGAAGCCCTCGAAGGCCAAAAGACCGGGGCCTTCCTTGACCAGCGCGAAAATTACGCGGCCGCCGCCCAGTACGCCCACGGCGATGCACTCGACGTCTTCTGCTATCAGGGAGGCTTTGCCCTTCATCTGGCGCGGCGGTGCTCGCATGTCACCGGCGTCGACAGCTCCCTCCCCGCGCTCCAGGTCGCCGAGCAGAACGCCACACTCAATCAAGCGCAATTTCAGAATAGAGATCAGGAGATCGAATGGATGGAGGCCAACGCCTTCGATCTACTAAAGGACTACGCCGCCTCCGGCCGAACCTACGACACCGTCGTCCTCGACCCGCCCGCCTTTGCTAAGAGCAAGCGTGACCTCGATGCCGCCCTCCGAGGCTATAAGGAACTCAACCTTCGCGCCCTGAAAATGCTTCGTCCCGGAGGGATCCTGGTCACATGCTCCTGCTCCTACCACGTCGGCCAGACTGATTTCCTGGAAATGCTGTCCGCCGCTGGCCTAGACGCCCACCGCACCCTGCGCCTTGCCGAGGTGCGAGGACAGGCCAAGGATCATCCGATCCTTCTAAATCTGCCCGAAACTGCCTACCTAAAATGCGTCATTGCCATCGTAACATGATGAAAGTGAAACACAATACTTGACACTAACACACTAATATTTTATGCTTCTTTTGTGCTGAATATACATCTAAGCTTGTGAACGGCGTTGCCGACATTCCTAAGAAACCAGCACAAGAAGGAGATTAATTACATGACCGTATTAACCCGTTTCGAGCCTTTCCGCGAGTTTGCCACCCTCCAGGACCGCATTAACCGTGTCTTCCGCGAGACCTATAGCCCCGAAGGCCGGGATGAGACTCTGACCACCTCAAGCTTCACTCCCGCCGTCGACGTCTACGAAGACGAGCACAGCGTCACCCTGAAGATCGAGGTCCCGGGCATTGAAGAGAAAGACATCGATGTGCGCATCGAGAACAACACCCTCACGGTGCACGGTGAGCGCAAGATCGAAAAGGAAGAGAAAGAAGAGAACTACCGCCGTGTGGAGCGCCAGTACGGCAGCTTCACCCGCACCTTCAATCTGCCTACCACCGTGGACTCCGAGAAAGTTTCGGCCAACTACGACAAGGGCGTGCTGAAGATCGCTCTGCCCAAGAAAGCCGAAGCCAAGCCCAAGCAGATCAAAGTCAACGTAGGCACCGGCTCGGAAAAGACCCTAGAAGCCAAGGCCCCCGGGAAAGCCGCGTAACAGAACGCTCATGTAGGGATAGCCGCCCTCGGCTGTCCAGTCGAGCGAAGCTCGACTTGCTCTTGGCGGGAAGCGGCAGAGTCGCTGCTTCCCGTTATTTTTAACTTTGCAATTCGGCAATCGTGCAACGATGATTCGGAATCAAATTGCCAAATTACAAAGTTACTCAATTACCAAATGCCTAGGAGTTTCCCATGCCCATCCGTTGGGACAAATTCACCGTTAAAGCGCAGGAAGCAGTCCAGCACGCGACCAACCTTGCCTCCGAGCACGGCAATCCCGAGTTGCAGCCGCTCCACCTGCTTGCCGCCCTGCTCGAGGACAAAGAGGGAATCGTTTCGCCCGTGCTCGACAAAATCGGCATCGGCCCGCAAGCCGTTCTGAGCGACGTCTATCGCGACATCGAAAAGCTGCCCAAGGTCTCTGGTGAGGCTGCACAAGCCGCGCTCTCGAACGCAGCCAACAAGCTGTTGGAGCAGGCTTTCAAAGAAGCTGCGAATTTCAAAGACGAATACGTCTCCACCGAACATTTGCTGCTTGCCATCACGCACCTCAAGCAGGATGCCGCACAACAGATTCTGGCCCACCACGGCGCCACGCACGATGCAATCCTGAAAGCTCTGACCTCGGTACGCGGCTCGCAAAAAGTAACCGACCAGAATCCCGAAGCTAAGTATCAAGCGCTCGAGCGTTATGCTCGCGACCTAACCGAGCAGGCTCGCCGCGGCAAGCTCGACCCCGTAATCGGACGCGACGAAGAAATCCGCCGCGTGGTTCAGGTGCTCTCTCGCCGCACGAAAAATAATCCAGTCCTTATCGGGGAGCCCGGCGTCGGCAAGACTGCCATCGTCGAAGGCCTGGCGCAGCGCATCATTTCCGGCGATGTGCCCGAAGTTCTCAAAAACAAACGCGTAGTCGCCCTCGATCTCGGCGCCATGCTCGCCGGAGCAAAATATCGCGGTGAGTTCGAAGACCGCCTCAAGGCCGTTCTAAAAGAAATCGAAGACTCCTCAGGACAAGTCGTTCTTTTCATCGATGAGCTTCATACTCTCGTCGGCGCTGGAGCCGCCGAAGGAGCCATCGACGCCTCGAACATGCTCAAGCCCGCGCTAGCCCGTGGAGAGCTGCGTGCCATTGGCGCGACCACGCTCAACGAGTACCGCAAATACATCGAGAAAGACGCCGCCCTCGAACGCCGCTTCCAGATTGTTTTCGTCGGCGAGCCCAATGTCGAAGACACCATCGCCATCCTTCGCGGCCTCAAAGAGCGCTACGAGGTTCATCACGGCGTTCGCATCAAAGATTCCGCCATCGTCGCCGCCGCGACTCTTTCGCATCGCTACATCTCCGACCGCTTTCTACCGGATAAGGCAATCGACCTGGTCGATGAAGCAGCCGCCTCGATCCGTATCCAGATCGATTCGCTTCCTACCGATATCGATCAGCTCGAGCGCCGCGCCACTCAACTCGAAATCGAGAAGCAGGCGCTGAAGAAGGAGGACGACTCCAACTCGAAAGAGCGTTTGGCAGTCATCGAGAAAGAACTTGCCGGGATCCGCGAGAAATCCAACGCCCTCAAAGCAAATTGGAAAAAAGAAAAAGATCTGATCGCCCGCTCGCGCGAGCTGAAAGAAAAAATCGAGAAGCTAAGGATCGAGGAGCAAGCCGAAGAGCGCAAAGGCAATCTGCAACGCGTCGCTGAAATCCGTTACGCGCTATTGCGGCAGGCCGAGCAGGAATTAAGCCAGCTTACCACCAAGATTGACGGAAAAGGCACCGACGGCAAAGGCTCTGGCGCGCCCCGCATGCTCAAAGAAGAAGTGGACGAAGAAGATATCGCCCGCATCGTTTCCAAGTGGACCGGCATTCCCATCGCGAAAATGCTCGAAGGCGAAGTGAAGAAGCTGGTCACCATGGAAGAACGCCTACGCCTGCGTGTAGTCGGCCAGGACGCGGCTCTGGAGCGCGTGGCAAATGCCATCCGCCGCTCACGCGCCGGACTCAGCGACCCAAAGCGCCCCATCGGCTCGTTCATTTTCCTCGGCCCAACGGGCGTCGGCAAAACCGAACTCGCCCGCGCCCTTGCTGAATTTCTATTCGATGACGAGCGCGCCCTGCTGCGCATCGACATGTCCGAATACATGGAAAAGCATTCGGTCTCGCGCCTGATCGGTGCGCCTCCGGGCTACGTCGGCTACGAAGAGGGAGGCCAGCTCACCGAACAGGTTCGCCGCCGTCCCTATGCGGTCGTGCTCTTCGACGAAATCGAAAAAGCGCATCCCGATGTCTTCAACATTCTGTTGCAGATCATGGACGATGGCCGCCTCACCGACGGCAAAGGCCGCGTCGTCGATTTCAAAAACACGATTCTGATCATGACCTCGAATCTCGGCTCGCAGTTCCTGCAAGGCGAACACGTAGGGGCGGACGCATTCGTCCACCCCGCGAGCGAAGCGAGCGCGCCCCGGACGGATGCGTCCGGGGCCACATGGTTCGAGGAGGCTTCCAAGCAGGTGATGAACGCGCTGCACGGCCACTTCCGCCCCGAGTTCCTGAACCGCGTCGATGACATCATCGTCTTCGGTCCGCTCGGCAAAGAACAATTGGTCAAGATCATCGAACTGCGCCTCGAAGATGTGCGCCGTCTGCTCGCCGACCGCAAGATTTCAATCGAGCTCACCGACGCCGCCAAGGACGCGCTCTTTACCCAGGGTTACGACCCCAACTTCGGAGCGCGCCCGCTCAAGCGCGCCATCCAAAAACTAATCCAGGACCCGCTCGCTCTGAAGATTCTGGATGGCGAGATCCTGCACGGCGACCACGTGATCGTCGATGCCGACAAGAAATCCGGCAAGCTGAACTTTGAAGTCAGCAAGCGCGTCGGAGAAAAAGAGCCGGCGAAGGCCAAGCGCTAGAGCCGTTCGGCCCGCACCCATGCGCTGTCATCCTGAGGTGCGCCGTTCTTTGGCGCGCCGAAGGACCCCATATAGTCTTCAACTCACCGTCGGCCTGGAAAGGAGTCTCTAAGGGCATTCTTGCCACCTGTGCATCGCTACCTGCGCGCGAAAGCCTCCACCAACTCCGGCGAAGCCGCCAGATACCACGCAATCACAATCCGCAGCATAATCTGCGCCCCATGAAAGAAGAAACTCCAGCCCAGATCCCGCGCGGCGGCGGAGACGGCCGGCACCGATCCCGCAACTCCAATCGCCATAAGCAAAATCGCGCACCAGCGCGCCCAATTCTTCAGCCGGTAAAGTCCCCCGCCGACCAGCGCCCAGCCCGCGCCAACAGAGATTGCGGTCTGTGGTCCGTCTAACTCTCGTCCGTATGTGATCCCCGCGGCCCGCGTCAACGCGAGCGTGCCCGGCACGATAAACTCAACGATGCCTAGCACGATCAGGTAACTCGCGACCAGAAAAAATAAACCCGCGATCACCGTAACACTGCCCGGGCGTTCCATCCCTTGAGACTACCTTAGTTGGATGAAAGAACTTCCGCACACTAAATGAAGGCAAGCATCCCTCGACGCAGATCGCAAGGAAATATGGCGGCTCATCCGTAAATATCCGTGCCAATCCGTGGCTATGAATTTCGCGCCTGTGGCACACTAACTCAATGCCCACGCTCACTCTCGGCGACCTCGAACTCAGCATCTTCTCCGACGGTACCTACCCGCTCGACGGCGGCGCATTCTTCGGTGTGATTCCAAAAGTCATGTGGTCGCGCAAGGTGATCGCCGACGAGAAGAATTACGTCCAAGCCGGCCTCAACTCGCTGCTCATTCGCACAGGCAACAAGACGGTGCTGGTCGAAACCGGCATGGGCAACAAGCTTTCGGAGCGCATGATCAAGTTCTATGGCCAGCCCGCGAAACTGCTCACGAGTCTTGCCGCCGAGGGAATCGCACCCGACGATATCGACATCGTCATCAATACGCATCTCCATTTCGACCACTGCGGCTGGAACACGGTACGCGACAAAAACGGAAAGATCGTGCCAACATTTCCGCGGGCAAAATACTACGCGCCTGAAGGCGAGTGGCAATACGCGCAGTGTCCCAGCGAGCGCGACGCCATCAGCTACATTTCCGAGAACTACAACCCGCTCGTCGAAAGCGGCCAGATGACGCTGCTCAAAGGCGGCGAAGAAATCGCCCCCGGCATCTCGGTGAAAACCTTCTCCGGCCACACCGCCCACATGCAAGCCGTGATTGTGAACGGCCGTCCCGGCTGCGTGAGCCGCCCTGGATTTGAAAGGGCGCAGCTTCCAGCCGCGCCATTAGGGAGTGGGACCGGGAAGGGCACGGCTTCAGTCGTGCTGTCAGAGCCCTCCAAGAAGAACGGGGCTTTAGCCCCTGCGGTAGCCTGCTATATCTCCGACCTGATCCCGACCAGCGCGCATATCGACATCGCGTGGGGTATGGGCTTCGATCTCTATCCCCTGCAAACAATCGAGAATAAAAAGCAGTACTACGCCAAAGCGATCTCAGAAAGATGGCTGACCGTCTTCACCCACGGCGCGGACGTGCCGTGGGCGTACGTGGAGAAGGATGAATTAGGGAAGATGGTGGCGCGGGGAGTTTAGGACAGAAGCCGCTCATGCTAGGGCTTGTATACTTCCTCCGAGGTCTTCCCCATGCAAGCGCGCATCACCGGCACCACCATGCCCGTCCTCGAGTTCGTGCTCGATCCGAACGAGTCCATCATCTCCGAGGCCGGAGAGCTCTCCTGGATGGGCAGCTCCATTCAGATGACCACGCATACGCAATTCGGCGGCGGCGGAGGACTCTTTGGCGTGCTCAAGCGCGTAGCCGGCGGCGGATCGATTTTCATGACTGAATATCGCGCCATCGGCGCGGCCGGCGAACTGGCCTTCGCCACCAAGTTGCCGGGGCATATCGTTCCGGTCGAGATTTCAGCGGGGCATGAGTATCTGATTCATCGCCACGGATTTCTCTGCGGCACCCCGCAGATTCAGATCGGGCTGGGTTTCCAGCAATCGTTAGGTGCGGGAATTTTCGGCGGCAGTGGATTCCTCCTGCAGCGTGTGAGCGGGCAGGGCACCTTCTGGCTGGAACTCTCCGGCGAGTTGGTGATGCGCGATCTCCAACCGGGCGAGACTTTGCGCGTGCACCCAGGACACGTGGGAGCATTCCAGTCGAGCGTGTCATTTCAGATTACGACCGTGCCGGGAATCAAGAACTTGATCTTCGGCGGCGACGGAATTTTTCTCGCCGCGCTAACCGGCCCCGGCAGAATCTGGCTGCAGACGCTTCCAATATCCAAACTCGCGCACGCGCTCTACGAATACATGCCTCACGAGGCGAGCAAGCAAACCGTGCAGGGAGGCGTGGTTGGAGGAATTGTAGGATCGATCCTCGATCAGATGAAGTAAGACCAGTACCTGGTACCCAGTACCCAGCGAGAACAATTCCCCGCTTGTTTCTAGGTACTGGGTACCAGGTACTGGGTACTCAGCCTCGCCTCGAAGAATTCCTCTACCCTCCCCAGAATCTCGACCGCGCTCTTCGACTCATAAATCGCCTTACGCAGCCCCGCTCCGCCGGGGACGCCATGGGTGAACCACGATGCGAACTGCTTCATCTTCCCGACAGCATCCGGCAGTTCTTCCTCGATCAGCATTTGGAAGTAAGTGCGAATCATCTGGTAACGATCGGCCTCGCTGGGTTCGTCGTAAATCCTACCAGCAGCCGGCCTTTCCACCTCGGCCCATGTAGGGACAGCCGCCCCCGGCTGTCCAGTCGAGCGCAGCTCGATTGGCTCTGATGTCTGCACTGTCCTAAATGGAGAGAGTTCGGGCCTTCGGCCCGACGGACAGCCGGGGGCGGCTGTCCCTACATAATCCTCTCCCATCCTCGCGCAATACTGCTGAATCTGCCGAAAGATCCACGGATTCGACGGCGCCGTGCGCCCAATCATCACCGCATCGCATCCCGTCTGCGTAACCATGGCACAGGCATCCTCGGGCGTGCGGATGTCGCCGTTGCCGATTACCGGAATCTTCACCGCATCTTTCACTGCGGCAATCCACTCCCAGCGCGCCCGCCCGCTATAGCCTTGTTCGCGCGTCCGCGCATGTAAAGCCACCGCCGCCAGCCCGCACGACTCCGCCATCCGAGCCAGCTCCACGCAGACAACCTCATCATCACTCCAGCCCGCGCGAAACTTCACCGTGAACGGAACTGTCACCGCCGCCTTTACTGCCTCAAAGATTCGCCCAATCGCCGGCAGATCGCGCAGCAGCCCCGACCCTCCGTTGCACTTCACAACTTTTTTCGCAGGACAGCCGAGATTCAAATCGACCAGGTCGAAGCCGAGGCCCTCGACCATGCGTGCCGCCTCCGCCATCACCTGCGGATTGCTGCCAAACAGCTGCGCCGAAATCGGATGCTCGTCCTCGTAGAAATGGAGATAGCGCTTGGCCTTCTGATCCTTCTTGCGAAGCACGCCGTCGGCCGAAGTGAACTCGGTCATGATCAAGCCGCATCCGCCAAGGTTGCGGATAAATCGGCGAAAGACCGTATCTGTGACCCCGGCCATGGGAGCGAGAACCGTCGCGGGAACGATAGCGACGTTGCCGATGGATAGGCTGGCGGGGACTGGCTTTAGTGGGGCTGCCGCTTTGCGGGCGAGGGCGCCCGCGCTACACGTACCCACCGAGTTGTCCCAGGACTTGCGCACGGTTCTATTCTACTTGGCATGTCTAACAGCTTGGCAAAACAAAGCCCCCGCCGTAGCGAGGGCTGAAGTTCCGGCGTGGGACGCTGGCCTAGTTCTTGGAGGGCTCCGCGGGCTTTGCGGGCGTGTTTTTCGCATACTTACGGCGGAAGCGCTCCACGCGACCGGCGGTGTCCATCAGCTTCTGCTTGCCCGTGAAGAAGGGATGGCAGGCAGCGCAAATTTCCACACTGATGTCTCCCTTATGCGTGGACCGGGTAACAAATGCGTTGCCGCACGCGCAATGCACGCGAACTTCGTTATAAGCGGGATGAATGGCTGCTTTCATATGGGTTCAAACCTCAATCCGAATCCTTAGATTCTACCGGAATGCCCCAGGATTCAGCAATCCCCGCTCCCCTTGATCCCGCGAAGAAGCCGCGCTTTCTCGAAACGAAATCGCCATCCGGATCACTATCCAAACGTAGGCAGACTGCCGAATGTCGACGGCCCGGCGATCGCATAGCGGTCGGGAATTCGGGCGCCCGGGAGGCACCTAACCATGCGCATCGACTTTGAATATATGCTTCTCGTGCTCTTGTTGCCCCTAATCCCGGCATTTGTGCTGTTTCGTTTCCTGCCCTCGTCTGCCAACGTCGAAGGGCCTTTCAAGGGGCTGACGATTAAACTTGGCGGTGCGTTCGCCGGCTACTTCGTGACCGTTTTGCTGTCGTGGCAGATCGCAAAGTCGTTCGTGGAACCAACGTGGTCAGAGAACTGGAATGTGGTGGGGCAAATTACATTCGACGGCGCGCCAGCGAACCACCCTACGCCGACGCAGGCGGTGGTGCTGGTCAAACCTCCGACGGCCGAGATCGAAGATTCCGGATCGCTCCAGATGATGGTTCCAATTCCCTTGGTTCACGACGGCGCGATCGACATACAAAGGTTGGTAGTCGCCGTCGACGGATATGAGACTGCGAATGTGCCACTCGATCCCGACAACAAACATCTTGGCGCTTACGGTGGACAGGACTACCAGGTCACGTTTGACGAAAAGCATCATCAGATTCTTATCGGGAAACCCATTGTTTTGATTCCGGTGCGATAGGGACATGGGAACAATGCGATCGACAGTCTCGACAAAAATACAGTGGGTACAGTTTGGCTTCTCACGCAGGCGTCATCCTGAGCGTAGCCGTCCTTCAGGCGAAGCGAAGGATCCTCTGCTAGGCAGACCTGGCGCGTAAGCCAAATCGAACCACCACCTAGCCAAGATGATCGTACCTAGAGCGAGAGGAGCTTCTCATGAAAGCATATAAGCCCATCTTGATGTCAGCGCTCGCAGGTCTTACCCTTCTTTTTGCCAGCCCAGCACACGCGGCAACCGTGCGCGGACAACTCGTTTTCAGCAGTAGCAACGCTCCTGCTCCTTACGTGGCTGTACGCCTCAACTCCCAAAGCAAAGGACCGTCGGAGTTCGCATACTCCGGCGGCGACGGAAAATATTACCTCCTCAATGTCCCGGCTGGCGCTTACCAACTCGAAGTCTGGCGCGGAGGCAAAGTTGTACTCACGGTTGCCGTCACCGTGCAGGAACCCGTGGCAGACCTGCCGCCTGCTCGCGTTCCTTGACGGCGCACCTAGAAGCGGAGCATGTACGACACCTTCACGAAAAATTGCCGGCTGTCGTTGATGTAACCCTTTGTGGTATACAGCCCCGCTAGGCCCTCGGGATCGGAAAGGCGGAGGGAGACCGAATCCGGCGCCAAGTAGATTGGAACAAACGAAACGGAAAAATAGTAAAATCCTTGAACAAATGCACAGGGCGGGCCAGGAGAACAATATGAAACGAGTTCTATTGCTCGCGTTGATCGTAGTTGCCTTATCGGAAACGATTGCATGGGCCGACGGCCATCCCCGTCCTCAGTGTCCGCCGGGCTGGGGACCATGCCAGGACGACTTCCAAGACTGTTGTCCGGCCAACAACTATTAGTTGAGCCCAACCTCTGAGCGCGTTGTTGCAGATAGTCCAGTGCGCTGAGCATTGGCAGCCGAGCGCGAACCCGACGGAGCGGACTGTAGGAGAAGTGTGTTCCATGGGAGCCAGGGCGGCGGCGAAATTCCGTAGAAGCGGCTTGCAAAGGCTCCCTTCGACAGGCTGAGGGCAGGCTTTCGCTTCGCTCAAGATGACGAAGCTTGCCATACTCATTCAGAAGCGAAACTGGTAGGACACTTTCACAAAGAATTGACGGCTGTCATTGAGGTAGCCCTTGGGCGTGTTGAACACGCTCACGCTGGGTTCCACGTTCAGGTTCTCCAAGTCGCTGTTATAGCCGAGGTAAATCGCTGTGCCCGGATGGATGAGATATGTGAGCAGGAGATCGGCGTTGAACTGCTTCTGCGTGGGCAGGTAGGTGTAGGGGTAAACCGTATTTCCCGGCGTATTTGCCAACAATGAGTTGTATTGCATAATCAAGCGCAGAGAAAGCTGCGGCGTGAACTGCCAGTTCCATTTGCTTTGCACAATGTGGTTGTTGAAAATGCCTTTCCCGATGCCAGGCGTCAGCGCGAGGGCCTGAAGATAGGTGCTATCGGCGGCACGCAGGCGCGAAAATAGATAAGTGTTTTCAATCTTCAGCGGCTTGAGTGGACGAACAGAAACAAACACAGTGGCCATATTCAATCGCGACAGCAGAGACTGTGGCAGTACATTCGCGGTCGGAGAAAAATTCACTCCGTTTCCCCAGGAGTAGATACCTAACAGTGTAACCCTCTTAAAATAGCTGGTTTGGATGCGAGCCGAGCTGCTGTGTTCGTGGTAGTCCTGATTGTGGGTTATGCCCGGCAGACCGATGAATGTGAAATCCTGAGGCCTCAGCCGCTCCCGTAATTCCACATAAGGATCCAAGTAGATATTTGTCTGTCCCCGCCCTTCAATCCTCAGGTAAGGGTCATAGTACGTATCCAAGCGATTGCCTTCGTGATCGTACGTGTAGTGCTGGATCATCGACGGACCCCAGGCTAGAACCCACCCTTTCTTCGGGCGAAAGCGGTAAACGACCGTGTTGTCGAGTTGGCGAATATCTACGCGGTTTACGAATCCCGGCACCGTGACGAAACCGGGACTAACGTCCTGATACGTTCCGATGTAGTTAAAATGCAGGCCGTTGCGCCGGAGTTCTACTTTGTCGGCAGGGCCGGCGTAGTGGTTCCCGTTGCCCGCGCGGATAAGATTCCCCGCGTTGAACGGAAACAGGTTGTACTCGCAAGTGTTTTCCAGGTTGGCAGCCGGCGAAAGGTATACATTCAGCCCCTGCAGGTTGCTGGAGCTCGTCACCGCCTGGCCTTCCAATATCCAGTTAGCATTGAACCGCAAGCGCGTGTCCAGCCCGCCGACGCGGTTGTACTCACCGGTCGAGGGGCACTCCCAGTTGGTAAAGACCGCGCCGATCGTCGATTCTTTGAAAATATCGCGGCTCGCTCGGGCAATGGTGAAGTAGGATCGATCGCCGTACAAAGCATCCGAGCAAATGGTGGATGTAGGCGGGCAGAAGCTGGGCACGGCCAGACCGGGTGCACGGTCATCGCTGGCCATTAGTCCGACGGAATACGGTCCCTCCTTCCCAGTCAAGCGGATTCCCGCCGAAGGGTCTTGAATATTGCGGGTGAAAAACAAGTCGATGGGGGTGCGGAAGTAGTCGGCGTTTTCCAGAAAAAACGGACGCTTCTCCGGAAAATACACCTCGAAGCGCTGATTGACCGTGATCTGCGGGTCTTCCGTTTCGACCTGGCTGAAGTCTGGATTGGCCGTTAGATCCAAAACGAAGTGATCTTTGATCACAAACTTCGCATCCAAACCGATCTGCCCCTGCGCGGTCGCATTCTGAAAAAACGGATTGTACGGGTCGGTGGTGTCCAGCGACCGGAAGCCGCGCATGATCCCGTAAGGAATCAGTTCGATGTCGCGTCCCGGCGAGATTCCCTCGAGCCCGTGGAGAGTCGCCTCCTGGCCGAGTCTGCCCGCTATCCGGTAGGTAACCTGCGGCCAGTAGGAGTCCTCATTCTTGCGGGTGATCCCGCGATACATCAAGATCCCCCACTCCTGCTTTTCGGTCGAAGGAAAGCGCAAACTCTTGAACGGGATGGCCATCCAGGCCACCCAACCTCTGTCCGTCACCTTGCCTTTCGAATCCCAAACCGCGTCCCACGACGTATCCCAGTTGCCGCCGCTACTCTGGTGTATCGCCTCGGTATAGATGGCGTCCCATTGCACGCCCAGCGGAGTTGTCTGAAATTCATAGGCTCGCCGACGGTCATGAAACGTATCGAACATAACGGCGACCTGGTCGTCGTCATAAATATCTTCGCGGCGCGACATTCGCGCCCGCACCTTCTTCGGATCGTCGAAGCACACGAACACTACATAGAGATTTTTCTCGTCGTATCCCAAGTAGGCTTCAGTCTCTTCCGAGACTTTCTCGCCATCATGCGGATTGCGCTGCATGAACTCCGTCACTCTCGCCATCTTCTGTGCGGGGTCTCCCTCGGGCTTCATGGTGAGGAAATCTTCCAGCACAGGGGCGCGGGACAATCGCGGAATCGTCAACGTCGGAGGCTCAACCGCCGGCTTAGGCGCAGGCTGCGCGTCCGGATTCTTGATCGCCGGTTCCGGCAACTGTGCAGACGGTGGCGGATTTTGTTCAGATGCGGGCCTTTGCCCCGGCGCATTCGTCCCCGGAGGCGGAGAAGGATTTTGCGGAGCCGATTGGGAACTTTGTCCGGTAGGATTTGGTTGAGAAGAAGCCAAGGCCTCCACGGAAGCGGAACCTTGAACGATCGCGGGGGCTTGTGGTGGTGCACTCCATCCGACTTCCACAGCCGCTGCCAGCAGCAGCACGCCTGCCGGCAGAAGTCTTGGAACCCTCTGGAATGGAAGCACTAAAACTCGAAGTGGATGCAAACCTCGCCCTCATGTTTCCTCGCGTCCGCATCGCGACGAAACCAGTAAAGATACACCAAGAGAGCGCCTGACAAAACAGGAAAGCATTACAAGTGAGGTTTACCGAAATAGCACTAGAAAGGGTGCAGAAACCTGCAACTTCCTGCCGAACTCCAGGAGTTGCCGTTTATCGAGTCGAATGGAGAACTGGTGGACTAGAAAGAGCGCGTGAGAACTAGATTTTGTGCTTCGCAGTGGAACGACGTTGCCTATTTCAGCCGCCAAGCGGCGCAAGAATTCAGCCCACAGCGTAAGCTGTGGGTAAAAAGCTGGAAACTAGCAAGCCCCGGAGGGGCGGAAGACTAGCTCTCACGCTTGCTCTAGACGCCGTAGCTCTCAAAACAACGAACTCTGCCTACGGCTGGGTGTGATTCCAAAATGCTCATAGGCCAACTGCGTCGCCACCCGTCCGCGTGGCGTGCGGTTCAGGAAACCAATCTGCATCAGGAAAGGCTCGTAAATCTCTTCAATCGCATCCGGCTCTTCCGCCAGAACGGCCGCCAGCGTATTCACCCCCACTGGACCGCCCTGATATTTTTCAATGATAGTCAGCAGTAAACGCCGGTCCACTTCGTCGAACCCGTACTTATCCACTTCCAGCATTTGCAACGCCGCCTGCGCCGTTGGCAGATCGATTTTTCCAGCGCCGCGCACCTGCGCATAGTCCCGCACTCGCCGCAGCAGCCGGTTCGCGATTCGCGGCGTCCCGCGCGACCGGCTGGCAATCTCGATCGCTCCCGCGGCGTCGACCGCAATTCCCAGAATTTCTGCCGACCGCTCCACGATCACGCGCAAATCCTCCGGAGTATAAAACTCCAGCCGCAACACGATTCCAAATCGCGAGCGCAGCGGCGCCGAAATCAATCCCGCCCGCGTCGTCGCGCCCACAAACGTGAACGGCTTCACCTCTAGCGTATGCGTGCGCGCCGAAGGCCCCTGCCCAATGATGATGTCGAGTTTGTAATCTTCCAGCGCCGAATACAGCAGCTCTTCCAGCACCGGCTGCAGCCGGTGGATTTCATCGATGAACAGAACCTGTTTATCCTGCATGTTGGTGACGATCGCGGTCAGGTCGCCCTTGATCTGCAGCAGGGGCGCTGCCGTGGGCTGGAAGTGTACGCCCAGTTCGTTCGCGATAATGTTCGCCAGCGTCGTCTTCCCCAACCCCGGCGGCCCATACAACAGCACGTGATCCATGGCCTCGCCACGCGAACGCGCCGCCTCGATCGCGACCGCCAGATTTTCTTTCACCTTGGCTTGCCCAATGAACTCCCCGAGCCTCTGCGGCCGCAGCTTCAGTTCGAACGAAGAATCGTCCTCCACCGCCGCGGCCGACACGAGCCGGTCGTTTACATTGGAATCATTCGCTCTGGAATCGCTGTTAGGCAAATTCACGATACCGCGATGGTAAAGCGAAAGGCCGTGAGGCGCAATGCGTGTTCCACAACGTCGTTCTTAACCCGCGTCGCAAGCGGATAAGAGACCGGTCGTCGCTGGTCTTCCGTGACGTTCTCAGGCAGCGGGGCGGTTGCTACCGTGACCTTGCCGGTACTTGGTACTGAGCAAGGACGGGAGCAAATGGCGAAAGTGGCAAAGCTTAAGATTCTTTATGGTGAAGGGGATGCAGAAGAACAGGCAGCTCAGGCGGCGGCATTCGAGAACGCTGGGCACACGATCGAGAAGGCATTGGGACGCAAGGCAGTAGTGGAAGCGCTGAAGAAGGGACCGTTCGACCTCGTTGTGTTGGGGCCGAGCCTCACGCGCAATGACCGGCATCATCTGCCCTACATGGTGAAAAAGGCGAGCGCAGAAACACTTGTGCTGGTAATGCACGCCGATGGAAGCCGGCATCCGTATGTGGATGCGTGCACGGACACTGGCGCGAGCATAGAGAATGTGCTGGCACGGATCGAAGGCCTGAAAATCGCCGGTTTGACGATTGCGGCAGCAGCGGGAAGATAAAGTCCTCAGTTGTTCAGTCTGACCTACAAAGCGGCCGACAGGCCGCTTTTGTATTTGGGCATGTGTGGGTCGGACACTCTTGTCCGACAAAAGCCGGTGCCCTAGCTTACCCCTGTGGGCGACACTTGGTTCCTGCTAGGGTAAGAATCTAGCTAGGTAACCCGTGGGAGAGAAGTTGGCTTTACTGCCTCTAAGTGCGGTCTCTCTGCGCTACAAGCGACAGAAGTGGAAAATTCTAAAATTCCGACCGGGCCCGAGCCTAGCGGGAATCAGATGAGTAATAGTGGACTATCTAGCGAATTCTTGCCGACTTTTAGCTGCCGAATCGAAAGATGTCTGGCTGTCTGCAACCAAAGTGGCCTCGAATGTACGTCGGGACTTCCTTGTGAGAAAATCCATCCCATAAAGCTTTTTAGAGAAGCGAAGAGGTTTGGCGGAACATCCAAATCGGGCGGCGCACTGCTAAGGGCGAAAGCAGCGCCACAAATTTCCTGGAATTATTCAAGGAGGATGGCATGGGTTTGAGCGAAGGGTTCCTGGCGGAATTCGATAATGAAATGATAAGCACGCGGAAAACGCTGGAGCGCATTCCAGAAGACAAGCTGGCTTGGAAGCCGCACGACAAGTCGATGGGCCTCGGGCGCCTGGCAGCGCATATTGCGGAACTCCCTGGCATGGGCACGAGGGTTGTGCAGACGGATTTGTTAGACCTGGCCAGTCGGCCGCTGGGGAACATGGCGCCCAAGCCGCTGGTGGCGGAGTCGCAGAAGCACGTGCTGGAGCTCTTCGACAAGAGGGTGGCAGACTTTCGCACTGCGGTCGGCAACGCAAGCGATGAGGACTTACAGAAGTATTGGACCCTGGCCTTTGGCGAAAAAAAGATTTACAGCGGTCCGCGCATCGGCGCGCTGCGCCGGATGATGCTGAATCACATGATCCATCACCGGGCACAGCTAGGAGTTTACCTGCGGCTGAATGGAGTTGCGGTCCCGTCGGTGTACGGACCGTCCGCCGATGAGGGAATGTAGAAATTCCGCAGGCGAGCCCGGCACCCGAGGGCGGCGAAGAGCCGCCCCATTATTTTGCTGAGAAGCCTATGCCGTAACTGTGCCGTTCTCGCTTCTACGCCGCGCGTCCCAACACCGGCTGCGTGCAATGCGCACAGCGCCGTGCTTCAATCGGAATCTCGCTCAGGCACTCCGGACACTTCTTTGTGGTTGGATCGGGCGGCTTTTCGCCGCGGTTCATGCGCGCGACGAGCGCATTGATCGGCAGCACCACAAGAAAGTAAACCGCTGCCGCGATCAGGACGAAGGAGATCACTGCATTAATGAAATTGTCGAGCGGGAACAATACTCCGTGTATCGTATACTCGTTCGCCGAGAATTTTTCCCCACCGCCAACTAGACCGGCAACTAGCTTGATCAGCGGAGTAAGAATAGCCGAAGTGAGTCCGTTGACCACGCTGGCAAACGCCGCGCCGATGACCACACCGACCGCCATATCCACAACATTTCCGCGCAGGATGAATTTCTTAAAACCGTCCAACATTTGGGCCTCCAAAGAGATAGGCCGCCAATGTATGACAGCAAGAAGGGAAGGTCAAGCAGAGCATGGGTCAGGTACGTAGTTTGATTTGAATTCGGCCAGTGGGCGTGCTCGACCGCCATCGTCCCTTGCGCTTCGCAGCGCAGGGACGAGTTTGCTCAATAGACAGAATACACGGGATCTTGGGCCCAAACTTGCTTCAAGAGGAAACTGTTGCGGGTCCCCGCCGCTGGAAGGCCCGCCTTAAAAGCCGATTCGAAATCCGGATAGAATCCGATGATTCTATGACCGACAATAACAACAAACTCGCCCCGGTGTGAGCGCAGCCACCGTGACCTGTGCTGCTCAAATACCTGCAGCTCTTCTTGTAAATTATTCTCTCCCACAACACCTTCAGATCCGCATCGGCATCACAATATACCGGTACTTATAATCATCACCCTCGGCAGGCCGCAGTTGCCCGGCAGATTGGGAATCTTTCAGCTCAAGCCTCACTTCGTCGGTACCGGCGGCCTTCAGGAAATCGACGAGATATTGCGCGTTGAAGCCAATAGTCAAAGTCTCGCCATCGTACGGCGCTTCAATGGAATCCTCCGACTCGCCAGCTTCAGTCGAGGATGCGGAAAGTTTCACTTCGCCTTTTTCCAGCTTGAGGCGCACGGCGCGCGAGCGCTCGTCGGCAAACTGCGCCACACGCAGGATTGCCGAGTTCAGATCGTGGCTGTTCAAGGCGATGCTCTTGCTGTTGTCCTTAGGCAGGACGGCTTCGAAGTTCGGGAACTGCCCGGTGAGCTGGCGCGAGGTCAACAGGCGCGATCCGATGCGGAAAAATAAAGTCGACTCGTCTTTCGCGAATTCGACTACTTCAGCGTCCGTGGAATCAAGCAGCGATTTGAGTTCATCCATCGCCTTCTTCGGCACCAGCGTCTTCATCTCGCCGGAGACGCCTTCAAACTTTTCTCCGACGCGCTCACAGTGAGCCAGCCGATGTCCGTCGGTTGCGACCATGGTGATCGACTCCGGCTTCAGCAGCATCAAAGCGCCGCTCAACGTATAGCGAGACTCTTCGTTCGAGATGGCAAAGCCGGTACGCGCAATCAGGCCGCGCAACACCGCACCAGGAATCTTGACTACGCCAGCGGTTGGAAATGTGGGAAGACTGGGGAAGTTCGACTTCGCCATTCCGACCATCTTCGTGTTGGAACGTCCACAGCGGATACTGACCCAGTGGTTATCCAACAACTTGATGGTGATATCGGCGTCGGGCAACAGCTTTACGTAGTCATGCAGCTTACGCGCAGGGATGGTGCATGAGCCTTCTTTTTTAACTTTTGCATTGCATGAAGTCCGCAGGCTTAGGTCCAGATCCGTCGCGGTAAGCGACAGTTTTCCCTCGGACGCCTCAAATAAATAGTTGGAGAGAATCGGAATCGTGGTCTTACGCTCGACCACGCCCTGCGTAGCCGTCAACTCTCGCAGCAATTCGAACTTGCTGACTGTGATCTCCATGGTTCCCACCGCAACGGCCGCTTCCACCGGCATAGACGTCATCTCCCGCGCAGCGTGCTACTTTTATTACTTCCCTTATATCAAATACAAAACCTATAAAACCAGCAGTAACAGTAGGCGACGCGCAGAAGTGGAAAACTTTGCCAACCGGCTTGTTCTCACCGCCTTGAAGCCGATACCTTCGTGTGAGAAATCGCTCCCCAACTCAGCGCTTACCGCAGTAGAAGATTCCCGCTTCTGCTATTAGACCCTGCCCTTGCACAGCTTCCACATCTCATGCACAACCTCTAAAAAGTAAAACTGCAAGGTTCGGTGTGAAACTCAAAATCAATTCGAATTATCCGCCTAATTGCTCGGTCAATTTATTGAGCAGCCTGTTCAAATCTTTATCGTTCTTTCGAACCTCTTCAATCTTTTCGACCGAGTGCAGCACGGTTGTGTGATGTTTGCCGCCGAATTGGCGTCCGATTTCTGGTAGCGACGCTTCTGTCATATGTTTCGCGAGATACATCGCGATCTGCCGCGGATAAACGATCGCCCGCGAATTGTCTTTCGCCTTGATCTCCACCAGGCGCAACCCGAACTGCTCGGCCACCATTTTCTGAATGGACTCGATGGTGATCTTGCGGGCCTGCGAGTCAATGAAATTCTTCAGAACCTGCTGGGCGTACGGCAGCGTGATTTCTGCGCCGATCAGCGACGAATGCGCTACCAGGCGAATCAGCGCGCCTTCGAGCTCGCGAACATTCGAGCGAATATTCTGCGCCACGTACAGGGCAACGTCGGTGGGCAGCGTGACCTGCTCCTGCTCCGCCTTCTTCTGCAAGATCGCAACTTTTGTTTCAAGGTCCGGCGGCTGAATGTCGGCGATCAATCCCCACTCAAAGCGGCTGCGTAACCGGTCTTCAATCTCAGCCAATTCTTTCGGGGAGCGGTCGCT
>JBAPOI010000622.1:0-16645 GCA_049279555.1 Candidatus Sulfotelmatobacter sp.
GGCATATAGCAACTGCTCGGGACGCGGTGGACAACCGGGCACATAAACATCCACCGGGATAACTTGATTTACGCTCTGAACCAGCGCGTAATTTTGGAAGACGCCACCGGAAGTGGCGCAGGCTCCCATCGAAATCACCCACTTGGGTTCCGGCATCTGCTCCCACAATTGTCGGATGACAGGAGCCATCTTGTTCGAGACGCGGCCCGCAATAATCATGAGATCGCTTTGCCGCGGAGACGGACGAAATACCTCCGCACCAAAGCGCGCCAGATCGAAGCGCGAAGCGCCCATTGACATCATTTCGATGGCGCAACACGCGAGGCCAAAAGTCATCGGCCAGATGGAGCCTTTGCGCATCCAGTTCACGGCAGAGTCGAGCGTGGTTAGCACGACTCCCTCCGGCGTGGGATTGCCGAAGGTCAAATCCTTTACCACTTTCTTGCCGTTTTCGAAGTCTACGTAAGGGCCGAAGTTTAGTTCGTGGCTCATCCCTGTATTTTATCCGGTTGAAGCTTTCACGCAAAGTCGCTCCTGCATAGTTGGGGAGCGAAAAATGACTTGCCAGGGCGCACCTTAAGACGAACAGCACAGAATTCGGGCGTGCCGGATGAAACGAATCCTGTCCCATTTGCACAATATCTCCGTGGGAGAACCGCTTGACAATGGTCGGGGAAGGAGTATACTCCGCCCGTCTTCCCCTCGCGGTTTCCCCGGGCCAAAAGAAATACGTTCAGAACGAGGTGTTTTCCATCCCATTTCGGAAAACGTGCGTTACACATCGATTCAGACCTGATGTGCCGCAGGATACGAAATCGTTCGAGCGAAGAGTCTATTGACTAACGAAGGAGACAAAATCTATGGCTACACCCAAGAAAGCTCACGGGCCCATGCTGCAATACAAGCTTGGCAAGCTGCCAGTTAAGTATGACAGCCGGACTCTCCAATTCGGTGCATATCTCAAAGAGGGGCTAGCACCGCCGCCACCGGCCAAATCGTGGTCGGGAAAAATTCCCAGCGATGGCTGGGGCATGATGGACAACGACACGCAGGGAGATTGCACCTGCGCGGCGGCGGGTCACATGATCATGGAATGGACCGCGAATACCGGCAAGGAAGTCACCATTCCTAATTCAGACATTCTCGCCTTCTACAATCACTTTGCCCACGGCAATGCCGACGCAGGCGCCAATATGCTGGACGTCCTCAAATACTGGCGATCAGCGGGGCTGGATAAACACAAGATCATGGCCTTTGCCGGCCTTGAACTCAAGAACAAGACGCAAGTCATGGATGCCGTCAATCTCTTCGGGGCGTGCTACATCGGCGTAGCCCTCCCGGACTTCGCTGTTGCGCCGGGCAAGGATTTCCTGACGATTCCCTGGGTTGTGCCGCCGAAAGGTCCGGTCGGAAATGCTGCTCCCAACCAAAACAACGGGCATTGCATTCCTGCCGTTGGATATGACCAAAGAAATCTGTACATCGTCACTTGGGGACAGTTGAAGTCGATGAGCTGGTCGTTTTATGCGGCGTATACCGAAGAATCGTTTGCCGTGTTAAGTCATGACTGGTTCAGCAAGCAGCTTGGCGGCAAGGCTCCCAATGGCTTCGATTTGGCAGCCCTGGAGCAAGATCTGAAGGAGGTTACTGGCTAATGACTCCGCTTACTGGCCCTATCCCCGATCTCGCGCGCCATATCATCACCTTTGACCGCGACGATCCCAACACTTTCGCGCCAAATACTCTGCCGCCTGCCAGGATTATGGGTGCGGAAGCTCGCACACCAATTCCCTGGCCGGCGGGCTCAGCCCCGATCCCGAAGCCTCTTTCACGGAAACCCGCAGCTTCCGATCCGCTGCCCAAGTCCGACTATGTAATCGTTACTTGGACGGTGGAAGAGGCAAAGGCGCTGGCTGATACGCTAACTCCGGAATATCCGAGCAAAACCGCATGGTATTACTACACTCACAACTTTCAATCGGAGTTCGTGCCGCTCATCCGCAAGGGCGCGCCCTCGCTTGAGAGCAAGCGGCTGGCTAGCTATTTCCCGACCACCATCGCCAGCAAGCAAGTCCTGTGTATGAAATCGGAGCTTCACCTCAGCCAGGACGGCCCAGATATGCCGATCGCCAAGCTTTGGCAGCAAATCATTAATGAAGCGCAGCCGAAGCTCATCATCACTACGGGAACGGCTGGTGGCATCGGAGCGAAAGTCGAGCTGGGAGACGTAGTCACAGCTCAGGCAGTCCGTTTCGATTGTCAGAAGAGTTTCAAATCCAAGCCGTTTCACAACAGCAAATACAAGTGCTCGAAGTTAAATTACGGAGCGTACTCCGAAGCCGAGAAGTTGTTTGCGGCGAATGCCGATCATCTTCCCACGAGCTCGCGGCCGCCCGAGATTTTCACCAAGCCGGGAACGATCACGAAAGTGCCCGATGTGGTCACCACCGACTTCTTCGCCTTCGACGACTCTTCAAATACTTACGGCCTGAAGGGGCTTGGCACGGCGGTGGAAATGGGCGATGCAGTGCTTGGGATGGTGATCAGTCAGATGGGCAGCAAGGCACCGCAGTGGACGGCCATCCGCAACGCTTCCGATCCGCAGATTGACGACACGGGTTTAACCATCAAAGAAGCCGCGACCAAAGCATCGCAGATCTACGAAAAGTACGGCTATTGGACAACCATCCCCAGCGCCATTACCTGCTGGGCAACGGTCAAGGAGAATTGAGCACAGGATAACGCCGGTAGTGATTTACGGATTCACCACAATTTTGCCAAACATCTGGCTCTTCTCCAGGTATTCGTGCGCCGCGCGGATTTCACTGAGGGGAAACGTGCGGTCAACCACCGGCTTCAACTTGCCGGCAAACACGTGGCGCAGCACTTCGTGCAGTTCGCCCATGGTTCCCATATAGGAGCCGAGCAGCGTCAACTGCCTGCCAAACAAGTGTCGCAGATCGAGGCCGACATTCGGCCCCGTCGTTGCTCCACACGTAACCAGAGTCCCACCGCTTTTGAGGGAGCGCACGCTCTCGTCCCAGGTCGACGCTCCAACGTGCTCGACCACGATATCGACGCCTTCTTTGTTCGTTATCTTCTTCACTTCGTCTGAAATTTTCTGCTCGTAATGGTTGATGCCGTAATCGGCGCCGAGCTGGCGGCCTTTCTCTAACTTCGATTCATCGCCCGCCGTCGTAATGACGCGGCAGTGGAAGAGCTTGGCGATCTGAATCGCTGCAATGCCGACGCCAGAGCTTGCTCCCAGCACCAGCACAGTCTGTCCTAGACGAATGCCGGCGCGCCCCACCAGCATGTGCCACGCGGTCAAAAATACCAGCGGCACACTTGCCGCCTGATTGAAGTCGAGCGAGTCAGGAATCGGAATCACATTGGCCGCCGGCACGGCGATCAATTCGCAGTTGCCTCCGTCGACCGCGTTGCCCAGCGCGGTAAACTGCCGGCACTGATTCTGAACTCCGGCAACGCATTGCGTGCAATGTCCGCAGAAATGCATGGGAGCAAGCAAAACTCGCTGCCCCACTTTGAATCCGCTGATGTAGCCACCCACCTCGACTACTTCACCCGCAACGTCGCTGCCCAGAATGTGGGGCAGCTTCACGCCCGGCAATCCCTTGCGCACCCACACATCGAGATGATTCAGCGCGCACGCCCGTACCCGGACGAGCACTTGCTCATCGCGCGGCACAGGATCGGGCACATCTTCATACGTTAAGACTTCCGGGCCACCAAATTGATGAATGCGAACCGCTTTCATGGATTCTCCTGTTCAATGAGGCTAGACAAGAATACGTGTCCTGGTGGCGAATTCTCAATCCAGACTTCCGTATGCACACTCAATGTCTATTTTATGAGCCTCTGAAAGATGAGTGATGAGCTAGGAATTTTGCATTCGGATTCCGAGTTTGACTCTCTCCTGTTAACCGACTGATAATCACACCAGCGGCCTAGTTCCGTGCCTCATGGATATCTACGAACAAATCGTGCAGCTTCGCCGTGAGGGCCGTCGCGGCGCGGTCGCTACGATTGTGAATGTCAGGGGATCGATCCCTTCATTCCACACGGCGAAGATGCTGGTGCGCGACGATGGCTCGATTGTCGGTACCATCGGCGGCGGATGCGTTGAGGCTGATGTGTGGCAGGCCGCGCGCGAGGTCATGGAATCGGAGAAGCCGCGCACCCTTACCTTCGACCTGAATCAGGATCCAAAATACGATACCGGCTTGGTTTGCGGAGGCACGCTGGAGGTTTTTATCGAACCGGTGCTGCCGCCGGCATTACTTTATATTTTTGGCGCAGGCCACGTTGCCATCAATCTTTGCAAGACTGCCGCCAATGCTGGATTCGAGGTCGTCGTTACCGATGATCGAACCTCCTACGCAACTCTAGAGCGTTTTCCAGCAGCTCGCGAAGTCCATGCAATCGACTTTGACGAGGCCATTCACACGCTGGATCCTACAGAAGATGCCTACATCGTGATTGTGACGCGAGGTCATCGCGACGATATGCGCATCCTGCGCTGGGCCCTGCAGACCCGCGCTCGTTACGTTGGCATGATCGGCTCGAAGCGCAAAGTCATCGAAATCTCCAAGGCGCTGCAGCAGGAAGGTGTGCCCGCACATCTGTTCGACCGCGTTCACGCTCCCATTGGGATTGATATTGGCGCCATCACGCCGGAAGAAATTGCGGTTGCAATTACCGCGGAGTTGATCGCGATTCGGCGTCATGCGGGCACCCGGCTCCCGCACATGAGTTGGTTTCACTCCGAGAATATGGATCCAGCCAAGCCGTGATCCCTTTGTACGCGGACCCATTGCTTCTAATTTCGCCGGGCGGGCCGCTTTCTTCGGCTGTATTCAGGATAGGTCGAACCGGCTGAGGAATTCTGCTATCTTCGCAGCATGATTCGTTCGCCCAGCTTTGCCGGGGTCATTCTTGCTGCCGGGGAATCCTCGCGTATGGGCAGGGACAAGGCGCTCTTGCCTTGGCCACCGGCAACGGCTGCGAACACGGCGTCGAATGAGACATTCCTCTCGGCCGCGATTCGATCACTGTCGGCTGCCGATTTCGTATTGGTAGTTGTGGGGAAAAATGAAGCGGCTCTGGCTCCCATTGTTTACGCCAATGGAGCGTCCTTGGTTGTGAATCCTGATCCAGATCGCGGCCAGTTTAGTTCGTTGCAAATGGGGTTGCACGAAGTGCTCAATCGTGGGCGCGACGCGACGATCATTACTTTAGTGGATCGGCCGCCGGCAGGCGCCGCAACGGTTCAGAATCTACGCGAGGCCTTTGAGGCTGCGGATCAGAATGTTTGGGCCGTTGTTCCCGAATTTTCTGGCAAGCACGGGCATCCTTACCTAATAGGGCGTGAAATGATCGAGGCTTTTCTTCGCGTTCCCGCCACATCGACGGCGCGTGACATAGAGCATCAGCATCAGGAACACATTCAGTATGTGCGCGTCGACGATCCTTTCGTAGCGATGAACGTCAACACGCCAGAAGACTACGCGGCTTTGCAATCGCCGGTGAGAATCGTTGATTGCTGATTTCTGATTGTTGATTGAAAACCATACCCTCACTCCCCCCACTCCACTTTCAATTTTCAATCAGCAATTCGACAAGGGTTCTCTCGCACGTAATTGCGCGCCTCCGTCGAAACATTTATTTTCGATAGATGAATGCTGCCGATGCCCTAACTTTCCACCCGGCCACGAACGAATTCCTGGACTCTGTAACGAACCTGTGGCCACGCGTGGCGGCTTTTGACTGCGACGGCACGCTGTGGTCCGGCGATATCGGGGTAGATTTTTTCGAATGGGAGCTGATGAACGACGAAGTATTTCCGCAACCGGGGCGCAGCATCCTTGCCAAATCGATGCACGAGCGGTACGCCGCTTACAAGCGCGGCGAAGTCGATGAAACCACGATGTGCGGCGAAATGGTGACGATGCATCAGGGGATTTCGGAATCGAAGATCATGAAGGCAGCCACACGCTTTTTCGACGAGTTCTTCGTGTCGCAGATTTTTCCTGAGATGCAGGAACTGGTGCGCCGCCTGCAACAGAATGGATGCGAAATCTGGACGGTCTCCTCATC
This sequence comes from Candidatus Sulfotelmatobacter sp., assembly GCA_049279555.1. Classification (GTDB taxonomy): domain Bacteria; phylum Acidobacteriota; class Terriglobia; order Terriglobales; family Acidobacteriaceae; genus Sulfotelmatobacter. Next base: position 6,118 of record JBAPOI010000622.1, read on the forward strand.
GAACGAATGGGTGATTCGCGCCGGAATGAAGTATTTTGGCATCCCTGAAAGTCGCGTTCTCGCGTCAAAGGTTGAAGTCGAGGAGGGAATTACCACTGACCAGTTGATCCGTGTGCCTTCCGGCGACGGTAAGCCCGAGGCGTTACGCGATGTGGTTAAGCAGCCGATCGATGCCACGTTCGGCAACTCTCGCTGGGATGCGGAAATGCTTGCGATGGCAAAACACGCGTTTGCCATCAATCCGAATCCGGACTTGAAAGCCATGGCCCGGGCACGAGGCTGGCGGATTTATTTTCCTGAAGGTATGGCGTCGCGAGCGTAAAGGCGAAGTGCGACCGCCGTTTACAATTGTCTGGTTCATGTATTCCGCACAGCTGCTCGATCATTTTCAGAATCCGCGCAATGTGGGAGAACTTGCCGATGCCGATGCCACGGCGGAAATCGAGAACCCCGCTTGCGGAGATGTACTGCGGCTTACGCTAAAGACAAGTGCTGGGCGAATTGTCGAGGCGAAGTTCAGAGCCAAAGGATGCGTTGCCACGATCGCCTGTGGCTCGGCAATTACGGAGTTAGTTGTGGCGAAAACGTTGAGCGACGCGCAAAGTCTACGGCGCGAGGATGTAATTGCGGCCGTGGGCGGCCTGCCGGCGGCGTCGACTCATGCCGCTCAGTTGGTTTTAGATGCACTCGCCGCCGCTCTGGCGAAGTCGGACTGAAGACTCATGTCATCTCCTCACACGCCTTGCCGCATCGCTTGTCTACAGCCGAGCGCTACGGTAATTCTCGCGGCCATCGGCGAACTCGATCGCGTGGTCGCCTGCACTAAATATTGCGCCGACGTGGTTCCGGAAGTTGCCAACTCTTCGCGCACAATTCTTGCCGACTCGTGGACCGCCGATGCAGCCCAGCTGATTGCAGCCCAGCCTGACTTAGTGATCGCTTCAGTGCCTTACCAGGAGAAGGCGGTCATCGAAATCCTTAAAGCGGGAGTGTCATTTCTTGGCTTGGCCCCCAGAAGACTGGCTGACATTTACAGCGATATCGCGATGATCGCGGGGATGGTCGGCGCCGGCAATCGCGGCGAAGCGGTGATCGCCAACATGCGGCAACGCATCGAGCAGGTCCGCGAATGTGCCAGCAAACAAATCGCGGAATCGCCTCGCCCTAGGGTCTTTTGCGAAGAATGGGGCAAGCCGCTGATCGCGTCGCAAAGCTGGATTGCTGAACTGGTGGAAGCTGCGGGCGGTAAGTTTGTCGGCGAACCGGGCAAACAAATCTCCGAAGAAGAAGTTGCCCGCCTTAACCCCGAGATTCTAATTGCAGCCTGGTGTGGAGCGGGCAACCGCGTCCCGTTGGAAAAAATCGTGGCCGACCGTGGCTGGCAGGGAATTGACGCAGTGCGCACCTCCCGGGTTTATTGCATTCGCGACGAGTATCTCAACACGCCTGCGCCCACTCTGCTGCGTGGCCTCGACGCCCTGGCCTTTGCGATTCATCCGGAACTTTTCGGCCACACCGAGGGCATCCGTCAGATTACCGGCGTGTAATCTTCCACAGCTAGGAATGTTCCACTCTGAGTTAAGATTCCTAATTATGCCCACCATGAGCCGAATTGAAGAGGTTCGCAACGAGGTTACGGAGCTGGCCAAGGCCGCGCCCACAGCCAAAGACCTGATGCAGGGAGTATGCAAATTACTGCATGATCGCATGCTCAAGTACAACTGGGTGGGCTTTTATATGCTCGAGCCGGGTGCGCAACCGCCCATGCTGAACCTCGATGGTTTTATCGGGGCGATGACGCCGCACACGCGGATCCCGCTCAATCAGGGTATTTGCGGCGCTGCCGCGTCGAGCGGCAAGACCATCGTGGTGGATGACGTCAGTAAAGACCCCCGCTACCTGGCCTGCTCGCTCGAAACCAAGTCTGAAATTGTGGTCCCGATTTTCGTGAAAGGGGCAGTCGCGGGCGAGCTCGACATCGATAGCCATTTCCCCGCCGCGTTCGGCGCTGAGGATCAGCAACTCGTGCAGTACTGTGCGGAAGTGGTTGGGAGAAAGCTGGAGAAGTCTCGATGAAGGTAGAGAAGGGCAAAGTCCGGGCGCCGGAAATTGGCCGCGTATGGCTGAACTCCACTCCGCTCAGCTTTCGCCAACTTCGGGGCCGGGTGGTTCTGGTCGATTTTTGGGACTACACCTGCGTCAACTGCATTCGCACCCTACCTTACGTACAGGCGTGGCATGAACGCTATCGCGACAAGGGTTTGACCGTGATCGGCGTGCACACGCCGGAGTTTACCTTCGCGCAATATGAATCCAATGTAGAGCGCGGTATTCGAGAGTTTGGCCTGGCCTATCCCATCGTTGTCGACAGCAACCGCGAAATCTGGAAGGCATTTGCCAACCGCTACTGGCCCACGAAATATTTGCTCGATAAAGATGGCTACCTGCGTTACGGACACTTTGGCGAAGGCAGTTATGCCGAGTGCGAGCAGACCATTAAGGAACTGCTCCACGAGATCGATCCAGAGTTGAAGCTTCCTGAAATCATGGAGCCGCTCCGCGAAGAAGATCATGCGGGCGCGGTTTGTTATCGCCCGACCGGTGAACTCTATCTCGGCCATAACCGCGGACGAATTGGAAACGAAGGCGGTTTCAAGGAGGATCAGATCGCCGACTATGTTTTCTCCGGTAAGCCAGAAGAAAATTTCTTTTATGCCAACGGACGCTGGGCTTCGACCGCGGAATACTTCGAGGCAGCCGAAAATGACGAGCATTCGCTGAGGTTGAAGTACCAGGCTTCGGCAGTGAATCTGGTGATAGCATCGCTGCGTGGCGCATCGGCTGAAGTCGTCTTGTTGCAGAACGGCAAACCATTGAATCGCAGCCAGGCTACGAAAGACACGCTTTTTCGTAGTGCTTCCGGCGCGTCCATTGGCAGATCGGCAGGTGGCGACGAGAGCTATCTCACCGTCGACTCCGCCCGCATGTACTTTCTCGTGGATAATCACGAATTCGGCGAGCACGAACTTGAACTGATCTGCTCTCCGGGCATCGCGGCTTTCGCCTTCACCTTTATCGGTTGCGTGGACCCGGTTGCCAGCGCTCTGCAAGCCACCACGGTTTCTGCATCATGAAGCGGGTAGTTGCGGCGGTGATCGAGAAAGACGGCAAGCTGCTGGTGTGCCAGCGCACCCGGCATCAGACGATGCCGCTCAAATGGGAGTTTCCCGGGGGAAAGATCGAAGAAGGCGAGCAGCCGCGAGATGCGCTGCGCCGCGAGTTGGAAGAAGAATTAGGAATCCACGCCAAGATCGGCGACGAAATTGCCCGCCTAAAGCATGCCTACCCGAATGGCACAATGGTCGAGCTGCGCTTCTACATCATTCGTGAATATGAAGGTGAAATCGAGAACCGCATTTTCCGCGACGTGCAGTGGGCAGTTCCCAAGGATCTGCCGTCCTACGACTTCCTGGAAGCCGACGCATCGCTGGTGAGGGACCTGGCGGCTGGCAAGCTTCCGTAACCCTTATTTATTTCTGCGTTGGAGCCCCGGGCTGATTTTGCGGCGGTGTTGCCGGCTGCGACTTCAGCGGAGCCGACTTCACCCCTTGCAACACCGAGTTCGACGCTCCATGTTTCGTGGCGTAGATGGAGAGCGTTACCGAGGTCAGCATGAAGAGAACGGCCGAGATAGTGGTCGCTTTGGAGAGCGCCGTGGCCGCGCCCCGCGGCCCGAAGGCGGCCTGGCTGCCCTGTCCGCCGAATGCAGCCGAAATATCCCCGGCCTTGCCGCTCTGGAGCAGCACAACAACAATCAGAAATAAGCAGACGAGAACGTGGATGATGGTGACGAGTATGATCATGAAATTCTAGAAATCCAGTTGTTCGAAGTGATTGGAGTACAGAAAGGCCGGGGAAAGCGTCGCGATCATGCCGGCTTCTATCCTGATCCGTTGCATTCGTATTGTACGATGCTCGCACGACGGAACACAAACCCATTTCCCAGCAAGTGTTGGCGAGGGCTCTTCAAAACGCGCCATTAAGATCATCTGGCGCCGAACTTGCAGCGGTAATCCGTCGCCGTTATTGCACCGTGAGCGTCAGCGGAATTGGCAGAGGCGGGTTTTGTACTCCGTTCGCCGTGCCGCTAATCGTCACGGTATACTTGCCCGCTGGCGTGGACGGCTGCGTAGTCGTGGTTGTCGTCTGGCTGCCGCTACTGCTGCACGCCACCTGAAATAGACATCCGCTAAGCACTAGGAAGACAACGCAGAAGCCCAGCAGTTTTCTTTGGTTCGGCTTGTTCAGCCCAGCGCCTCCCAGCAACATCGCCGGGACCAGCAGGCCAATCGCGAACAGCGTGCCCGAACCGCGCACACCAGCCGGTGCGGCGAGCGCCGCCTGCGGCCCAGTGGTCGAAACCGTGATCGTCGCCTGGCCGACGTTATTCGTCACCGAGATCGCTTCCATCGTACATGTGGGTGCGGGAACCCCGGTTTGAGAGACGCTGCAAGTCAGCTTCACCGTCGACGGGTCGAGGCCGCCTGCCGGAGTGATGGTGATAGTTGCCGTGGACGACGAACCCGGAGCAATCGATGCGGGCGATAGTGTCGGCAGAGGTGAGAAGCTGAAACTAGGTGCCGCCCCACTGATCGTCACAGTTGTACTACTTGTGCTGGCGAGATTGTTCGCATCTCCGCCGTAGGCGGCCGTGATAGTGTGCATTCCGACCGTCAGAGTAGATGTCGCGGATGTCGCGACTCCATTGGCATTCAGCGAGCTCGTGCCAATCGTAGTCGTTCCGTCACTGAATGTGACTGTGCCGCTGAGCGTAGGACTCCCAGTTCCTCCCGAACTGACGGTTGCGGTGAATGTCACAATTTGATTCAGGTTCGCGGTGCTGGGATTTGCGGTCAATGTGGTGCTGGTGTTGTCTACTACAACCTGGTTCAAACCTGCAGTGCTCGGGTTGAAATTGGGGTCCCCGCTGTAGACAGCAGTGATGCTGTTCGTCCCCAAGGCTGCGAAAGAGGTCGAAAATGTGGCGACGTCGCTGCCATTTAGGGCAGAGCTGCCGAGCGTGGCGTTCCCGTTCATAAAGGTCACGCTACCAGTCGGAGCGCCGCTGGTGTTTGAAAAAACCGTGGCGGTGAAAGTGACGGACTCATTGGGTGCGGAAGGATTCGCAGAGGAAGCGAGCTGCGTGGTCGTACCCGCCGGGTTGACTTGCTGAGTGAATGTAACGCCTCCGTGCGGCTGATAATTGGCGTCTCCGGAATAAAGCGCCGTAATTGTGTCCGAACCCACGGGCAGAGCCGATGTCGTAACCGATACCTGCCCGCTTATCAGCGTCCCGGAACCAAGGGCGGTGCCTCCGCTCTGCAAGGTCACGGTACCGGTAGGCATCACGCCATTCGACACGCTTCCCGAGACGCTCGTGATAAATGTAACCGGCTGGCCGAAGGCCGCTGCGGACGTCGAAGACTCGATGTTGATGACAGTGCCACGAGTGTTGAGCAGCACACTGACCGTGTTGCTGGAGCCATTGGCCACCGCGAGGTCTACAGCTCCGTCCGCGTTGAAGTCTCCAACCGCCGCGGAGGATCCCAGCCATCCGGTTCCGAAGAGCGTGGGAGAGCCGAAGGTGCCGTCGCCATTCCCCAGCAACAGGCTGACCGCGTTTCCGGCAGAGCTGCCCAGAGGAGTGCTCGCCAACGCGAGGTCATAATTACCGTCGCCATTGAAATCCGCGGCGACGATGGAAGATGGATTCGCGCCGGCGGGATAGATCGCGGCTGCTTGAAAGGTTCCGTCACCGTTGCCCAACAGCACGCTGACATTCTGGGTTCGAGAGTCCGCCACGGCCAGATCAAGATTGCCATCTTTGTTGAAGTCTTGTACCGCTACCGCAAGAGGGATGCCACCGGTGCCGGTTGGGTAAGTTTGTTGGGCCTGAAAGGTGCCATCGCCTTTGCCCAGCAGCACGCTGACATTATTGCTGGTCTCATTTACGACAATCAGGTCGAGCTTCTTATCTCCGTTGACGTCCGCCAGCGCGACTGATACCGGACCCGTGCCAACGGTGTAAGCGACTGCGGATTTGAAGGTGCCGTCGCCATTGCCTAGCAGCACGCTCACCGAGTTGCTGAGGAAATTGGCCACCACCAGATCCTGATTGGTGTTGGCATTGAGGAGTCCTTGGGCAATCGAAACTGGCTGACTGCCGACCGTAAACGTCGTAGGAGACTGAAAGGTGCCGTCTCCATTTCCTAACATGATGCTGACGGTGCCAGGCGTATTGTCATTCGCGATTGCCAAATCGGGCTTTTTATCGCCATTGAAATCACCCACCACCAACGCGGAGGGGTTCGTAGTGCCGCTCGAGTATTGAAGCGGTCCCTGGAATGAACCGTCTTTATTCCCGAGAAGGATGGTGATCGTTCCCGCGCTACTGTTCGCTACCGCCAAATCCGGAATACCATCTCCGTTAAAGTCGGCCTTCACCACTGCGCCGGGGGTTGCACCTGCCGGATAGTCCGTGCGCGCCTGAAAGGTTCTGCTCTTGCCGCTGCTCAAGACCACACTCACGCTATTCCCGCCGGAATTCACAACAGCCAGGTCGTAAATATGGTCGTTGTTGAAATCTCCTGCTACTACGGAATAGGGAATGTTCCCAGTGCCGGCATTGAGTTGGCCCTCGAAAGTGCCGTCCCCCACTCCCCAGAGAACGCTGATGGCATTCCCGTCTCCCGCCGATACCGCCAAATCCAGATTGCCATCGCCATCGAAGTCGGCCACGGTTACGGCGGTAGGGAAGGGAGCGGTGGGGTAATCCACATGGGTTTGAAAGCCGCCGTTCCCTTTGCCCAAGAGTACGCTGACCGTGTTGCCCGCTTCATTTGCGACCGCGATATCAAGGTTGCCATCACCATTAAAGTCGCCGACCGCAATCGAAACTGGATTTAAGCCCGCCGTAAACTGGAACTGATTCTGGAACGTGCCATTCCCGACACCGCCGGTTCCATTTCCCAGAAACACGCTGACGTCGGATACGAGAGTGTTGTTATCGTTCGCGACAGCCAGATCCAGAATGCCGTCGTTATTGAAGTCTCCCACGGCGACTGAAACAGGACCGGTTCCAGTGTTGTAATGTGTCGGCGCATTGAACGTACCGTTGCCCTTGCCGAGAAGTACCCACACGGTTCCGTCGCTGGTGTTGGCCACTACCAAGTCAAAATTTCCATCACCGTTAAAGTCACCCACTGCGACGCCTTGGGGCCCGTTTCCCGTCGCTGTATCCTTCTTGGCCTGAAAGGTGCCGTCACCGTTTCCTAGAAGGATGCTTACGGTATTGCTACCAGAGTTCGTCACCGCTATATCGAGATGACCGTCGTTATTGAAGTCCCCCACCGCGATACCCTTGGGAATGCTCCCGGTTGTGTAGGAGACTGCAGTCTTAAAGGTGCCATCGCCGTTGCCCAACAGCACGCTGACTGTGTTCGCAGTCGAGTTCGCCACCGCAAAATCGAGGTTTCCGTCACCATTAAAGTCCCCAGCCGCCATCGCCTGAGGGTTCGTTCCGGTAGGATATTGCGGCGCTTCGAGGAATTGCCCGTGGGTTAGCAGAGCCCCAGACAACAGATAAAGCACAAGTCCCGCGAGCGTGGGCATAGCCATGAAACACCTCAACAATTTCTTTAATCTCCAGGATGAGAGCCGCGCACACTGCGGCCAAACAGCTCGTTTATCTGTTTCCGCCGACGACGTATGAGTGCCGCGAAGGCTGTAATAGACGCGAAGCATCTGGGAGCACAATGCTGCCGAAAAACAGAAAACCGCACTTACAGGGGAGTAAATTCTGAGGGGAGCATCGCCTTTAACAACTGCGGGGGAGTGGAACCGCTTTGGCAGCGTTAAGGCTCGGCCAGCTTACTGCGGACTCTACTAAATTAGCAATAGCCCATTTGGCGTAGTCCAATTTAAGGATCGCAACCATCCCGGCGGAGTTCCCACCATTCGAACACCTTGCACCACCAATAAAAAGGCCCAAATACGTTGATTTGGGCCTCGGGTTCAGACGTGCGGGTGATTGGGGGGTGGGCTGTTACAACTTACTTCCCCGCGCTGCCTGCACCCTGTGGCGGAGCCGATAACTGCTGCTCCACAACTTGACGCAGTGTGGCATAGTCCAGTGCCCCACTCATGAAATGACCGTTGATGAAGAAGCTGGGCGTGCCGTTTAATCCCAGCCGTATACCTTCCTTACGATCTTTTTCAACAACCGCGGCTTCCTCGCCTGAGTCCAGGCACTTGTCGAACACGGCGCCATCTAGCTTCAGGTTCCGGGCTTCTGTTTTAAGCTGTTCCATCTCGAGTCCCTTGCTACGGAACAACTCGTCGTGGAACTCCCAGAACTTGCCCTGTTTGCCGGCGCAGCGGGTCGCTTCCGCAGCCTTCTCCGCCCGCGCGTGCATGGGCAGCGGGAAGTCCTTGTAAGTGAATGTGACCTTATCGCCAAAATCGGCCTGCAACTTCTTGAGGTCAGCGGCCACCTTCTGGCAGTACGGGCACTCATAGTCCGCGAACTCGACCAAGGTTACGGCCGGCTTCTCCGGACCAATTTTCTCCGCGTCCTTGGTATCTACCGTTGCGCTTGGGGGAGCGAGAGTGACGTAGACATCGGTCGACGCGCGCAGTGCTTTTACGTAAACCGCGAGCAACTTGTTGGTGCGCAGTTCGCGAATCTTCTCCAGGATTTTTGGCCGCACCGCCTCAAAGGGCTGGTCGGTCTCGACTCCTTCGTAGTAGACCTTCATCTGGTCTTCGCTTGGATCTTTAACTTGCGATTTGATGTCGCGGTCAATCAACTGATCGAGAGTGAGACCTTCGCTCTTGGCTTTTTGCTCGAGCAATCTTTTGTCGATGAGTGCGTCCAGCGCCTTCTGTTCCGCTTGGTAGTAGGTGTAGTGTGCCGATAAGAGTTTGGCCGACTCTTCCTGTTCGAGCTCCGCCATTGTTACTTTTACTCCGCCGACATTGGCCACTACTTCGCTGCCAGCCTGAGCAAATACGCTTCCTGTGCTTAGTAACGCCAGTGCGGCGCCCAAGCCAAACTGTAGAACCTTTCCTGAAACTGACATGAGATCCCCCATCTCATTTGGATTTAAGACAAAACTCATTATAGTGGCTCGCCAGAATGCGGATGAACTCGCTATCTGGCGAGCCGGTCTTCAAAAAACCAAGCGGAGCCAGGTTCGGCCAGCCTGATCTGGTTAAGCTACGGAACTAGTCGCCCGTTCCGCAGGTGCACTGGCCCCTGCCGCTGCCATCAAGCTGAATGGCATAGCACTGGCCCTGGAGACGCGAAACTTCAGCGGCGCTGAGGGTGGCATCTTGCGACGCGGTCTCAGTGATCGTGAAGTTGCTGTTCTGAATGTGAGTTCCCCAGCTGCGAACCGAAGCGGTCGGAGCAAGGCTGGTCGGGTAGGCTGGGCAAACGCCACCGCGGGTCGGGATCGGAACGATCTTGACCACGCCGGTGCTCAGAACTACGCCAGTCAGCGGGTTGCCGGTCAGGTCGGTGTTCACGGAAAGTGTACGCAGACCATCGGGACTCACAAAGCAGCTGCAGCACTCAGACAGTTCCTGGTTCGGATCGAACACGAAGATAGCAGCGCAGAGGCTACCACCGGCCGTGCCAGGATTGGTGATGCGGGTTGTCCCATCGGGAGCGCCAGCGGTGTTGGCGTTCGCGAAATAATCGACCTTCAGGGTGTCAGGACCGGGAGTGATTGCTGCCGCGTAACCGGCAGAGAGTGCCAGTACGAGCGCACAGACTACGAGCATTGTGGTTCGACGCATTATTGTCCTCCTTGGATTTACGCCGCCAAGCTGGGGAGGGGTTATGCTCGGCTTTCGTGGCGCATCCGGTACTCTACCTGAAATTCGCGTCGTCACAAGTCCCCAAATACACTAACCCAATCTCATTAACCCCGTTGAAACCCTTGCTGCAAGCCGACTTCACGCCCTCGGACCCACGATCTTGCCAATAATCCCGGAACGGGTCGAAACGCTCATCTTTACCATTACCAGCCGAATAAATGCTTTTACGGTATTAGGACTGATCTTCATCCGCTGGGCGATTTCCTTGCTGGTGAAGCCCTCCAGCAGGAATTGCACCGTTTCCTGTTCGCGCGCTGTCAAGCCAAAGCGCTCGGAGATCTCCGCAATGGTGACCGCTTCGTTACTTTTTCTTTCCAGCATCACCACCAGCAGCCCTCCGTTCGAACCGTTCTTATGGTCCACCGCCACATCCAGCGGAAAGGAACGGCAAACATAGGTGCGTCTGGCCGACTGAAACTCACCGACCAACCCGGACCGCGAGCGTCTTTCCAGTAGGTTGCAACGCACCTTATTAGCGAGCCAGGCATCGAGGTTATTAATTTTTTCTGGCTGATCTGGAAAGGTAAGAATTTGCAACACCTCGGCATTGGATGCCACGACGCTTAACGAAGTATCCACTACGATC
>JBAPOI010000623.1:0-1710 GCA_049279555.1 Candidatus Sulfotelmatobacter sp.
CTCCGACAGCAGCGAATTCCCGCAGGTGAAAGATCGAGGGCAGTCGCTTCTGTAACGCAAAATCCGCAATGCGCCTCAAATTGATCACGAATACTGGATTTGGCATGATGGCGATGGCATTCATACGTGCACTCGCCACGTCGTCGAGGGCCGCACCAAGTTCGGTCGTGTTCCGAACGTCCCATGAGCGCACCTCGATTCCAAGCTTCGGTGCGGCCAGCTGGAATTCGTTCAAGCCGAGTACAGAAATTGGGTCATCCGGATTCAGAAGCACGGCTACAGACAAAATGTTGGGAGCAATCTGTTTAAGAAGCTCCAGTCGTTTCCCACTCAAGTCTGTGTTCATTTGCGACAACCCGGTTACGTTGCCGCCTGGTCGCGATAGGCTCTGAACAATGCCCGTTGCCACCGGATCGCCGGCAGCCGCCATTACGATTGGTATGTCAATGGTGGCGCGTTTCGCGGCCAGCGTATCGTTGGTCACGGCAGTGACGATGACATCAACCTTAAGCCGTAAGAGATCGGCGAGGAGCTCGGGAAGTCGTTCATTTTGGCCGTCCGCATAACGGTATTCAACGTTAATATTCTTGCCGTCAATCCAGCCGAGGTCGCCAAGCCCACGAAGGAACGCTTGATGCCAAGCCGCTGTATCAGATGGTGAGAACGGCGAGAGCAAGCCGATGCGAGGATTTTTTACGGCCTGCTGCGCGTATGCTGTGAGAGACCAAGTAATTGCACCTCCGAACACCGAAATAAATTCGCGTCGCCTCATGGAGCGCTCCGCCATTGATGTTCGTCACCATAACAGGTCTAGGAGTGGTTGCCCTGTCCTGAATCAAAACGAATCCGGCCGTCATGTCCATTTGCCTAAGGAGCGACTGCCTTGTGATGGTGCGCGATGTCCGCTTTTCACCCAACAGCGACCAAACCGCTGCGCCGCATTAAGTGCCGCTCTGGGCCAGGAACGGCCTCACGCACTGCAGCAAATTCGAGGGGAAAACAGTATAGTCTGCGCCGACAAGTGCCGGCTAGTGCCGGCTAGTTTGGTTCCAAGTTGACTTGCTGCTCGACGACGACGGGCAGTGTGAGTGAAAACGTCGAGCCCTCGCCGAGCTGGGACTCGACCCAGATTTTGCCCCCGTGCATCTCGACGATGCGCTTGGAAATGGCGAGCCCCAGGCCGGTGCCGCCCTTCTTGCGGGTGATCGCATTGTCGGCCTGCTGGAACTCCTGAAACAGTTTTGCCTGGTCGGCTGCGGAGATGCCCGGCCCGGTGTCACAGACCGAGAGATGGAATGAGCCATCGGGCGCGGTGGCTTTGATGACCACTTCGCCGGTGTCGGTGAACTTGATGGCGTTGCCGACGAGGTTGATCACGACCTGCGCCAAGCGCCGCCCGTCACCGTGGCCGGGTGGCAGTTTGGGAGCCATCTCGACCTTGAACGCGAGCTTCTTGTCAGCAGCCAGCGGATCAAGCGTGCTGCGGACGGTTTGGGCAATATCCTCAAGAGAATAATCGGACAGATCGAGTACGAGTTGGCCAGCCTCGATCTTCGACAGATCAAGCACGTCATTGATCAAGCCAAGCAGGTGCCTGCCGTTGCTCTCAAGCCTTTTCAGCACGCCCATCGTCTTTTCCGGCAGTTGGCCGTAGATGCCGTCCGCCATCAGTTCGGTGTAGCCTAAGATGTCGTTGAGCGGCGTGCGTAG